>DAOLBU010000001.1:0-18023 GCA_035324355.1 Minisyncoccota bacterium
CAGTACAATCTGCACAGAGCAGTTTATGCTTCCCAAGAAGTAGTAAATCACCTGATTTAATGTCAGTGGTCTTTGCTTCTTCAACTTCTTTATCTTCGTCGAACTCATCGTCTTCTGCTTCTAGGTCTTTGTCCCAAAAATCCGCTAGCTCAATGTCTTCAAACCCAGATTCTGTGAGCAGGTCTAGGTCAAAACTTTTAAGAGCTTCAAGGTCCCAGTCACCACCTAACTTATTGGAAGAGATCAAGTATTGGTCAGCTTCAGCTTTAGTGAGCTTTCGGTTTGGAATACGCACATCAATTTCTTCACTGCCTCGACCAAGCAACTTAAGGGCTTTTACGCGTTGATGGCCAGCCAGTATCTTCCCGTCAGCATCGATGGCAGGAATTTCAGCTAGTCCAAATTTCTTCAGACTCTTCTTAAGGTCAGACATCTGTTTGTCTGAAATAGAGCGAGGGTTAATCGTCTGGGGGATAAGTTCATCTACTGTGCGTACTTCTGTGTGCCACGTTAATTTTTTACTCATAGAGCTATCTGTTTATTTGTTAATACACAAAGAAACAAAAAGCCCGACTTCATACGAAGATTCAACACATCAAATTGACGTGCTCAAGCTTTCTGTATGAAATCAGGCGGATTAAAAATTAAGCGGCTCGATTTCTGTATATCCCTAGAGTTGTATTAGACCAGCTTCCAAAAGTTCGATAGGGTCAGCATCTTGCCAACGTTTCCCACCAAGCTTCTGTTGTGCTGAAAAATCCAGTAGCTCCTCAATCTCAGTATCAGTTTGGGTAGGAAAATAAATTCCTTTCGTCACTACCTTGCCATCGCGGACTTCTTCATTGAAGTAGTCGGGTACTTTGCATTTGATAGTGACATCACCAGTTGATCCATCGAGTGAGGTGTCTACCATTTCTAGAGACACTCTTTGTTCTTCGGAATTACGCCAGTTTTTCTCAGACTTATTACGCATCTTCCTTGTGGGGAAGGCTAGCGATGTAAGCTTGAGATTGTTGAAACGTAACTCCATAAAAATAGTATATCACAAACTGTATAAGAAGTATAAAATATGTTATACTTATGGGTACATGATGAATAACCTTAGTGACAAAGATAAAAAAGCTTTTGCCCTTATCCGAAACAAGATTGTCCATTATGGAGAGAGCCCGTCTCTCCGAGAAATTAATGAAGTGACAGGCGGTAAATCCCCTCGCTCAGCTAGCTTAGTCGTTGACCGACTTATCGAAGCGGGGTTGATTGTGAAGGGTAATCGTAGTCTCATTCTGACCAACACGCATCTAACTAACTCAATCAGTACAGTAGACGTACCGTTAGTTGGAGCAGTTGCTTGTGGAGTTCCAATGTTTGCAGAAGAGAACATTCAGGCGCACATTCCTGTATCGACAGCATTAGCTAAGAAAGGATCAAAATACTTTTTACTTAGAGCATCAGGTGATTCTATGAATGAAGCAGGTATCAATAGTGGTGACCTTCTTTTGGTTAGGAAGCAAGACACAGCTGACAATGGAGAAAGAGTCGTTGCACTCATTAATGACGAAGCCACGGTAAAGATTTTTGAACGAGGTACTGACGCAGTAATCCTTCGCCCTAAATCAACCAACAAAGAACACAAACCTATCGTATTAACCGATAACTGCATTATTCAGGGAGTGGTACAAGCAGTGCTCCCGTCAGATATTTACTAAATTATGGGAAATGAACGAATTTATGAAATCGCCTTTCATTGTGTAGGTGAAGGTGGCCCTGGTGGCGACGCAATCACAATTATTTACGAAATTAATGGTCAAAAAGTTCTGGACATCGTAGACTGCGGTACTATTGGCGCTGGTGAGAAAATTGTTGAACGTATACAAGAAAATTACCCAGGTCTCGGTGTGAGAAACATTGTGTGTACGCACGGTGATCAAAATCATCTTTCTGGGTTACCTACAATCATTGAAGAGTTGGGAGCACAGAATGTGTACGTTAACTTTCCATGGCACTACACTGACGAAGCTGTTGGTCGTAGACTCAAAAGTAACTTCCGTACACTAGCTGAGTTCGAAAAAACAATTAGTAACTTGAACGTGTTGCCTGCATTTCAGGATACTCAAGTTGGTTTGTTTAAAATTCTTACACCGTCAAGAGAACGCTATATCGAACTGGCCCCAATCATGGATGAAAAGCCAAGCGTCATCGGTTCAGTCTTTTCAAGAGTTGCGGAAGTAGCAGTTGATTTGATTCCAGACAGTTGGAATACAGAATCTCTTGAAGATGCTATTACTAATCCGACATCAAATTCAAATGAATCTTCAGTTGTTATGCACGCTGACTTTGGAGAATTTCGTGTATTGCTAACAGGTGATGCAGGCGTACAAGGACTTACTGAGGCAGCTGATTACTGTGATAGTACTGGTGTGACATTACCGTTTCAATCGACCCTTGGAAACCCGCTAATATTTCAGATTCCACATCATGGTAGCCGGCATAACATTTCATCTGAAGTGTTAGATAGATTCCTTGGGGAAAGACAGGTAGATCCAAATCATGAAAAAACACAATACGCCTTGGCGTCTGTAGGTAAAGATAGTGACACACATCCAAGAAAGAAGACCACTAACGCATTTAATAGACGCTCTTGTACAGTTCTAGATAATTCAGAAGGAGTTCCAGTTGTTCATCCATCAAGAGAACCCGCACGACAAGCTCGTTCCCATAACTTCTATGGTCATGTTGAAGCTTAACGTATGAAATTCGATAGATACACCATAGGAGCACGACTATTCCCAGCGATGCTCGCATCAGTACCTTTCTTTGTATTGAGTCACTATTACATTTCCCCTAAAGTAGGTGACTTTGTAACTGTTGTAAGTGACTACGTTTGGGTGGGTGACGTTACCATCACTGTCGCTGGAATATTCTTGCTCATGCAAGCAAGTCGTTGGATATCAAAACCATTCTTCGAAGATAGAATATTCAATAAAGGTAAAAACTTTCCAACTACAAGCTTTTTGTTATTTTCAGATGATTTCTACTCAAACGCACATACTCAGCAAATTCATGCCAAGATTTCAGTAGACTTTAGCATCAACCTTCATACTGAAAGAGAAGAGGCTGAAGATTTAGCGGGAGCACGTCAAAGAATAAAAGAGGTAATCTCACTAATTCGAAATGCGGTCGGTGATAATGGTTTAGTTTTGCAACATAATATCGAATATGGATTTGCACGAAACCTTACTGGGGCTTCGGTTTTAGCAGTAGTAATTTCGTTACTTAATCTCGGTCTGTTTCACTTTATTGAGCAGAACATTACGGCGTTCACTATCTCAGTTCTAACGTTGGTTTTGTATGGCGCTTACGTTCTTCTTGGTAGTAATATTATGAAATATTTGGGTAATAACTATGCTGATGTTTTCCTGAACGAGTATCTTAAAGGACGTAACTAATGAGATGGTATAAAAGAGAAATTAATAAATTTATAAGCGAGACTGTGAATAGCACAGTCTTTGCTTTAGTGTTTTTATCGTCACTTTCTCTATGGTATTTCGCATTAGGGCAGGAATATCAATGGCAAGCTATCACTCCTGTGCCAGAACCATCTATATTCAACAGAATGTTATACAGTGCACTCACGTTTGTTACGTTGGGTGCACTGCTGTATAAGCTCAAGTTCTATCAATTCTTGTACCAAATAAGTGGAAGCTGGAGAGCATTTCAAGATGCCAAAAAGATTGTCTGGATAGTGTTGATAGGATTAATGTTTTTCATCATTGTGCCTACTACAGTTAATATCATGAACCATGTTCTGTCATTTGGGTACAATGTACTCAATCTAATATTTTACTTATGTCCTCCGTTGGGTGTGGCAGTGATTCTGACTATTGCATATAAATACGCTACGAAATGTAAATTGGCGGAGTAATTTTCTTTAATCTTGCTGAAGTCTTAATCTTGCAGTCTCTATTACCTCAGTGTATGTAGCAATTTTTACGTTTCTATAAGAATTCTTTAGTTCTTGATATGCTTGGTCAGCGTTCTTTTCGTACTTCTTCTTAGTAACTTTCTTTTTTATTGACTTACTTAAATCTTTGTATGGCTTTGCAAGTTTTTGAATAGTTCCAATAATGACAAGAGCAGAGGGTCTACATACTGAGAGCGTTATGGTTCCACCAACTTCATTTTCAACGAATTTACGAATTGTTTTTCCGTCTATTTTATATTCAGAGTCGTTATCCCGTAAAATTGCAGATACGTAACGTTCAGCTTGAGAGACAGCCATGCTCAAATCTTTGGATGCATGAAATTTACCTCTAGATGAATTGTATTCTAATAGATATTCATCTGGTCGCTTAAGTTCTACGACTTCAATGTCGGATAGAAGGTTGATTAAAATAAGATCAAACTGAGATTTGGAAACACCCGTTGAAGAAACAACATACTTATTAGTGTTTAATAGATAAGGAACACCAAAGATGATATTTTTACCGTATTTGGTGAGGATTTTCTCCATTAAATCCTCAGGTCCAGTGGTGTGTACTTTTGGAAATCCAAACAGTTTTCTGCCGTATTCTTTTGCGATTGGAGTAGTAAGCTTTTCTTTGTCTACTATTTCTTGCATTGCATCAAGTAACCACTCCGCCTGCTTACTAATTTGCTGATCAATAACAACATTGTTCTGTTCACCAGAATCAAGTTCACTGGTAAGTTTAACAATGTCTTCCTGAGTGATGCTCTTGCTTGCCAAAAGTTCGTCTAGTAAAAGTGAAGGATCTCTTTCAAAAGTGTAGTCTTCAACTTCAATGTTATATTTAGATTCTAAAAAGGGAGCTAAACGGTTCTTTACTTTACATACCTTTTCATCAGCCTCTTCCTTGTTGATGGAAAGGAAAGTTTTATACAAAATAGAAGTGATGAAAAGACTCTTTCCGACAATTTTATTTTCGTTTCCGCCAATAATAATCTTATTAAGATTTTGGTTTGTTTTTCGAAACTGGTCAATGATAATTCCTGCTCCACGTGGCGGGTTGCAGATAGAGCCGGCTAACAGGCTCAGGGTAATGTGGTCAAGTAATATAGTTGTGTCAAAATCTTCTTCGCTGATATCTTCCTTTTTAGAAGGAAAGTAGCGGTTTTTAGTATATTCGAGTTTTTCGTTCGAGTACTTGAATAAAATCTTATTATCTATCTTGACTGTATTAGCGTCAACAGTAATTCTCGACTCACTCCTGAGCTTGTCTAGTCGCGTCTGAAGCTTTTCTGGAACTGTTTTAGTAGGTTTACCCATAGGTTAAATATAGCAAAATATGACACTCAAGTGTAACTATTTTGAAAACTCAAATATATGTAACTTTTGTCACTTTTTCTTGCGCACGAGACACTATCAGATTGAAATCTTGATATAAGCTAATCGGTCAAGCCTGCCTTGACCGCCCACGGTTCTAGCTCGAGACAGCCCGCGAGTACAAGAATGAGCGCCTTTTGGCGCCTTTCTTGTTCGCGGAGGGAGAGCAAGCAAACTGCTTTGCTTGCGTAGGGATTTCGAAAGACGGAACGATGTGGCTTGGCCACGAGTGAGTCAGGGTCGTGAAATTTTGCATAGCAAAATATTCCTGACCGAATCCCTCTCCCTCCGCGAGTACAGAAAAATAAGAAGACCGTTTGGAAGCTAAAAAGTTTTGGTAAAAGTACTGCCTTTTTTGATACAAAAGGAAATCCTGTCGCAAAGCCAGCTATACTTAACCCATGAAATACGTCGCACTTCTTAGAGGAATTAATGTCGGTGGAAATAATAAAGTGTCGATGCTCGAGCTTAAGGCTATGTTTGAAGATCTAGGGTTTTTTGATGTTCAGACATACATTAATTCAGGTAATGTGATTTTCTCCGGTAAACAGTCTCGCCTTAAGAAGGTCGAACCAGCCTTTGTCGAAAGATTTGGGTTTCCAATTAAATTTTTGTTCGTTGATAAAAATAAACTAAAGGACATACATGACACCATCCCAACACATTGGACAAATGACGCAAAACAAAAAACTGATGTTTGGTTTCTCTGGGATGAATATGCGGACGAATCTTCTCTTGAACTACTTTCAATTAACTGTGAAGTGGATGAAGTTCTCTATGTGCACGGTGCAATTATCTGGCATATACTCAGAAGTGATTACAGTAAAAGTGGCCTGAACGATATTATTGGTAGTAAGCTATATAAGAATCTTGCCGCCAGGAATGTAAACACTGTTCGTAAAATTTTTAAGCTAATTCAGGACTAAATACTTAGTATTCGTAGGCCCATACAGATCATGTCCCCTCCCTCAACACCTTACGTTGTAGCCTGGAAACTACGAAAACCTAACCTACCTACGAATCTGCCCAGGGTATGCTATAGTGCAAAACTATTATGAAAATACTAAATCGCAAAATTAACGCCTCCAAAATCGTTCTCGTTTTTTCCAGTGTCTACATCGGTCTTTCTTTCGTGCTCTATTACGCTATTGATTTAAAAAATCTATTTGGCTTGCGAGATTGGTTATTAAACACTGAAGGTGTTTATTTTTATTTCACCTATACACCCTTCTTCTTCCAACACTATGGTCGAGACGGCGGTTTTGCAGAAGTTGTTCAATGGCTATTGTTGGCACTAGCTATCGCTATCTCTCTATATTATGCCGGGAAAACATCAGCAAATAAAAAACTGTCGGCCTTTCTGTTGATATTTGGTCTAGGAATGATGCTAATGCTTCTTGAAGATGCTGGGGAACTTCGTCACATTTTTATGAGCTATATACAATGGGCGGCCGGTGAGGCCGACCAGGGTTTATACGGCACCGCTTTTGAAGCCATCTTTTTCGTAATATTAGGCGGCTTGCCAGTCTATGCGTTTTGGCGATATGGAAGCTCAGTTCTTGATTACGGAAAAACATACCTTTATGTATTACTTGGTATCATTAGCCACGCTATCGCTGCTGGATTATCATTCGTCGGTACAGCTTTTCAAATGACTGTCGATGTTGATGTATACTCAAAAATGGGTGAGCTCTTTCGTGAATATTCTATCCGCATCGGAGGAGAAGAGTTGCGACTTATTTGGGATACTTGGGATGCTGAAAATTGGCTCTATCAAACCAATTTTTATCTAATGGACAGTTTTGTGGAAGAGAACATCGAACTGTTAGGAAATGCCTTTTTCCTAGCCGCTTTACTGAGTTTTGCAGCCATTTGTTCAAAATCGAATGATAAGACACAAGAGAAAACAACAGAATCAAATGTTAAACCAAACTAGATCTTTTTACATTTTTCAAATTCCTTTTAAACTACGTAATACATAAACTCAATCTAAAAGCTTTTGATCAACTAAATTATTCATGACATCATTTATCTCTTTCATAGAATCGTACGGATATCTTGCTGTTTTCGTGGGGTCAATTTTTGAAGGTGAGTCTGTTGTACTTATTGGCGGACTGTCATCTCATGAAGAATATCTTTCGTTTGTTGGAGTAGTTTTTTTCGCTTTTTTAGGTGCACTAGTTGGAGATTGGTCCTTCTTTTTTCTTGGGAGAAAAAAGAATGTATGGTTATTTGATCGTTTTCCAGCAATCGCTCGCCTCCTAAACAAACCCACCATCCTCGTTGAAAAAAAGCCTCGCTTTATTTCCTTCAGCATGAGATTCATGTACGGCTTTCGACATATCATACCGTTAAGTATAGGTAAGTCTCGTATTCCGGCAAAGCAATTTCTTTTATGGAATTGTTTTGGAGCAATATGCTGGGCCATAATAGTAACCACCGCTGGATATCTAGCTGGAGATGTCTTGGAAACTTTTTTTGGAGATATAAAGCGTTACGAATTTCGCATTATTATCTTTACCATCATCGTAATTGCACTTTTTAGTGCCATAGCTCGTGTTGTCCGTATTTTTCTGTTACAAAGTAAATATATAGAAAAAGTATCAAACGACTCACACACTGATGGTCCAACAATGTAAGAACTAAATATTAAGTGTCGGTGGACCTGGACGAACCACTCTCCTCCGCTAAAGACAAATTTTTACTAAATAAAATTTCTGCAAAGGAAGTGTTTTATACCCTGGCTTTATAGAAATAAACCTGTCATGTGATTGTGTCCATATTATTTTCTAAACAATTTAATGTAATCATCCATAGCAAAATACCGATTACGAGAATACCCCGTTTGTTCTCGTAATATTCCAATCTCAACTAAATCACTTACTAAATTGTTGGCAGCTGCATATTGAACGCCCAGATACTTTTCAACATCTTTTACATTCACTACTGGTTTAGAGAATAAACGTTCAAGTAGCTGTCTTGCTCGGCGAGCACGCTTTCCAAGTGTGATGATTTTTTGATCAAAAATACTACGCAGTTGGATGATATTTTCAAACGTCTTTTTTGATTTTTTACTGGTTTCTATCACACCCTCTAAGAAGAATAATATCCATTGATCAATATCGCCGTGACTACGAACACGATCGAGTGAATCGTAGTATGACTGTCGATGTGTTTCAAAGAAATCAGAAATATAGAGCACTGGACTCTGCAAATAACCTCGCTCCAGCAACTGAAGTAAAATAAGTAGCCTTCCAATACGACCGTTACCATCTAGAAACGGGTGAATTGTCTCAAACTGATAGTGGCACATGGCTACCTTAATTAAGATGGGAATGTTACTACTGGTGTTGTGCCAAAATTTCTCCCAGTCATCAAGAAGCCCAGGCAGTCGAGTATGGTGTGGTGGAATAAAGTGAGCGGTGTTAATTGAGGCGCCTCCAATCCAATTCTGACTGGTTCGAATTTCGCCAGGCATTTTGTGTTCGCCGCGCACACCCGAGAGTAAGGTCCTATGTGTTTCTTTAATCAACCGAGCAGACACTGGTAACTGTACTAGGTTTTCTATAGCATGATTCATGGCGGAAATATAATTTTGTACTTCCTGCCAGTCATCACGTTTTTCAGGATCAATTTCTTCCGCCGGCAGAAGTGCCTCATCCATTCCAGTTTTTGTTCCTTCAATTTTTGATGAACTTACAGCTTCAGACGTGACGTGCATTTGTATAAAAAAGTTCACGTCTGGCACAAGTGTCCCGTACGCATTAAGTTCACCCAAAAGACGAGTTGCTTCCTCGAGAGAAACGAGGATTTTATTATTATCTATAGTAAAGTTCTTATTGATGTTTTCAGGTAAGAAGTACTCATATTCATGAGGCTTTCCTTTGTCACAAATCACTTTACTTCCCGAATTAAATTCTTTCATTCGGATATTATAATAAATCTTGTTATCTTTTGCAAGGTAAAGTAATAACATAGTTAGTTATACTGTTATGTGGCGGTTGATGGCGTCTCCCTTTTCCTTGAGAGCAAAAAGCCATAATCTGTCATAAGCTATACTAGTCAATATGTCTGCTATCAAAACCAAAGCCACTAAAGTTGCTGTCACTTCTTTCCTTAAAACAATCAAGGATGAGCAGAAGCGCGCTGACGCTCTCTCACTTTTAAATATTTTTACTGAGGTAACTGGAGAAAAACCCGTTTTGTGGGGAAACAGCATGATTGGCTTTGGCAGTTATCGTTACAAATCTGACCGTTCAACTCAAGAGGGTGACTGGCCACTGACTGCCTTTTCTCCCCGGGCTGCAGGTATTACGATTTATATCATGCCGGGATTTAGTGAATATGGTGCTTTGCTTAAAAAAATTGGTCCTCATAAAATCAGTGGAGGCTCCTGTCTCTATGTTAAAAAGTTAGCCGATATTCATATTCCTACCCTCAAGTCACTCATCAAAAAATCGGTTGTTCAGATGAAAAAGAAATATAAGGTCTAAGAATTAACGTTCCTCCAAATACAATCTCGTAAGGAGTTTGGAGATAACCATAGTTGCCAGAGCAATGGCAATCCAGGGATCAATCGCTTCGCTAAAACCTTGAACAACTAAACCAAGCGTAAGCACACCGAGTCCTGACAGATAGGCTACTCGACCCGACTTCATTTTTAACAACACCTCTCTTTCATCATGAGTCACTTCCTGAAGTACAAAACCAACCCAAATAATTAAGAGGACCACCACCAATAACAAAGCCATCATCTCCCCCATCATCGGCATCCAGAAAGGCACTAAGTCAGCCAAAACCAGAAGGAAGAAAGCTAGCAAAATGGCCACAACTACAGGCAGATATGTTTTATTCATAACTAATTTTAAAAATTTCCTCTACTGTCACACCGAAGACCTCGGCTAATTTTAACGCTAATAACACTGATGGTGTATAGTTTCCTTTTTCAATGGCAATTATTGTCTGTCTAGTGACACCAACTTTTTCCGCCAAAGCTTCTTGGGTAAGACCAAACTGCAAGCGGTAAGTATTAACTTTGTTACTAATAGTTTCACTCATAATTAATGGCCTGAAGCTTAAAACCAATTGTAGCAATATTAAGGCCTAGAGAACACCCTATTTTAGATACCTTCTTTTACAGTAGCAATTTGTGGGGCGAAACGAGATTTAATATTTTGATAGAAGAAAACACTGAGGAAAATACAGCCTTGGACGAAGACAATGGTTCCACCAGTAGTGATGTTGAAGTAGTAACTAGAGTACGCTCCGATGAGTGAGCTTCCGACACTCACCGCCACGGCGATTTGCAACATAGTTGAAAACTTTTTGGTCAGCAAAAAAGCGGTTGAGCCAGGAGTAATTAACATCGCAATTACCAAAATTATACCGACAGTCTGAATTGAGCCAGTAATGGTAACAGCCAACAAGGACAGGAAAGTATAGTGAATTAGTCGCACTGGCAGGCCGAGCGATTGAGCATGAATGGGGTCAAAACAGAAAATTAAGAAAGTTCGTCTAAAGAGAAGGATTACTAATGTCGATAGCGACAAGATACCGAAGGTAAACCAAGCGTCGCTGTTGGAAATACCCAGCACTTCCCCAAAGAGAACGTGGGTGAGGTCAACTGAGCTGATGATTTTAGAAATCAACACTAGTCCCAAAGCAAACAAGGTGGTAAACACGATACCCATAACAGCATCTTCTTTGATTTTAGTATTGTTTTTAATGTAACCAATGAGTACCACCGACAACATCGCAAAGACAAAAGCTCCGATACCAAAAGGAATTCCAATCATGTAAGCCAGCACCACTCCCGGCAACACCGCGTGGGAAATAGCATCACCAAGAAGCGACCAGCCTTTTAAAACTAAGAAGCAAGAAAGAATAGCGCAAGCAACACCAACAATTGTTGAGACCAATACCGCTTTTACCATAAAAGCGTACTGTAGTGGTTCAATTAAAAAAGCGAGGATATCCATATAAGTTTACTTAAAAGTGACATGATTGAGGGCGCCATCAAAAGTTTTCTCGACGAGTTCGCGCACAAAAACTTCTTTAGTTGGACCAAAGCCAATGATGGTCGACTTTACCAAAGCCACATGATCACATGTCGCTGGCAGTGAGAGTAAATCATGAGTCGCCAAAATAATAGTTTTACCACTTTCTTGCAAAGACATTAATAAAGCAATCAATGATTTTTCGGTAGTGGCGTCTAAACCAGCGAAGGGTTCGTCCAAAAGTAAAATATCGGCTCCTTGCGCTAAGGCTCTAGCAATGAAGACCCGCTTTTTTTGACCACCAGAAAGTTCACCAATCTGGCGCTCCTTAAAAGTCGTCATGTTTACTCTTTCCAAACCTTGCTGCACCGCTGCATGATCGGCAGCAGAAGCCGTCTTAAAAATATTCTGAGTACCCAATCTTCCCATCATCACTACTTCATAAACGGAAATTGGAAAGTCCCAATCAACCAGCTCACTTTGTGGCACGTATGCCACATGCCCATGTTTTTGAGCGGTCTTTGGATCATCGCCACAAATAGTAATACTGCCTGTTGTTGGAGCCACCAATCCCATAATGGCTTTGAAGAGAGTTGATTTACCAGCACCATTCATACCAATCACTCCGGTAAAGGAGTGATAAGGGATTTGGAGAGTGGCGTCCGCTAAAGCGATATTATCACCGTACCTGACATTTACTCGATCTAAAGCGATGGCAATATCTTTCATGGATTATGAATTTTCAGTCAGTCCACTAATTATAGTATTAGCGGTATGCTCAAGTAGCTGTAGGTAGGTTGAAGCTGGCCCATCACTTGGTGAAAGTGAGTCGACATATAGGGTACCGCCGAAACGCGCTCCAGTAGCTGCCACCACTTCTTGTTGAATTCGTGGCTCTACAGTACTTTCACAGAAAACGGCTGGAATGTTTTTGGCTTTGACCACTTCGATAATTTTAGCCACCTGTTGCGGTGAGCCTTGTGATTCGGAATTGATAGCCCAAAGATATTCCTCTGTTAGACCGTAGTCATTGGTGAGGTAGGAAAAGGCACCTTCACAAGAAACTAGCACTCGGTTGTTTTCGGGTAAATTAGCTAACGCGGTTTGCAGTCTTGAGTCCACCGCTTTAATCTGATCGGAGTAAGCTTCGGCTCTGGCTGCAAAATATTCAGCGTGTTCTGGCGCATATTCAGTTAAAGCCCGACGGATATTCTCCACATAAATCAATCCCTGTTCAGGAGACATCCAAGCGTGTGGGTTTGGTTTTCCAGCATAAGCATCTTCAGCAATATTCACCACCTCCACTCCTTCACTTACTCGAACAACCGGCATGTCAGGTAGACTAGCACGGAGTTTTTCAGTCCAAAGTTCTAGATTCATTCCATTTTCAAACATGACATTAGCTCTGGAAGCAGTGACCAAGTCTCCTGGAGTTGGTTGGTAGCCGTGAATTTCTGCACCGGGTTTAGTGAGCGAAATTGATTCAATTCGATCTCCACCCACCTCAGACACCATATCAGCAATAATAGTAAAGGTGCTCAAGGCAACTAATTTTTCACTCGCCTCGGCATCTACCACATTAGCTGTTTGTTTTTCAGCCACGCCAAAAACGCTAAACTGACTAACTAGAACAGCGCCGACAAATACTCCACCGAGGGCAATAATTACTTTCTTCATATAATTTTCTTAATTTTTAACTTTTATTTAAATTCCAATTTTTAATTTCAGGGATAGCTGAGCCATGAGGGTCACTCTCCGGATCATGCAAAAACTTCGCTAGTCTTTGGATCACTTCATCACTACAAGCATGCTCTAGTCTTTCCGCTTCGCTGTGGACTAAATCTTTTTTCATCTTCAATGTCTGATGGAGAAAAACTTCAATAATGCGATGTTTGTAAGTCAACTTAATACCAATATCTAAACCTTTTTCGGTCAGAGTTACAGCCGCATAAGGGTCAGCCACCACTAAGCCATCACGCACCAATTCTTTTAGTCTTTCAGAAACGGTTGATTTACTAAGTTTTAATTTTGAAGCGATACCTGTCACACCTACTCCCTCGGGAGACTGACTCAATATGTAGATAGCTCTGATGTAATCTTCCTTAGTAGCAGTGATCCTTGTAGACTTACCTACAGATGTTCGCATATACGAACTATATACTATCACTAAATTTTTAGCAACTCTATTTTGGTGTATGACAAAAAAGAACCCCGCGCCGTAGGCGCGGGGTTCTTTTGTTTTTCTTAACTAGCAGCTTTTGTTGCCTTCACTCGAACAGTCAGTCTAGACTTCTTGCGGGCAGCTGTGTTTCCTTTGATCACTCCGCGCTTAGCTGCTTTATCAATAGCTTGATAAGCTTTTGGCAACATTTCTTTAGCTTTAGCAGCATCTCCGCTAGCAATAGCTTTATTAACATCTTTCACAACATCCGTCATGACGTTCTTACGACGAATATTAAAGATCCGCTTTTTTTCTGATTGGCGATTAGCCTTGGCTGCTCCTTTGGTGATTGGCATAAATATTAATTTAAAGTGTCAGCACTATACGGTATTAAGTCAAAAAAATCAACCTTTTTAACAAAATCCTTCCTCTAGCTGTCCAGTAGTTGGCCCTAACAACTCTTTTATCATTCCCACAGTTATATAAAGGTGTTAATCTGGAGTTTATGGCAAAAGTCTATCCTCAGGCATATTTAAATCAAAAAATTCTCCCAATTGAACAGGCTAATCTGAGCATTGCGAGCTCGGCCGTACTTTATGGCCTCAGTGTCTACACCGTCTTCCCCGTCACCCTAACCAAAAAGGGCTTAGCTATCTTCCGCTTACCCGCACACTTTGGGCGACTAATTAACTCCGCCAAAATTATTGGTCTTGATACCTTTGCTCAAAACTGGACGGAAGAAAAGTTTTTAGCAGCTACCCAAGCGTTGGTCGCTGCTAATGAAATTAAAGAAACGGTTTTTGTCCGGGCTACCGTCCACGCTGATGAACTAGTACCCGGCACTAGAGCTCGCGGTCTAAAGACCAACCTTAGTCTATTTATTTATGAGGCCACGCCGATTGTGCCACAAAATGGCATGCGTCTAAAAACTAGTCCTTGGCGTCGCGTGCCGGACTATGCTATTCCCTCTCGCGCTAAGGTAAATGGAGCATATATTAATTCCGTCTTAGCCAAACAAGACGCTTTAGATAGCGGCTATGATGATTGTATTTTTTTGGATGTTAATGGGCATGTCTGTGAACTGAGCGCGGCAAATATTTTTATTGTCCGAGATGGAGTCCTGATTACTCCCGACCGCTCAAATGACATCCTAGAGGGGATTAATCGCCAAACTATTCTCGAATTTGCTCGAGCGGCTAATCTACCTTGTGAACTACGAAACGTTGATCTAACTGAACTCTATGTGGCTGACGAAGCATTTGCTTGTGGCACCTCCTCTTTTATCGCACCAATTAAAGAAGTTGACGGTCGTAAAATTGGTGACGGTAGCCTTGGCCCAATTACCGCTACCCTCCGCACCAAGCATCAAGAGGCCCTTCTGGGTGAAAATCCTGACTATCAAAAACATCTTACTTACCTATAGATTATCTGCACCGCCTAAATTGTAGTACAATAAAAAAATGATTAGATCCCTCGAAGGTACAATTGCATCCCTAGAAGACAACGGGGTAGTTTTAAGTGTTAATCAAATTGGTTACTTAATTCATACTTCAACCACTAGAACCGCCTTTGTTCCCGGTGATACGGTTTTTTTTCACACACATTTAGTCGTCCGTGAAAACGCACTTGATTTGTATGGCTTTACCGAGAAGCTAGAATTATACTTCTTTGAATTATTACTTAGTGTGCCTAAAATTGGTCCAAAGTCGGCTCTACAAATACTTAATCAGGCAGACACTAGTTTGCTTTCATCGACTATTCTGACTAATGACCCAGATCAACTCCATAAATTATCGGGAATTAGTAAAAAGATGGCGGCTAATATCACTACTCATCTGGCTGGAAAATTAGACCACCTAGACTTAGGTGAGGTAACCCAAGCTACTCCAAATAGTCTCCTATCGCCAAATCAAATTGATGCTATCGATGCCCTCATTACCTTAGGCTACAGTCAAACTGACGCTAGAAACTACGTTCAAAAACAAGAACAGGGAGGAGATACAAAATCTATCATTCAGGCTGTCTTAAAAGAAATACCGATTCGCTAAGCGCTGTAAAGATTAGTCCAAAAAACAACACACTAGCTAACTTTTGGCAAAAGAATACTTTGTCCGTATACTGTTATTATATGGCTTATATTTTTTCCGTCCTCAAGAGCTTGATACCCCGGTCCCTACTTAATGTAATTAGACCCCCGTACCATTTCGCTTTAGCTTATTTAGCCAGCCTCTGCTATAAACACCCATCTCGTGAACTTATTGTCATTGGCGTCACTGGAACCAAAGGTAAGTCTAGTACCACGGAAATCATGGCGCGGATTTTAGAAGCTCAAGGATATAAAACTGCTTCCCTTTCAACCATTCAATTTAAGATAGCTGGTGAGGTAAAAAGAAATTTATTTAAGATGACCATGCCCGGTCGGTTTTTTGTGCAAAAATTTCTGCGTGACGCTGTCTCAGCTGGGTGTACCCACGCTGTTCTTGAGATTACCTCTGAGGGAGCGCGGCAATACCGCCATCGTTTCCTAGAGCTGAATGGCTTAATCTTCACCAACCTCACACCGGAACATATCGAGTCACATGGTTCTTTTGAAAAATACAAACAAGCCAAACTTTCAATTGCTAACCGTGTCGCGGAATCAAAAAAAGTTCCAAGATATCTCGTAGCCAATGTTGATGACGAACATGGCGCTGATTTTTTGGATTTTGATGTAGAGTATAAATTACCTTACTCTCTTAAAAATCTATCATTGCACTCTCTACATCGTGACAGTGTCAGCCTAGTGTTTGGCGACACTACTATACGAGTACCACTAATAGGATTATTTAATGTCTACAATATTTTAGGAGCAATTACTTTAGCACGGGCTCTTAATATTTCTTTTAATACCATCGACAAAGCCTTACGTGACATCCCCCCAATAGCTGGTCGAGTAGAGCAATTTACTACTAGCAAAGACGCAGAGAAACAAGTGACCGCAGTAGTAGATTATGCTCATACAACTGACTCACTAGAAAAACTTTATCAAGCCTTTCCTGACACCCATAAAGTCTGTGTCCTTGGTAACACTGGCGGCGGACGTGACACTTGGAAGCGGCCAGAAATGGGAGGAATTGCCGACCGTTATTGTGATCAGATTATTCTAACTAACGAAGACCCTTACGATGAAAACCCTCGGCAGATAGTGGAGCAGATGGCTAAGGGTATAACTCACCCTGAAAAATTAGAGATTATTATGGATCGTCGTTTAGCTATTGCGACCGCTCTTATAAAAGCGCCTCACAATAGTCATGTCCTCATCTCTGGCAAAGGTACTGACCCATACATCATGGGACCTAAAGGGAGTAAACTGCCATGGAGCGACGCTGAAGTTGTAAAAGAAGAGTTAGCGAAACTGTAAAACTATCCCGATAATTGCCATTGTACTTACGATTATACGCGCATAATCGTAAGTACAATGGCAAAATAATGTGCGCTGCATTTTAATTATTTTTAAACCCCAAGATACAAAACAATCCCTGCTGTCACGGAGACATTGAGGGATTCTTTTTGTCCCAGCATCGGGATTTCTAAAATCTGATCTACCGCAGCCAATACTTCGGGAGACAAGCCTTCTGTCTCACTGCCTAGAATATAAGCGACTGATTCTGGTAAAACAAAATCTGGTAGCTTAATTGAATTAGCTGCCTGCTCCACCGCCACTATTGTTACCCCTTGCGCCTTCAGTTTTTTTATTAAAGCTATAATATCTGACACCACCTCCCAAGGAATAAATTCTTCGGCTCCGAGGGCTGTCTTATGAATTTCTCCGACCTGTCGACCAAAACGATCAACGGGCGATGGAGTAAATCCAGTAAGATAAACCTTAGATACTCCAGCGCCATCGCAAGTACGAAAAATCGCCCCCACATTATAATTACTCCTGATGTCAGCCAATATTACTTGTTTCATTCATGCTACACTAACAAATAATCCATGTTGAATCCATTTCCCATTCAATTTTTAGCCCTTTTGGCTTTCTTTATCTTGCGGGTCATAGTTGGCTTTGCTTTTATACATCTAGCTCAGAGACACTTTAAGCACAGACAAGCTCTTCACCCTACTTTAGTTTTACCGTTCTTTCCTTTTGGAAAAATACATACTTTTGTTTTAATCATTACTGAATTAGTAATCGGAGTAATGTTTTTAGTTGGTTTCTATACGCAAATTGCTGCTCTCCTCACCATACTTATGTCACTCAAGATGTTAGTTTTGCGAAACAAGTTTGTAACACCACATCTTCCTAATCGACTAACTTATTTGTTACTTTTTGGCATCGGCTGTTCTCTTTTTATTACTGGCGCCGGCATTTTTGCGTTTGATTTACCGATATAATATGGTATATTGCTGCCACTCTAACGAGTAGCCCAAAATCCAATAATACTGTGCGTTTACTATGCCTATGTGTAAGTAACGCAGGCGGAACAAACACATGCGCCCATAGCTCACCTCGGTACGCGTAGAAAAGCATCCCATGCTATTCTAC
>DAOLBU010000001.1:18123-63884 GCA_035324355.1 Minisyncoccota bacterium
CCTTATTAAGGAGGGTACGTAACGAAGACAAAACAATATATGCGCCCATAGCTCACCTCGGTACGCGTAGAAAAGCATCCCATGCTATTCTACCCTTATTAAGGAGGGTACGTAACGAAGACAAAACAATATATGCGCCCATAGCTCAGCCGGTAGAGCAGCTCCCTTTTAAGGAGAAGGTCCTAGGTTCGATCCCTAGTGGGCGCACACAAGCAGAAAAAACACTAGTCTTTTAAAAGACTAGTGTTTTTTCTAGCA
The DNA here is from genome assembly GCA_035324355.1 of Minisyncoccota bacterium. Lineage (GTDB taxonomy): Bacteria > Patescibacteriota > Minisyncoccia > Phycocordibacterales > UBA918 > OLB19. Next base: position 18,382 of record DAOLBU010000001.1, read on the forward strand.
CGCAACTAATGTTGCGTGCGGCTTGTGTGCGAACCGCAGCGATGTTTTCTTTTTTGAAAAAAGAAAACCGCGAGGTGGGGCCGAGAACACTTAGTAGATTTGAAGTCGAAGACGAACCAATATACTTAGTGATTCGTGGCCACAAACTGCTCTGCAGCAGAAGCGGCTCTAGTGCGAGGCGCAGACATATTTCGTCTACCCCACCCGAAACCAAGTGTCTACATATCATACATGATATGTAGACTTATCTAGTTGAATAATAAAGACAATACTCCTCCTCAATTACTCTTATCTTTAAAAAAAATACGCTTTAACTTTCTCGCTAAATTCAGAAAATAATTTTCTATTCTCATTCTCGTCAGAATCCACCAACACCAAATAAATGTAGAAAGGACCAAAAAGAAAACAGGCACCAGAGTGATGGACTGAATTGTATTGACATGAGTTGAAGGTAAACCGCAAACGACGCACATATTATTTATTATTAGAGAAACTTAAATATTTTTAGCTTAGACTTTTTAGTATACATACATTATAACGTATAAAAAATGGACCGACATCGCTAAGTGCGACATCGGTCCAGTTACATCTAAGAAGAACAATGGATTCCTTTCATGCGTGGAAATCCAAGACGACTCCACTCAAGTGTGCCTCCCAAAAGACTTAGGGCCTCCACCCCCAACTGTCGTGCCTGGAGCGCCAGCGCTGTACTCTTACCGCCGTACGAGCAAACGAAGACAGGCTTCAGACCACTCCGTTTAAAGGCAGGAACGAACACAGACTCAAGACCTTGGACCAGCATGCCATAATCCACCCGGTCAGAACCAGGAAGATGATGATCATCGAACTCGTGTGGACTACGCACATCAATAATTATCACTGGAAACAGGACTTTGGTCTCTTTTTGCTCCAGACATGCCCTGCCCAATTCCTCAATCGGCATCTGGTATGCCAACTTAAGACATTCAGCTGAGCCAATTCCAACATCGTACATTTCAAGTTTAATAGTCTCCTTTGGCTTAATTGGCTCGCGAAGCAGCTCCTCGTTCTCGATTTTTGGAAAGGCCTCCTCGCCGAGGTAACGAAAGTACTCATCGATGTACGGCAGTGGACTGTCTGGTGAAATTACCACTGCGAGCACCTCACCATCTTCGTTACGAAACTGATCAAGATCAGTTGCGTCCTGATGTGACAGATCCTGAAGTAATCCCGCTAGAGCAAAGCCTCCAGAGGGACCAACAAGCAACCCGACGCGACATAGATCTAGACTTGTCTGATAAGCTTCACGTGTACCGACAGGCACCAGATTGTCTGCTACATTTGGCCAGTCGAAACCTATCTCGTTAAGTAGCGTTTTGGTACGGACGCCCGGTACAGGATTATTAGGTTCACGGATTACTCCGACAGTGCGAACTTTCGGATTCTGCGCTTTAAGGTACGTTCCCGTACCGACAAGCGTTCCCGTAGTTCCAAGTCCCGAGGCGAGTACAGTAATCTTCCCGTTGGTCTGCGACCAGATTTGCGGACCCGTCCAACGCTGGTGCGCCTCAGGATTCGCAAGATTATGATACTGTCCTGCATTAAGCCAGCCCTCTTCTTCTCCTATCCGTTTAGCTTGATTTACTCCACTAACAGGATTGTTGGGATCAGGACAGATGTCCTCCTCCACAATCCTAATGTCGGTTCCGAGGAGCCTAAGCAACTGAAGCTTGCCGCGCTCAACTTGATTTGATGCCAAAGCGAGCGTTTTTTTAATACCAAATGCCCGAGCGAGAACAGTTAGTGATAGGACCGTGTTGCCAGACGAACTTTCGACAAGCGAATGCACGTTTGTTAAAGATCCGTCCCGCCTTGCTTCGTCAAGCATATTGAATGCTGGAAGTGACTTTACGTTTGCGAGCGGTAAGAAGTGCATGAGCTTGAGGAAAATACGAACCCCTCTAGCTTTATATGGGTTGAGGTCTGGTGGAAGCTCCACTAAAGGGAGGAGCGGATGATTGTCGGGATTGAGGTATGCTTGCACAGCGTCCTCACCCAGAAATACGTTCTGAGTCATTGACCACTCCTTGTTTGATTTAGTTGGAAAGAACTATTCGTCAAGTCTCTACTTGACGGTATGAAAAGAGAGGATCAATTTGTATTGTAAGGTCCCCAAAGCGCTCAGTAATAAAAGGTTGCGAAACATATTTTTTATGAAGTTCCCATAATTTATGGAGCCGACTATCTCGAGCGTCAGGAAATGAGTCGAGTTTAATTGCAATTTTCTCCAGCAATGCCTGGTTATGATTGTTCAATTTTTTAATGAGAAGGGCTTCGCCTGTTTGATCAATCTGTCGAAGATATTCATCATCAACAAAGTAGCCGAGAATTTTTTCTGATTCAATGTGTGTGTTAATAAAATCTTTGTCTGCATTTGATCTTACCTTGTTGGCAATAACCATGAGTCCATCAAGGACACCGGCCTCCATTGCTAAGATTTTGTATTTCTCATAGACTTCTATACTCCGCTTCGTTGGCTCTACTATGAGACATGTCAGATCGAACTGTGCATGGAGCGTCCCGGCAAACGAATCGACTCCCGCCACCATGTCGGCAACAAGGTAGGCATTAAGATCATCAGTGTGATTCAAAATACTTTCAAATACAGCCAGATTATTATGATAGCAACTAGCGCCAATATCATTTTCTTGATAAGTACCGACTACAAACACAGAAAGATTATCTCGATGCATGCCGAAATCAGCTAGCGGTGTCTTCTTTAGTTTCTCAAGCAGGAGAAGGTTCGAATTTCGAGTCGGAGGAGTGGTCTTTCTGAACGCCCCTAGTTTTGTAATTTCATTGTCACCTATGAGCCACTTTTGAATTGTTTTAGTTGTCTCAGGATGCGAAAGATGTTTTTCAAACGGAATGGCTGTAAATCCCAGTAATTCGGGAGTATGGATATTTAGATCAGCATCAAAGACAACCACAGGTTTATCTGTATTAGTTCTGAGATATGAAGCAAATGAGGTAGTTAACGTACTCTTACCAGACCCACCTTTTCCAACAAAGGCAATTCTCATATATTTACTATTCACCAAATGGGTCATTAGGGGTTCTCCACCCAACCACGCCAAGTATCCATTCGTCATCTGTCGACAAACACGCGTCTAGACTTTTTGTAATAGCTTCTTTATCCATATTAATGCAAATGAGTTGCATTAATATAGCAGACTTCAAAAACACATGCAAATGTTTTGCATGTGTTTTCTGTCCTTATTTTATTAAACCTTTAACACCCACTCCTCTAAAGCTAGCTCCAGGTCACTCTCCCCGCGGTGACCTTCATGATATAGCGTCAGTAATTTTCGCGCCTTGGCTTCAATTTCTCCTGGTTTAAAGTCCCGTAACGCTCTTTTAGCTTTTTGATAAGGAAAATCTTTTAGTCCGGCTTCGGCGGCATTCTTTGTCACTTCTGCTAGTCTAAGTGCTTTAAGCTGCCACCAGAGAGTGCCAATGATTTCTTCGGAAGATAAGTTATTTCTCTTTGCTTCCTCTAGCAAAAGCCAAAGTGAACGCTTGTCTTTTCTAGCAAAAGCGTCCGCCAACCCAAAGGCATTAAAACGCGCGGTCGGATCTTTTTTATATTCTTCGAGAACTGAGGCATGTTTAGTGAGTGGTTTTTTGTCGGCCGCTAACAACATCCCGGCCACACAAATAAATAAATTTTGTGACTCCGCCAAAGCTTCACATTCACTAATAAATTCTTGAAAAATTTCAGTACTATTATCCCCGACATCGACTAAATAAACTGAGTCTCCACCAAAAAGGGAGTAGGAGCTGGATAAACCAAGTAAAGTACCCGGCAAATAATTCTCCGCTTCAAGGGAAATAATTTCTTGGTCTGGTCCTAGCTTAGTAGTGGCTGCTAGGTAAGCTTTTTGTTTCGCCTTAAGAGCGTCAGTACCGAAGTAAACTTGAAGCATATTATTTTTGATCAACTAAGTCAGCCCAGTTAGGTCCAGTGGCTACATCTACCTTAACCGGCACCCCGTAGGTTTCATAACCCTCAAGCACACTCTCCATTAAATCCACTAACTTAGGCACTTCTGTTTCCACCATTTCATTTTTAATTTCAAATACTAATTCGTCATGTACTTGGAGTAATATCCGAACGTCAGTCAACTTCCCCTCCTTGGCTAAATATTCATAAACTTTATTCATGGCGACGCGCATGATATCAGCGGCAGTTCCTTGAATCGGAGCATTAATGGCCATGCGTTCAGCTTGCGCCCGAATAAAAGGAGCGTTCGAGCGAATGCCGGGAAAATGTCGCTGTCGACCAAAGAGAGTTTTAGTATAACCGTAATCACGGGCATATTGTTTGGTCTCTTCAAGATATTCGGCCAAACGAGTGAAGGTATTGAAATAGGCATTTAAAAATTCTTGGGCTTCTTCCCTGGGGGTCTCATCCCCTAAATTTGCCCGAAGTGCATTAACTCCCATCCCATAAAGAATACCGAAGTTAATTACTTTGGCTTTGCGCCGCATTTCACTTGTCACTGCACCAGGCTGGACTCCAAAAACTCTAATCGCTACCCCAGTATGAACATCTTCTCCAGCGCTAAAGATATCAATCAATTTTTGATCCTGCGCTAAAATCGCCGCTATCCGTAATTCAATCTGAGAGTAATCAATCCCGACCATAGTAAAGCCCTTCTCTGCGACAAAGCCACGACGTATCGCCCGACTCTCTTCGGTTCTTACCGGGATATTTTGCAGGTTAGGATCTTTTGAGCCCATACGTCCGGTGGTGGTGCCTGTCTGGAGGAAAGTCGTTCGTATCCGTCCATCATCACTGACTTGTGTTGGTAAAGTATCAGCGTAAGTAGACACCAATTTTTGTAACTCCCGATACCGTAGCAAGTCATTAATAATTGGGTGTTCGTCTTTTAACTTTTCGAGTTCAGACTCTTTTGTCGATCGTTGTCCTCCAGCTGTTTTTTTCTGATGTTTAGGTTTTAAACCAAGAGCGTCAAATAAAACCTCTCCCAATTGTTTAGGTGAATTAATGTTAAATTCAGTGCCAGCATGCTGATAGATACTCTGCCGCAGAGTTTCTAATTCTTTATGCATCTGTGTAGCCAACTGCTTCAAATACTCAACATCCAACTTAATACCATTACTATTAATATGCTGCACCACCGCCTGGAGTGGTTGTTCGATTTTTTCATACACGGCTTTTAGACCTGAATCACTATTTACTTTTTCTAGGAGAATTTTAGAAATTTCTTTAAAGTCACTGGTATTTAAATAAGCCTGACCGTAATCAATAATATCTTCAAGACTCGGATTAGTTCGTTCGCTCTCAAGTAGCCACAACAGAATCCCTGCCTGACTAACTGCCTCTTTAGAAAAATTGCCCACCGATACGCCCACAGAAACATCCTCGGCGATACCAAGAGCCGTCTTAACTCGATTACCTAAAGTACGAAAACCGAGCTCAGTAAACAAAGTACTAATCTTTTCAATATCAGCCTCAGCCTGCCAATTTTTTTCCGTTAAGTTAAACACCACCGGCACGTCCACGCGAATAGTGGCCAGCATCTTTGAAAAACGCGCTTCCTCTTCTCCTTCTTTTAGTAAATTGACGATTCGGGGCTTGATTCCAACCTTCAGAAAAGCCGCTTCATCCTTTTTTAATTTTTTGTAGATAGCATCCAAATCACCAAAGTTGGTAATCAGTTCTGTCGCGGTCTTTTCACCAATACCCACAATTCCAGGTATATTGTCTGAAGTATCTCCCCGTAGTCCCTTATAGTCGGGAACAAGTTTAGGTCCAAAACCAAAGCGTTCTTTAACCGCTTTTTCATCATAAATAATTGTGTCTTTAATTCCCTTTTTCAAAGTATAGACGCGCACTCTAGTGCCATCAATACACTGCAGTGTATCCATATCACCAGAAGCAATAATCACTTCAAGTTCTTTATTGCTTTTGGTTTGGTGCGCAATCGTTCCTAAAAGATCGTCAGCTTCAAAGCCCGCCTGCTCATAAATCGGAATACCAAAAGCAGCAAAAATATCTCGAGAACGAATAATTTGTGACACGAGTGTATCGTCCGTTTTTTCACGCTTTGCTTTGTAGCCTTCAAAAGCATCGTGGCGATAAGTTGCTTCCGGCAAATCAAAACAAGCGACAATATAATCTGGCTTAAAGTCTTCGATGATTTTAAGAATCATACTGACGACACCATACAAAGCCCCTGTCGGTGATCCATCTGGAGCAGTAAAATCAGGCAAAGCGTGGTAAGCCCGATGCAAAATGGCATGTGCATCGAGCAAAATCAAACGTTGCTTTGTAGGCTTTTTAGTAGTCACAAGCTTAGTATACCTTTTTTTAGCAAACTGACTAAACTACCGGTTCCAAACTAAAAACAATCTCTCTAGTATCAACATCAATGGTATTTAAAGTGAGATAAATAGTGTCGCCTGGTAAGACAGCAGCAATTCGCTCAGCCCACTCAATACAAAACAAGTTTGCTGGCTCCTTGAGCATAGACTTGAGTCCAAGCGGTCGAAGTTCATCAAGCGAATCAATCCGGTAGGCGTCCATATGAATCAATTTTTGAAACAACTCCGGCTCTGCTACTTCATAACTTTTCATAATGGTAAAAGTGGGACTAGTGACTGTCTCTTTTATACCCAACTCTAAAGCTAGTTGCTGTACTAAAGTAGTTTTACCAGCGCCTAAGTTGCCCGACAAGGCAATCACTGTCGGTGATTTTTTATTTTCAGATAAATAGCGCAATAAATTTGCGGCGAATGTCCTTAATTCAGCTAAACCTTTAATTTCAGTTCTTGGTGGCATATTAGTTTATTGTACTAATTTATCACAATTAAGCTATCATCAACCGCCACCGCCTGCGTGTTATAATTTTCTTAGCATGCTTAATTTTAATGACAAATTTGCCAACAACCAACTTGGCGAGTTAAGGCGAAGTGAGGAAGAAAAATTAGTCCAAGCTTTAGCTCCACAGTATGGTTTTGAATACATCAACTTAAATGGTTACACCATTAACCCAGAAGCAATTAGTCTGTATCCCGAAAAAAAGGCCCGCGCAGCAAAATTGGTAATCTTTGATGTTAAACACGACCTCCTCTCGGTTGCTACCCAAACACCCAACAATCCCGTCACTCTCCAAGCCCTGCAAGAGCTACAAAACAATCGGCAAAACATCCAAATTTTTATGTGTTCGCAGGCCAGTTTAGAGCATGCCTGGAAACGTTATGTTGATATTGTAAAATCCACTGGCGAGAAAAACGGAGTTTTTGATATCAGTGAAAATGAAATTTTAAACTTTACCAAATCAATTAAAGAGCCTGGTGATGTGTCTAAACTTTTTAGTAAAATCAACACCCTCAACAACTCTAAGCGAGTCACTGAAAGTTTGGAATTAATTTTAGCTGGCGCCCTTGGTTTAAAAGCTTCCGATATCCATATTGAGCCAGAAAAGACAGTGGTGCGCTTGCGCTATCGTCTCGATGGTGTGTTGCAAGATATTTTTGATATAGATCGCTATATTTATGATCGCTTAATCTCTCGCTTAAAACTCATTTCCGGAATGACTCTCAATCAAAAGAAAGAATCTCAAGACGGCCGGTTTACTTTTACCTTAGGCGAACAAGAAATTGACGTGCGTTCATCTATTATTCCCGGCGCATCCGGAGAATCTATGGTAATGCGTCTTTTGGATTCTGGAGTAGCCAGTTACACTCTAGATAAAATCGAAATGAACCAGAGACTACGTACCACAATGGAAAAGGAACTGAAGAAACCTAACGGATTGATTTTAACTACAGGTCCAACTGGTTCAGGTAAAACTACCGTGCTATATGCTTTTCTGCGGGCGGCTCACAAAGAAGGAGTAAAAATTATTACCATCGAAAACCCGGTGGAATATAAAATTGAAGGCATTGTCCAAACGCAAGTCAGCGATAATTATACCTTCGCTTCCGGTCTGCGAGCCATCCTCCGCCAAGACCCGGATATCATTCTTATTGGTGAAATTCGTGATCAAGAAGTGGCCGAAACCGCCCTTCATGCAGCCCAGACTGGACACTTAGTGTTTTCGACCCTGCACGCCAATAATGCGGCGGCGGCTTTTTCACGTCTAATTGATCTTGGGGTAGATTCTCGCGTCTTGGGTACTTCAGTAAATGCCGTCCTCGGTCAAAGATTGGTACGTCGACTTTGTGAAAAATGTAAGGTGGCTTACACCGCTTCAAGTGAAGAGTTGGCTTTAGTTAAAGAAGTACTAAAAAGCCACCCTGATGCGGTGACAGTTAATGAGCCCCTGACTTTATATAAAGGAGTTGGCTGTAGTTATTGTGGTGATACCGGCTATAAAGGTCGTGTTGGAATTTTTGAAGCTATTTTGATGGACGAAACAGTGGAAGAAACTGTCATTAACGATCCGCGTGAACATGTTTTATTTGCTGCCGCTAAAGCTCAAGGAATTCCAACCATGCTCGAAGATGGAATGGAAAAAGTGGCTAGTGGCGTTACTTCTATTGTCGAGCTTGAACGCATGATTGAAATCCCTCGACTCAAACCAAAAGTACCAGATGAACCAAACGATACTGATGATACTGACGCCTTCCTTTCACATATAGTTTCTTAAGTTTTTCTGAGATATAAAAAAACAGCTCGGTCAAGCTTGTTTTTGTTTTTTGTATGCTATAGTCGATTTATCTAACGTTCTTTGACCTTTTTGTTCCAGAGTATAACTCTCTAAGCAAGCTTCCGCATTGAAAGTGAACACCGCGCTAAGAAAGTTTGTCGCACTCTCACTCTAGGGTGAACGCCACAAAACCCCTCGCAACGTGCTCAAGTTGCTTAGAGAGTTATCGTCTGGAAATTTAAAAGGTAGTGCCACAGCGACACCTGAGAACTCGATACTTTTTTATATTAGCACACATATATTTTTTTGTCAACCCAGGTGTCTTAGATTCAGTTAAAGTTGATTTTGACTTGCTTGAAAATGGCCAGTAAAGTTCCGACTGGTAATTCACGATTATGTAACGGCATGGTCGTTCTGCGACCGTCCGCATGTTTAAACAAAGCATGGCTACCCCGCTGTCTGATTAGAATAAAACCATTTTCTTCTAAGATTTTAACCAGTGCCTTAGGTTTTAGAGGCTTTGGCATAAGTGCAAAATCTAAGCAGTTACACTGATAGAACTAATAATAGTTTGCTGATTTGAGCTAAAAGCCATCATTTCCCCCGAAGCTCGGCGTTCTGCAACACAAAGCTGTAACGCTTCCTGTACGTTCTTAGAAGCTTCTTCAAAAGTGGCTCCGTAGGTAATACATTCCGGTAAAGTAGGGACAGTCACAGTATAACCGCCTTCTGGTTCTGACGTATAAATAACCTGAAAAGTATAAGGATTATTACTCATATTTTTTAATTATAACACGATTATAAAAATTGTTTAAAAGGTTTTTATTTTACTGAAGTTAATGTTTGGAACAGATACTCTCTACTAAACCAGTAGAGCTATTTAGAGAAAAAACCTTTCAAATTTGCTAGAATGGCTTAATGGAAAAAAAGCCAAATAATAAACTAATTGCCAAGGATGAGAATGGTAACTTAGACCATACTCTCCGCCCGCAAACCTGGGAGGACTACATCGGTCAAACCAAAACCAAAGAAAATTTACGTATCTTACTCACCGCTGCTAGACAGCGCGGGCATGCAGCAGAGCATATTTTACTTTACGGACCACCTGGTCTTGGTAAGACCACCTTAGCTCATTTGATAGCTAAAACTCTGGGCACCAACATGCGCACCACCTCGGGTCCTGCGATTGAAAAAATTGGGGACTTAGCAGCAATCCTTACCAATCTGTCACCTGGAGATGTTCTTTTTATAGATGAAATCCACCGTCTCTCTAAGACGATTGAAGAGGTCCTTTATCCGGCAATGGAATCTGGTGTTTTAGATATAATTATTGGTAAAGGTCCTTCAGCTCGAACTGTTCAACTAGACCTACCGCCGTTTACTCTAGTCGCCGCTACGACCCGCATCTCGATGTTATCGGCTCCCCTACGCTCTCGTTTTTCGGGTGGAACTTTTCGGTTAGAATTTTATAGTGATGAAGAAATTGCGGAAATTCTTTCTCATTCTGCCAAAATATTAGAGGTAGACAGTAGCTCTGAGCTGATGTTGTCCGTTGCTAAACGCTGCAGAGCTACGCCCCGCACGGCCAACTATTTACTTAAGCGTTGTCGTGATATGGCACAGCTGCAAACTGGAGTCTTGTCGAAGGAGATTATTAGCCAGACATTCGCCTTACTGGAAATTGACACACTTGGCCTTGGACGACCTGATCGAGCAGTCTTGGAAGCAATTATTTATAAGTTCGGTGGTGGTCCCGTCGGACTCAATACTATAGCGGCTGCCACCGGAGAGGAGCAGTCCACTATTGAAGACGTTGTTGAACCTTACCTCATTCGTCTCGGGCTTTTAGAGCGAACACCACGCGGCCGGATTTCCACCAATGAGGCTTCGGTCCACTTAGAAAAGTATGCAATGGAGGTAAATTCTAATTAATTATGTCCGGTCATAATAAGTGGTCAAAAATCAAACATAAAAAAGCAGCAACTGACTCACAAAAAAGCCGAATTTTTTCTCGGTACTCTCGGTTAATTACTCTAGAAGCCAAAAAAGCCAATGGGGATATTTTATCACCAGCACTAGCAGCAATTATTGACCGCGCTAAAAAAGATTCAATGCCTAAGGAGAACATCGAACGCGCTGTAGCCAAAGGCACTAGCAGCGAAAGTGCTAACTTGGAAGAATTATTATATGAAACTTATGGTCCTGGTGGAGTAGCTATTTTAATTGTAGTTATAACTGACAATAATAACCGCACCGCACCCGAAATAAAAAATCTTCTAGTAAAAGCAGGCTACCAAATTGCAACACCCGGTTCCGCCAGCTGGGCTTTTAATAAACACGACGACTCTTATTATCCAACTTCACCCCTAGCACTTGGTGAGGACGATGGTGAAAAACTAACTACATTAGTCGATCTAATTGAAAACCATCCAGATGTCCAAGCGGTTTATACCAGTGCTGACTCTCCCTCTAATCCGTAGTCATGAAAGTATTAGCCATTGATCCCGGTTATGACCGGCTCGGAATAGCGGTCGTCGAAAACTCTCCTCAGTGTGAAGTGGTGCATTTTTCTACTTGTTTAACAACCGACAAAAATTTAAGTTTAGCGCAGCGTATTTTAATAATTGGTGATGAGATTGAGAAGCTGATTTTGTCTTACGCTCCAGACAGCGTAGCTATCGAAACACTTTTCTTTAATAAAAACGTCAAGACCGCTATTGGAGTGGCTCAGGCGCGGGGAGTAATTCTTTATCTCGCCCAAAAGCATAATTGTGAAATTTATGAACTAGGACCCCAACAAATTAAAGTGGCGATTACTGGGTATGGTAAAAGTGACAAAAGTGCTGTCAACGTCATGTTGCAAAAATTATGCCGTAATATTCCCCCGAAAGCTCTAGATGATGAATACGACGCTATTGCCGTGGGGGTTACCTGCTTAGCTTATTATGGTAAAAAAAGTCAAAGTCCCCATATTCGGGGTAAGTGATTTGAATTTTTTCGCTATCTTTGGTACAACTGAGCGTAACAAAAAAATGTATGATATTTTTAAATCGAGATGAAGAGGAAGAAAATCCGGATGACGAAGAGGCTACTTTAGCTGAAGATTTACTTGATGAAGTAGGAGAAGAGGCGGTAGCTGATGATGAGCTTGAAGGCTTTGGTCTGATTACCCCAGAGTTAGAAAAGGAAGAGGAGGAGGAGGAAAAAATTGATGAAGATGAAGCTATTTTAGATGAAGACGCTGAAGATGTTGATTTTGATACTTTTGACGATGTTGATGAGCTATAAGAATAAAAAAGCGACCCTTCTACAGAGAGTCGCTTTTTTATATTTTGTTTATTTAATTAAAAATAACGCAACATTTTTTTTGCCCCGCCTGACCAATAAAATAGTCTCTGTTTCATAGTCCAAAGAATAATCAACATTAAGAATTTTAGTTCCATTGATGGTTACTGCCCCTTCACTAACAAAGGTTTTAGCCTCCCGCTTGCTGCTAGCTAGACTCGCGGTCACCAAAGCCTCTATTAGTTCCGTTCCTGGTGCAAAGTTTTGTTTTGGTGCATTCACTAATAGAAACTGGCGCTCGGCTTCAGACAAAGACGTCAGTGGTTCTGTACCAAATAATATCTCGGTTACTTTTTGGACTTTAGTTACAGTGTCTTCACCATGCACCAGCTTGGTCACCTCAGCGGCTAAGGCTTTTTGGGCTTCACGCTCTTGTGGTTTTTCTACTACTGCTTTTGCTAAACGTTCAATTTCTTCTAGGGATAGTAGGGTAAATAACTTCAAAAACTCCACCACACTATCATCAGGGGTATTTAACCAAAACTGATAAAAAGCGTAGGGTGGGGTTTTGGTCCCATCAAGCCAGACAGCATTGCCTTCACTTTTGCCAAATTTCTTTCCGGTAGCTTTATCAATAATCAAAGGTACAGTCAGCCCGTGTACTGTTGCTTGAGTAATACGTCGCACTAAATCAACGCCAGCAACCACGTTTCCCCATTGATCTGACCCGCCCACTTGAAGAGTTACATTTCTCTTTTGATGCAGCTCTAGGTAGTCGTAGGCTTGGAGTAGTGGGTATGCAAACTCAGTATAAGATAAACCCACTTCGCTTTGTAAACGTCTGGCTATTGCATCTTTTTTTAAAAGTTCGCTAATAGTAAAATGTTTTCCAACATCCCGCAAGAAAGTGATTAAACTCAAGCCACCTAGCCAATCATGATTATCAACAAAAGTAACCTTTGTCTGTCCAAAAAAATTAATTGCTTGGTTTTTAATTTTTTCCACTCGACCAGCAATTTCCTCACGAGAGGCGAGCACTCTTTCAGCATCAGGTTTAGGGTCCCCAATCATCCCAGTGCCACCACCAACCAAAAAAACTAGTTGGTGTCCTTGATCAACCAAATGTTTAAGTAACATCCAAATAACAAAGTTTCCGGCGTGCGCTGAATCAGCTGAAGGATCGATGCCGTGGTAGATAACTCTTTTATCCTGATCAAAGATTTCGGATAAATTATCGCTAGTACATTGAGCAATGAAGCCTCTGGTTTGTAATTCTTCTGACAATTTCATCAAATAACTCTACCACACATTTCTTCTAAATTGACTAGACAAGTCATGGTACTATTGGCTATATATAACTATAATATGTTTAAGAAACTCTTTAAAAAATCTTGGTGGAAACGTAATTCTAAAGAAGTGGCCATTGATGTTTTTATTGTCATCTTTGCTTTAGGCACAGTCTCAGTGGCGGTGGCTCTATTATGGGTCTCTACTTTAGAAATTCCGGATTTATCAACCTTTGATGAACGACGAATTCTCCAATCTACTAAAATTTATGACCGCACTGGGGAAATTTTACTCTACGACCTTCATCAGGATGTTCGGCGTACCATTGTTCCTTTTGAAAACATTTCTCATCATATTAAAAACGCTACAATCGCTATTGAAGATGACCAATTTTACAATCATTTTGGTATCGAGCCCCTAGCTATCATGCGTGCAGTTATTGCCAACTTTCAACAGGGTGATTTACTGGGCGGACAAGGGGGATCGACGATTACCCAACAGGTAATTAAAAATTCTATTCTCCAACGAGAAAAGACTTTGACTCGTAAAGTAAAGGAGTGGATTTTATCCATTAAAATTGAGCGTATCCTGACCAAGGATGAAATTTTGGGTATCTATTTAAATGAATCACCTTATGGTGGAACTATTTACGGCGTGGAAGAAGCATCACAATCTTTTTTTGGTAAAAGCGCTAGTGATATCACCTTGGCTGAAGCCGCTTACTTAGCAGCTTTGCCACAGTTACCAACTTATTATTCACCCTACGGAAACAATCGTGAAGCTTTAAATAAACGGCAACAGTTAGTATTGGAACGAATGTTCGTTAAAGATTTTATTACCGAGGAAGAATACAGTGCCGCTAAAGCCGTTGAAGTTGAATTTCAGCCCCAAGCAGTAACTGGCATTCGCGCTCCTCATTTTGTGATGTTTATAAGGGAATATCTCGCAAAAAAATACGGCGAAGAAGCTTTAATGGATCGAGGATTGCGGGTAATCACCACTTTAGACTGGGACCTGCAAAAAGAAGCTGAGCGAATAGTTTATGAAAAAGCGGAAATCAACCAGGAGCGTTTCAAAGCTGACAATGCTGGACTGGTCGCCACTGATCCAAAAACTGGAGACCTGTTAGTAATGGTTGGCTCCCGGGATTATTTTAGTGAAACTATGGATGGTAACTTTAATATTACCTTAGCCGAGAGACAGCCAGGCTCTTCCATTAAGCCTTTTGTTTATGCTGCCGCATTTAGTAAAGGTTACTTACCCGACACAGTAGTCTTTGACGTCAGAACCCAATTTTCTCCAGCCTGTCCGGCGAGCAGTCTAGATTCAGCCTCACCTTGTTACTCACCGAGTAATTACAATAATAAATTTATTGGTCCAGTAAACCTGAGAAACGCCTTGGCTCAATCACTAAATATTCCGGCCGTAAAAGTACTTTATTTAGCCGGCATGCGTGACTCTTTAAAGCTCGCCGCGGATATGGGCCTCACCACACTTAACGACCCCACCCGTTACGGACTCACTTTAGTACTAGGAGGTGGTGAAGTGAAACTCCTCGATATGACCTATGCATACGCTGTTTTTGCTAACGAAGGACTTAAAGCGGAACCTCGGAGCATTCTCCGCATAGAAGATAGTCGCGGTAATTTAATTGAAGAAAATCAAGTAGTTACTAAACAAGTACTCGATAAAAATGTGGCTTTAATGATCAGTGATGTTCTATCAGATAATGTAGCCCGCACCCCACTTTGGGGAGCCAACTCAGCAGTAAACTTCCCGGGTAAATCAGTTGCTTCAAAAACTGGTAGTACCAACAACATGCGTGATGCCTGGCTAATGGGCTACTCCCCTACAGTTAGTGTCGGTACCTGGGTTGGCAACAACAACAACGATCCAATGGGCGCTGGTTTATCAGGTCTTATTGTGACACCGATGTGGCGAGCATTTATGGACATTGCTTTAGCTAAATACCCCGAAGAAAACTTTAACCAACCCTTAATAAACCGAGTAGGTGTCAAACCAATTTTACGCGGTGAATATGTAGACACTAGTGCTCTTATGAACCAACTACAGGACGGGGGGCAAGTAAATCTAGCTGGCCTATACCAAAATACTCACAATATTCTGCATTATGTAGATGTTAGAAACCCTCTTGGTCCAGAACCGACCAACCCAAGTAGTGAGCCACAATACGATAACTGGGAATATGGAGTTCGAGCTTGGATAAATGCTACTTATGGAGCCTACGTACCACCAGCCCCAATGTCAGAGGAGGAGGAAAATGATGAGGATGACGAACAAAACTAAAGAATAGTTTTTGGAGAACTTTTGGTACCTAAGGCTTGTTTGAGGTTTTTAATTATTTCTTGCTCTTTAATTTTTATCTCCTGTTTAAACATTCCTGAGGCTTTAATATGTAAAGTTTGTGAGCTGACCGTATAAGCCACCTGATCTTCCCCAAGTCTGATCCCCAACACCTCACCAATGGCTTTAATTGCCTCTACCTCGACACTTTTTTGAGGCGCCTGTAGGGTCTGTCGATATTTTACAAATAAGTCCTTAACCGCCACAATTTCGCCTCTACTTTTTCGCATATTATCGATTCATCGGCATCACTAAGTAACGCAGTGATTTATCATTAGCACCCGTAATCACGAGTGGTCGACCAATTCCAGCAAAATTTAAAATAATACTATCGTCAGTGATGTGAGAAAGTGGTTCAATAACGTAATTTTGGTTAAAGTTTAAAGACAACTCTTCACCACTAACCACCGCGTTCATCGTATCGGTAATATGCCCAACATCATTGTTTTGTGAAGAAACAGTTAACGCCTTATTGGTTAAGGTTAACGAAACTTGAAGAAACTTATTAAGAAAAACTGAAGTTTTCTTAAAAGCATTTTGAAGATCGTTTTTAAGTAAAGTGGCGTGACTAACGTATTCCTTAGGAATAATTTGTTCGTAGTCAGGAAATGAGCCAGAAACTAATCTAGAAGTTAAATAGACACCTTCTTGACCAAAATCTAAAGCACACTGGTTTTCTGTAACTACCAAAGTAGGGTCATTTTGGAGTAAATCACAAATTCGCGCTAACTCAATTGCGTTTTTTTGTGGTACTAAAAATGAATGCTTTAAAACAACTGATTTTTGCGCCACTGTCTTTTCCATTAAACGGAAGGAGTCAGTTGAGACAAAAGTTAGAGAATGTTCTTTCTTTTGTTGTATATAAACACTCCCCAACTCTGGCTTTATAGAAGATTGTGAAGCAGCAAAAGCGGTGGTTTTTATCCCTAAAGCAAATAAAGCTCTATTCAATACAACCCCCTCTCCTTCCAAATGATGGATATTAGGAAACTCATCAGCATTAATTGCTTTAATGGAGGTGTTGGTTTGACTAGTTTCAATTAATAAAACATTTTCTTCCACTCTTAAAACCACATCGGTTTGATTTATATGTTGCACACTCTGAAGTAGAGTAATGGCAGGAACAGCAATTACTCCTTCTTCTTTAATCACTCCCTTTAAAACCACTTCAATACTTAGTTCAAGGTTAGTGGCTTTAAAAGTAATTTTGTCAGTCACTGTAATTAACACACATTGAAGAACCGGAAGGGTCACATGCTTGGTGCTTATTTTTGTAACCAACTCAAGTGCTTTAACAAGCTGTGTATAGGGGATTATTATTTCCATATTTAAACTATTTTACTCCCTACTATTAGGGTTGTGGAAGTGTGCATATCTAAAATATATGTTGTATTTAATAGGTGACTCAGGTTTGTAAAAAATGATAAGTTGATCATGAGTTGTTGATAAGACTTTATAAGTTGGGGAAAGTGATTTATTTTTTGATCAGTTGCTGATGGGCAGTTTTTTTATTTGGATAAACTCAGTCATTTTCCGAAGGTAAACTTATCTTTTACACAACTTATTCACGGTTATTCTGGGGCTTTATCTAGTTTATCCTATTAACTTAGTAATAACAAAAGAACACCCGCAGTAGGGTGTTCTTTTGTTATTTTAGGAGCATCCGTATTTGCGTAATCTCCTCTTCTAGCTCGGTGCTGGACTTCAGTTCGGTTTTTATCTTTTCACAAGAGTGGATCACAGTGGTGTGGTCTCTTCCCCCTAACTTCTTACCGATTGATGGATAAGAAACTTGGAAATCTTCACGCAAGATATACATGATAATTTGCCGGGGACGCACAATCTCTTTGCGTCTAGTTTTTTCATAGATACTGGCTTGATCAATATCAAAATAACGCGCTACTTTATCAACTACATCAGAAACTGCCAAAGTTTTTCTAGGACGAGAACTGTTTTTGATAATAGCCTTCACTTCCTCTAGAGTTAGCGTGCGACCAAGAAGTTGAGATTGGCACATGATAGTGTTTAGAGCCCCCTCTAGTTCCCGGATATTCCCTTCGATAGTTTGAGCTAAGTGCTCTACTACATCCTCAGCTAAGTTAATGCTATTTTGAGCCGCCTTAGCCTTTAAAATAGCCGCTCTAGACTCAAGGTCGGGCGCAGGAATATCGACAATCATTCCTTGAGCGAATCGAGACTGTAGACGTTCTTCGAGTCCCGCTAGAAGAGCCGGATGAGTATCACTAGAAAATACAATTTGTTTGTTAGTGTCATGCAGGGCGTTAAAAAGGTGGAAGAGTTCTTCTTGAGTTTTTTCTTTAGTCGCTAAGAACTGAACGTCATCCATGATCAAAACATCATATTGGCGGTAGCGATCTTTAAAGCTGTTAGCGCTACCACTCTGTAGGGCATTAAAGTAGTCAACGGCAAAACGTTCACTGGTAACATAAAAAACTTTTTTCCCTGACTTTTTTATTTGATTACCTACTGCTTGAATTAAGTGAGTTTTACCGTGTCCAGTTTTTCCATAAATAAAGAGCGGATTATAAGCAATGCCCGGCTTCTCGCTTACTGTTCGAGCCGCTGCATGGGCTAGTGCGTTATATGGTCCAATGACGAAGTTTTCAAAAGAATATTTAGGGTTTAGATTATCATTCTTGTTGATGTAATATTCCTCAAGCGGTAAAGCAGCATTGATAGTTTGGGTTTTACTACTTTCGCTACGCCGATCACTTCGTTGTACTACCTCATATTCCACGCTACGGACATAAGGAGTGACGTCTCGAAGAGTCTTTAAGATCATCGATTGGAATTTGTCTTGTAACCAATCGCGCACAAAAACACTCGGCACTGCCAAAGTAGCTGTGCCGTCTTCGAGAGTTAAGATGTAAGTGTCGCGGAACCAAGTTTTAAAGTTGGCCGGGGTGATAGAGAGCTCAATTTTAACCAGGGCATCGTCCCATAATTTTTTAACATCAATATGTTCAGTGCGAACGATGCTGTTGGTGGAAGAAGGGTGTGATATTGGATTCATAACGATACAAACAATCTAGGTGTAACTAGCATTATACTCGCATCGGAGAGACTGTAAAATATTTTACGTAAACGATACTATTACTACCCTCTTTCTAGCTCAGAAAATGCAACTGTGTATAAGCTGTGAATAAGAAGTTTACCCCGTTAGAAACACAGTTATATTTTCCGTAATGGTACTTTTAACTAGTGTAAGATTATTTTCTGGTTTCTAACGGGGTGAACTTGAATATTTAATATAATCCTGTATAGTGGTGGCCATATGAGTAAAAGAACCTATCAACCAAGTAAGCAAAAGCGGGCAACCACCCACGGTTTTTTGGTGCGAAGCGCCACAACCGCAGGAAGTAAGGTTCTGCAAGCCAGACGACGAAAAGGTCGCGCCCAGCTAACAGTTAAAAAAGCTCGATAAGAGCTTTTTTGCTTTTTGAACTCCTAATTTTAACGCCCGTTTTGGTTAGACTATAGTATTATTGTTTAATATGCTTAAAAAAAGTGAACGTTTAGATCGTGCTAGTTTCACTAACTACTTCAAAAAAGGAAAAAAAATAAACGGTGCTTACACTACTATTGTGTTCCATCCTAATCCTGTCTTTCTGGCGTCTGTGGTTGTAGGTAAAAAAGTGTCTAAAAAAGCGGTGACTCGCAACTCTATTAGGCGGCGACTTTACGGCATTATAGAGTCAGAGAGGCAAGATAAAAAAGTGACCGGGGCTTATATCATTATTGCCAAACCCGAGATTTCAAAACTAACTAAAAAAGCTTTTAACACTACCCTACTTGCAGAAGTTGGACGTGTGCTGAAATAAAGGTAAAATAGCTCCATGTTTAATTATATTTGGCACACATTTTTCTTTGACCCAGTTTATAACGGACTGGTGTTTTTTATTGACGTCATTCCTGGGGGCGATGTTGGGCTAGCAATTATCGCGATCGTGATAGTAGTTAAGACTATCCTTTTACCTTTATCGATAAAGGCGGCTAAGACCCAGCGGGTGATGCGCGAAATTGAGCCGCAACTTAAAGAAATTAAAGAGACCTTAAAAGATAAAAGAGAAGAGCAGGCGCAAGCGATGTTAAAGATTTATCGTGAGGCAGGTATTAATCCCTTTGCGAGTATCTTTTTAATTTTCCTCCAAATCCCGATTCTTATCGCCCTCTATTTCTCAGTTTATTCAGGTGGCGGTATCGCACTACCAGCTATTAATGTTGATATTTTATATAACTTCATTGCTGCCCCTACCTTTGTTAATATGAATTTCATTGGCCTTATCGACATTACTGGCCGTAATCTAATCTTGGCCCTACTTGCGTGTGTGACACAGTACTATCAAATTAAATTAGCGATGCCTGACTTAGCGCCCCGTGACCCCAATGCCCCGCCAGACTTCAAGGCTGACTTTGGTCGCAATATGCAATTCCAGATGCGTTACGTCATGCCAGTTATTATTTTCTTTGTCGCCTATTTAATCTCAGCCGCTATCGCCCTCTACTTTGTTGTGAGTAACTTAGTTGCTATTATCCAAGAGATTTATATCAAGAAGCATCGGTAAGGTAATCTGAGCGAGATTAAATTTTAATTAAGTTACAAAATAAACGTGGATGGCCTTGGCCATCCACGTTTATTTTGTAACACCGTTAGGAATACACGGACAAATTTTTATTGACAAGAGGTTCCGTTCCAAGTTGAGTTACCAGCACATGTGACTTGGATGGTTACATAAGAGAGTAAGGCGCCAGTCAAACTGTCATTATTACGTAGGTTAAATCGATTTCTTGCAGGATTAATTCCGCTTGCTTGTATTGAACCACTAGCACCCGGTCCTGAAACCCTAAAGCCATTATGTTCAACTAAAGGTGAAGTAGCGTCAGTAGTGTCCCAGGTAATGGTGATGTTGGAAGGACATTCGTTACCACCTACAGGGATAGTACAAGAATTGCTACTAGCTACCATAGTGCCAGAGGCACCACCGTCGCCAATCTCCGCAACACAGGTATTAGTATCACGTTTCCAACTAGACCCATCTGCACAGGAAATATTAGCTGGAGTAGAGGCGACTTCAGTATCGCCGTCATGAACTGAAAGACGAACAGTGGAACGACTTCCTGTAAGTCTGAGCTTATGATTGGTGCCGGCAGCAGCTGTCGAAAACTCAATATTGTCGTATCTGATACTTGGTGCAGTATTATTTTGAGTGCTCCAAGTGACTGAAACATCGCAACCCCCTTCACCGACCGGGATTTCACAACCAGTGGCTGTGATTGATCTGGGTGTTTGGACCCCAGCTCCACTTTCAAGAGCTAAATTAATGTTTGTGAGATTCGGGTTTATTAGAGTTAAGATTACTACTGCCGAAATAACTATCAGTAAACCAGTCAAGGCTCCCTGAATATCTTTTTTTGCCTCTTCTTTGCCAGTTACGATGTCAGTCATCATCCACTTTACACCAGCGACAATAATTTTAATGACAGCAAGTAGGGCCGCTAGACTTATGGAAAGTATATAAAGAGCGTTAATATATGTACCTAAATCTGAGTCATCTTCAACACCTGGGATACCTACTAGTGGGACAAATGGTCCCGCGGGGGTTGGGGGAGATGTTGGTGGTGAAGGGGGCTCAGCACGACAGTCGATACTCGTAATGTTACCGACCGCATCCCTTATCGGCACCGGAAATCTATCTTCACGCTCACAACTTTCCATTATTAAACTACAATAAGTTGGATGATAATCAGGCACCTGACATTCACCTGAAGAGGGGTATTGTGCTAGCGAAATTGTAGGACTTAGGACTAAAAAAAGCACCACTAAGAATAAAGAAAATGAATGCCTGACGGCGTATAATTTTTTAATAATTATTTTCATACATCCAAAGAGAGTTATCATTTTTGTTGGTAAAAAAGAATGCTTTAAAATTAGCATCGTAACTTAATCTCATCACATCAATTTCGCGTCCACTAGCTGACAAGATATCAACAAAAATATTACTTGTGCCGGTAACTAAATCTATTAAAAGTAGTCGGTCAGCAAAACTTAATTTACCTTGATACCAAATGTCAGGCATTTGGTATGGAAGGGTAATATTTGGATCGTAGGGACACATGATATTGAGGGCGTTTTCTATCAGCAGACATTTTTCAGGGAGGTAAGTTTGATTGAGAGCTTTTATCTCATTAGTTTTTTGATTGTAAAAATAACTCATTGGGGCTTGATCAGTAAGTTTGGTAAAGAGGATAGTTTCCTCTTCGACTAAAGCAGAAAAGCCAAAACCTTCTAGAGGAAGTCTTGTCAGCTTACTTCCTTCAATTTTGTAAAGAAAACCCTCAAGTGCATAGCTGGCTTTAGGATAAGCATAGTGTGGACCAGCAATACTCTCGCCCCATTGTATTCTGGCCTCACTAAAAGGTAGCGTAAAAACTGTCTTTTTATTTAAGGTATCTAACTCATAGGCATAAGCTACTAGGTTACCCCCTTCCATCGAGGTAAAGAATAAGTAGTTATTTTTAAGATAAAAATCTAGAACTGTATCAGTAATTACTTCAATCAAGGTAGAATTTTCTCGGTCTAAACGAAGGAGGGATAAGTTTTTAATTTTAGTATTATTATAATTAACAATGGCTACAGTATTACCGTCATCGGATATATAGGCCTCACGAGCTTGGATAATGGTAGTGCCTGAGAGTCGTCTCTCCTCCCCACTATTGCTATTAATACTATAAAGATGCCCGGTGCCCATTTCCACAAAGTAAATTTCAAGATTGCCGTTATCATCAATCACCTCATTAAAACCAGCTACCGGTCTAGTAGTTAGTTGTCTAAGGGGTGGCCGCTCCAGGTTGACTGGAAAGTCCTCTTCATTTGGGAGGTTTAGTAGCGGAGCGTTATCTACTGCTCCTCCATTAACTAAATTATTAAACATATCAACGTTATCTTCCGCCTTCGCAAAGAACAGCAGATAACCCCACACTACTGCCAAGATAACAATGATGATAATGCCAAAAATAATGAGGAGAGGTTTTTTCATAATTTAAAAATTTACTTGTACTTGACGCTGAGCTCCCTGGAGGAGTTGCTTTAAATTTCGAATATGAAAATTAATTTGGGAAGTACCTCTTCCTTCTCTATCTGGTCTAGCAAGAGTAATTTCGTAAGGATTATTTATTGGTACAGGACTTTTTTTATTATCAACGGTCCATTCTAGTAGCGGGGGTTGGTTGTAGGTTTCTAGAGCCAAGTAATAAGGTTCGGCCGTTAAGGTAGCGCTATTACCAGTTAAATACAATGAATCAAGAGCTTTTGGATTAAGACCATAAAGGGCGGTTTTTTCATAAAAATAGACCTCAGGCTCTACTGAAGGCAGGCGTAAAGTTTTTTTAATTAATTCTTCGCCGTTTAATTTGGTAACCCGCAAAGATACAATGAACGAATTTCCTCGCGGCACAGTAATAGTGACATTACTGCGGCCACGCAGGGGGCCGCCACCAATCACTTGGCCGTTAACTTGCCAAGTATAAATTAAGTCATTACTAGAGATAGAAGTACCACTTATTATAGCTTTGAGATTAACCTGACTTTCAATACTAGGTAATCCTCGTCCAAGATAAAATGCTGGGGTTCTAGTTTGAGGCTCTACGACTATATCAAGATAAGTGGGTGTGACAGTTTTCCTTAAAACGATACTTTGGTTTCCATTTAGTCCGATATTGGCTTCGATGGTAATTGTCTTGCCCACTTCACCACTTTGAAGATTAATTGTTCGAAGATTATTATTGTCAGCAACAGTTAAACCATTGATCTTCCAAGAAATAGAAGTGGTTTGACCAGATAAGGAATAATCATCTAAGCTGGCACTAAAAGTGCTGTGGGGAGCAGGATAGGTTGGCTCAATTACAATTGCAGCGGTTTGACTAAACCCGCTCTCACTTATTTGAGCTTGAACGAAAAGTGGGCCTGCAAAGAGAAAGCAAAAAGCTAATACGATATATTTGGCCATCATTAGTATAATAACAAATTATCAAAGCCTATTTTTCGATGAGTACTTTATTCTGGGTACAGCCAAACCACCAACATCACTAACAATATCCAAGGAACAAGACTTAGTATTGGTGTGCTGTAGCCTAACAAAGCTATACCAAAAGCAGCATATTTAAGTATTTCCTTGCTGCCAGATAATGGTTTTAGGTTAGCAGAGCGGTAGGCGAGGTAAATCATCAGCAGCATGAATAATCCTAATACATGCATCATTGTTCCGGTAATAGCAAATAGCGGGTAAATAACATCTTTAACGTTGTACCACCAAGCAGCGACGCTGCCTGTGACACCCACCCCACTAACTAGTAGAGCATAAATACCCGCACTCACTAAAAAGATGATTGCTAGTGGTAACTGAACAAAATTCCCAAAGATACCTCCAACAAGAGTAATAGTACTATTTATCGCTGTAACCCTCGCCCTAGCTAAACTTTTTTTTGCTATAGAAGCTGTGGTGGTACTTTGGAGTCTTTGTGGTGCTAGGCGGTTATTTAGAACACTTCGCCTACGTCTATTTCTGAAACGGCCAGGTGATTCGGCTATCTTTGAGTTTATACGAGAAAAGCGCGACCGACCTTCCCGTACAGTAGAAGTTGGTTCGATCTCTGGATTATTGGCAGCAGTAGGTTCATTTAAATTTTGTGGTTGTAAGCCTTGGTTTTGATATGAGGCACTAAAAATTTGGTCGGTAGGGGCATTTATCGGTAGTTGTTGTTTTTGTAGGTAGCTCCAATCTTGATTGGTGCGTTGATTTCGAGTGACTCTGACGTTACCTACTCTCTGGCGTTGCCGAGATGAGTTTTGTCGAAGATTTCCCTCTTGATTTAACTGAGTTTGACTAAGAGCCATAACCTACTCAGTATACTATACCCTTGATGCTTGGAGTTCGGCCCGAGCTTTTTTGATTTGAAGTAATTGTGATGGGTCAGAAGTAATGATTTGATCTTCGGTATAAGACGCAATTACTTTTACGGCCACATGTTTTAAGCCAGCAAAAAAGATTCCCTCCCCTACTCCTGACTCTAGCAGAAGGAATTTTTCTTCATCGGTTAAGTTGAAGGTCCGTTGAATGTTATCTATTGCTGTTGGGGATTGTTTCATCAAAAACTGCAATGAAGAGTTGGTGATCATCGGGACTCCATAAGGGGAGCGCAAAAAGTCGTCCACATCTTGAGTAATGGTGGCAATCCCTAAGTAATATTTTCTCCCCCTTTTAGCCAGACTAAACAAAAATGAAGCGGTATCCTCTGACTTCATCATCCACCAAGCTTCGTCTATCACTAATAAACGCTTTACAATCCGACGTCTTATCGAGCCCCAGATAAAGTTGGTAATGATATACATAGCGATAGTCTTTAGCTCTTCTTCCATATCTCGCATCGAGAAAACTACAAATTTCTGGTTGATGTCGACGTTTGTTGGTCGATTCATAAAACCTGACCAGGTACCGGAAGTGTATTTTTGTAGACGGGAAATAAGAGATGAACTGCCATCCATCCCTGCCAAGACCATCTCGAAGTCGGATAGTAGTGGCGGTTCTTGATTACTAAAGTCCGAATCCCCAGTGATATCTTTTAAGGCATAAGTTTCCTGAATAGCTAAGTCCAAAACTGTCTCCTCTTCAGGGGAAAGGCCGCCGAGCATAAGTCTAAATAGGCCAATGAGCTCAATGATGTGGGTGCGCAAAATATCTCGCGGGCTCTCATCAGCTTGTGGTGCTGGTAGGTCAAACGGATTGATATGATGATCTGATGAAAGAGAGATGTTAAAAAATCTTCCACCAGTGGCTTCGGCTAAGTATTCATATTCCCGCTCTGGGTCAAGGACAATCACTTCAGTCCCAAACATTAGTGAGCGCAGAATTTCGAGCTTAAGGGCATAAGACTTACCGGCGCCAGAGGTAGCGAAAGTAACCGAGTTATAGTTGGTCAAAGAAAAACGATCAAGTAAAACCAAGGAAGAATTGTGTCGATTGATACCATAGAGAATTCCATTGTCAGAAGTTAGGTCAAAAGAGGTGAAAGGAAAGAAACTCGACAGCGGAGAAGAATTAAACTTATTGTGGACCATAAGTTGGTCGGTAGCCAGTGGTAGGACACTTTGAATCCCCTGCTCTTGTTGGAAGAGAGCAGGTTTAAGATAAACTAATCTAGAATCTAAAATTCCTTTTATCTCAGATTCGGCTTTGTTTAAAACCGCTTCGGTTTCACCATAAATAGTGAGATAGAGTCCAACATCAAATAACTTCTCGGTCGATTGTTGAAGTTTGTCACGTAAGTCTTCGAGGTTATTAAAGGCCGCTTCTAGTTGCGGGTCTCGTACTTCACCTTTCTCGGCTTTGAGATTAATTTGACTCTGTACCTCGGCCACTTTCTTCTGGAATTTTTTTAAAGTTAGTGCTGTATCTATTGGGTGTATTACTATCGAAATATCCAGTTCTTTTTCAAGATTAAGAATTGGTTCTAGCCACCCGTCGTTTAAAATCCGGGGGAAAGCCACAGCGTAAAGTACTCTGGCGTTCATGCCGCTAACGTTAATACTACGTGGACTAATACTAATAGCCGAAGGCGCAATCACATCGGTCATGGTTAGTAAGTGATCGGTAATGGATTCTTGTCCATTCTGGTCATTTACCTTAGGTTGTAGAAAATCAAAAAGTCCCATAATTAATTATTAGTTATTCCCCACGGGCGCAGAACCGGTTGGATCGGTAGGATTATAAATATGGTAATACAGCTCCACTAAATCTTCATTGTTAAGCATAATTGTTCGTACCCCTAGTCGCGACAAACCTTGTTCAACAACTGACACTCTTTGTTCGAGTTGGATCTTATATTCATCAAACATTAATTCTTCCGGAGTGGATTTTTGCCCTGGGGTAAAAAATGAAGTCAGGCCTTTTGTAAAATTAATCGGTGCGGGTGTATAAGGGATAATGACAAAGAAACTCTTACTCATCACATCTACTTCAGTAGTAAAGGTTCGAATAAACTCAATATATTCCCGAAGTTGGATTCGCATCAAGTCATTGTCCTGGGAGTCTTTTCTGGTAGCCAGTAGCGCTAAGTATGGCTCGATGTTAAGTCGGCGTGATTGAACATAAATCTGAAGCGAAAAATCCAGAGTATTAAGAAAAGATTGAAAGTTATGGAGAATTGCTTGTTGTTCATCCAGTGATTTAAGGGCAAAGTTAATTGATGAAGCCAGTAGTACTGAACACATTTGTCCATTTTTCAGTAAAACCACACTATCTCTAATGTCTTTAATGGCAACAAAGTCTTGGGTAGCTGATGAGGTTCTAGGCATAGTGATATTTTAGAGATCTTTTTTTTGCAGAGCGGCTAATTCTAAGCGACGGGCGAGCGATGTGATGTTTTTGGAGTTGGGCGCTGCATGGGCTAATGGAGTGGATGTTTGTGGCAGCTGACTCGGCGTGAAATTGTACTTATGGACAGTCGGTGTCTTCTTTTTCCAGAGATAAAGTTTTTGTCGGCGAAAATAGCCAATAATTGCCTCAAGAAAAAATGAGAAAGGGCGGTTGTTCACTGGATAAAAAGATAAGGCACCAGCTAATACTCCAAGTGGCAAACCAATAAGCAGGAAGAGCCAAAATGGGGCAGTGAAAAAAAGAACCACTCCCATCCCCACTCCTCCGCCAAGGTAAAGAAACTGGCGCCAGGTAAAAGGACCAAAAATTTTATCTTCAATTTCTATAAATTGTGGTACCTCAAATTGCATACTTACATTATACACGGCCAGCAGTCATGAATTCGTTTTTCTAGTGGACTAAAAATCACCCTGAAGCCCATGGCTTCAGGGTGATTTTTAATTTTTAATTCTCCGTGCCCCAGCGAGGTGGTTTTGCCGGCGGCACAGCATTCTTATTGGTCAGAATATCTGCTTGTAGGCTTGGGTAAGTGCTGTCATTTTGAGGTGTGTTTGATTGTTGGTCACTTGCCATGGTACGGATATTTTCTAATGATTCAAGAGATTTTTCGGTATCTTCAAATTCGGTTGCAATATTATTTTCGTCTTCCATTAAATTTTTTTTAACTTCCTGTAAGAAGTTATATTGGTCGGTTATTCCTAGGTTTGTAAATTCCTGCAATACTTCCTCCAAGGTAATTAAGCTTAGTAAATAATAACCTAAAGGTAAAAGAGTATCCGTAGGGTTGATTTTTAACTGCTTATTATCAAGCACTGCTTTTACAGTATTAAATATTTTATCAGAGCCCATCAGTTCTTTTAGGTAAGGTGTGGCTTTTGCTAACGCATCAGTAAATTCTTTTGCAGTGATGTTTTTCATAGTTTAGGATTTAAGAATGTAGTCCAAATCTTCTACCTTGAACAGTGGTGTTACTCCATATTGTCCAAGATTGTGTCATATTGTCAGTAATGCTCGGATCAGTAATGTACTCCATTACATTTTGACGTACCCTCTCGATGTCGGGCTGACTTGGATTATTATTGAGGAACTCAGTAATAATTTGTGGTGTTAAATAAGGGCGGGCAGCTTCATCTGCCAGAGCGTCGACAGGGAGTCGTCCGGCGTCTTGCGCGTTTCTAAATAAACGTCTTCTTTGCCGATCATTAAAGGTATCGCGTTCAGCTGTGGTAAGTGATGTTGAGCTTGCTAAAGAACCATTATGGACTATTCGAGTTAAACCAGCATTTCTCGCATTTCTGATCTCCTGAATTTGTGCTGGGGTGCGGGTGCCAGATTGTTGTAAGGTTGTTAATTGAGCATCACTTAATTGTGAAGCTATGTTTGGATTTATAAGTTGACTCTGATTCATCTCTGTTAAACGCTCATTAGACATTGTTGACATGGTTCGATTGAGTTCTTCCATAGTGGCTGTTAGGTTTTCTTGTGAAGCCTCAGTTGATCCCAGAGTGGCTTCAATATCGGCAAAAGCTCCTGTATTTCTTTGGGTGTTTAGGTTGATATTTTCATCCGTACTTAAGATACCTGAATTTTCTATAGCTGTAACCTGGGCGTCTGAAAGCAGCGAAGCAAATTCAGGGGTAAGTAACATTGCTTTATTTGTTCTGGCTAAGTTAAGTACCTCCTCATTACTCATGTGACCTACTTGTGCCCGCTGTACTCGTCGTGCCTCTTGCCGAGCGGCTATTTGATCAGCGTTTGAAGCAGGTGTGAGCGGCGGTACATTACGAGCATCAAGCTCCTCTCTTCTTCTGACGCTTTCTTCGGTTCGATTACGCATTTGTCGATCGGCTTCCACTGTCCTGGTATTTCCAAACTTGGCATTTTGCATTGTGTTCACAGCTGTGCCAACTGTATCTTGAGCAAAATTAGTACGAGCTGCCCATCTCACGACTGCTCCTCCTCTTCCCTGATATTGTTTAGCATTATCAAAAGCTCTTCCAACTCGATTTCCAACAAAGTTTGATGCGTTTTTAGCTCCCCATCCCACGCCGCCTTTCACAATATTGCCATTTCCCTAAAGGGGTTTAGTGCCGGCTCTTTGAGTATAATTTCCCCCCTTGCCCGCCGCTTTTTGCCCCAAAGAGACCGCCTTGTCAGCACCGACTGCCCCTATTTTTTTTGCGACTATGAGAGAGGCGATCAAAAAACCACAAGCGACAATAAAAAACATTAAAGGTCCTTCAAAACCTCTAAAGGCTGCTGCAGAATTTGCGCCACTCACTGAGTTTGCTAATGAACTGACGTCTTTCATTCCTGCACCTATCGCCTTCATGATTTCCATAGAAAAATAGATCATCAGGAAATAAGCTGGTGCAAAAAAAGCTTGACCGAGAAATCCGGTCATATATTGTTTTGAGATGCCGCTAAATCCCGGGAAGACCAAGCCAATGAACATTGCTGGCGACAACAGCATATATATATTAAGAGCAATAAATCGTATTATCAGCAAAATAGCACCAGCTGCAAAAACAAAAGCAGCAACCAAGAATAGATACATAGTTCCAAAAATGTACCCCAAACTTAATGTATGGGCCGGTATACCTTCTGTATTAATAACTGACGTTATACCAAGACTTGTCATTACTTTTTGACTAATAACATATTTATTTAAATCTGTTTGGTCCTTATAATCTTGCACAAATTGTTTAGCTGCAATATTAGAAAAATCTATGACTGTCTTGGTGAAAAAAAGACTAAAGTTTACCAACAGCGCCGCCAAAATAAGCATACCCAAAGCTTTTTTGGCGTTATTATCAGAACTATTTAATATCATTTTAAACCCAATGTAAACCAAACCGAAAATAAAGGTGAGATTAAATATGTCTCTCATCTTAGTCCACAGTAGATCAATCGCGGCTCCAAGCCCACTTGTGGTGTAATACCCACCAAAACCCACCACAAAGTGTGTAAGTGTATAGTCCAGCGCCCAACCACCTAACATCAATAGGCTTCCAAAGATGGCAACGACAAAGCTGTAAAGATATCCTAATAGCTTCGTGTCCCAAGTGGAGGCGAAAGTAACTTGCGGAATAAACAGTATTAGAACCAAACCAAACACAGTAAAAAGCGTCGGTATCAGATGCTTTTTATTTGTGAAGAGCTTTTTCATAGTCACATTTTATCCACTTGGGTTTATCATGCCGCGCCATTGTAGGATAGAGGCATCAACTTGGCTGGTAGAAGGTAGTCTGGATCGTAAGGTTGAATATCTTTCTGTTAATGTCCTTATAAAGTTAGTATCAGGACTACTCGGAGCACTCTCAATACTACTCAGCAAGGCTGTTAGTTCTGTAATAACTCTATCAAGTGCTGGTATTAGATTTTGGACAATATCTTGTGACTCTCTTAAGGCCTGACTGCGACGGGTCGGGTCGTTGGTAGTGGTCGATGCAAATTCCGCTAACAGCCCACTATAAAGTAAGGCCTCACTGCGATAACGTTGTGCTATGGCTAGACTGTCACTGACAGAATTACGCAAACTATCTAAGTTGAAACCTTCACCCGCGAGATCTCCGAGGAATGTTCCAGTACCACCACTGCCACTACCCTCAGCGCTGACACCAAGTAGGCCCCCTGCCCCAGTAATAACAGTTTGAGCTAGTTGACCAAGAAGGGCGCCGATGATTTCATTGATTTCGTCAGCTTCAATTAAGCTCCGAGTACCAGCAGTCAGGTGAAAGTTGAGGCTTTGAGCAATGGTGTCCCCTGGTGTAACTACTTGGCAGAAAGGAGGACCTAAAGAGGGGTCAGAGCACTCTTTTTTTGACATAAAACCCTTGCCCCAATTTAGTTGCGTGGACTCTCTTTCTAGAGCTTTATCTACGCGTAGCCTTCCTTGAATCTCAGCTGTTAGAAAGCTCCCGTAAGGGGTGTAGATTTCTGGTTGATTCACGATTTGGAACCAAGCATCCCATCCACCAGCTTCAAAGTCTCCAGAAATAAAATTTTCGATGTTGGCCAGCGCTCCTGTTAGGGTACAGGTCCCAGCTCGCGGCTCACCATTTTGTCGTCTGTCAAAGGCAACTGTAATACCAATAAGAACATCAAGCTTAAAAGGGCTACAAATGAACGAGAGTGGCCCGCCGAGCTCTTCTAAATAGTAACCAAATTCCTGATCAGCTGCATCCAGCAATGCTGTTTTCAAATCTTGTATATAAACCGGACTACCACTGAAACCCGAATTTATCCAACTCACAATACTGGCGGTAATCTGCGACACAATTGCTTTGGCTAAGGCAAACATAATACCGTCCAAGATTATCTCCTTTTCTACCAAAAGATTCTGCAGGGCATTAGAAGCAGCGCTGTATAGATTGCCAATTCCCTGAAGTAAGCCTACAAGAAAATCTGCCACCGCCCACTGAGCCTCGGCGGTCTCCACCTTATTAAGTGGTTGTGGCACATAAACACTGACAAAAACAAACCCAAAAACAAAAACCGAGACTAAAATATTTTGAATAAATGTAATGGATTTAATCATATTATTATCAACGCAAATCCGGATTAAAAGCAGTAAATAATAAAGCTTTGTCATCTTTACCAAAATCGTTAGTGTAAGGTTTTAGTGCCAAGAACAAGTTTTGAAGCGACAATTTTAGGGCAGCGACATCCTCTTGATAACGCTTCATGCGGACGAAGGTAAGCATTGGGTCGGAAACCACCTTAGTCATAGCGGTTATGTCGTTATAAAGCGCACTGTAGACGTTGATTAAATCCAAATGTTCTTTAGCGAGAATGTTGGGCACGGAAATAAGTAGTACCTGGTCACGCGTATTTAAATAAACTTTACTGATTAACTCTAATTCTTGTAGTCCAGGTTCGGTTTTTCCGTTTAGAACTTCACGGATGACATCTAGTTCATTGCGCAGGCCAGGAATACCATTATTAATAATGGCTTCTGCGTGAGCATTGGCGTAAGCCTTAATTGCTGCTGCAGAAGTATCTGATTTTAGGTTTAGGTCATTCACTGTAAAAACCTTATCGGTAGCGTGGGTACTGATTTTGGTAATAGTATCTTCGATTATTTGCTCTCGAGAGCGACCGATGCCTTTATAAGCTTCAGCACTCAAAACTTGTTCAAAAAAGCTTACACCGATTGACCCAGTGAGGGTATCTGGCGCCAGATAGTCAGTGGTACTAGAGTTGGTAAAAGGAGAATCTGAGATAAAAACTTCTTGCCAATCTTCAATACCGTCATTATTTGAGTCTTGAACAGCAATTGGCACTCGAAGTGGCGACTCCACAGTAGTAACTGACAATGAGGCTGGATTAGTTCCTGTAGGCGGTTTGAGATTTGCAGCAAGATAAGAGCCCCCCACTAGGATTGCCCCCACTACAAAAGCGCCTAGAACCTTTGAATTAGAATGGTTCACCATATCCTCTTATTATAACAGTAAAAGAAGGTTCAGATTCCAAGCGGTGTATATATCTTTTGTACTTTTTAGGACTTCTCTAAATTTAAGAACCGTATAGCTTTGATTAGCTAATAAAGCTAAGACGGCATTTTATTTTGAAGTGAAAGATTTAATTCTAACCATTTTTCCAGGGGTACATCTTCCCCGCGTACTGTCAGAGAGATTTTTAATTCCTCAAATACAGACTCCAAGTCCTGTCGATTATAAAGTTTACTTAAATTACTAAGTAATTGCTTACGTTTATTCCCTAGTCCAAGGTGTAGTAGGTTGAAAAAATGTTCTGTAGTGACGTTTTTAAAGTGATTTTGGTTAATATCACTGATTAATAATATGGCGGAGTCTACCTTAGGTGGTGGTTGAAAATGTCCCCGACTTACCGTCTTTACATATTTTGGTTGACCAAAAGCCTTAACTGACAGTGAAAGTAAAGATTCTTTTTTAGAACGAGCGATTCTTTCGGCTAACTCTTTTTGAATTAAAAAGACTAAAGTTTTTGGTTGAATGGCATTTTCAAGAAGAGTACGCAGCAGAAAACCGGATAAATAATAGGGTATATTGGCGATTACTTTAAATTGCCGATCTTTTAATCCTAGAACTTTTGGGGTTAATTCCCTAGCGTCTCCATGATGTAGAGTTAGTCGTCCTGGCTTTATTTCAGCCGCAAAATCACGCTCTAACTCAATAAGTGCCCGCTTATCTGCCTCAACAGCAATGACTTTTGCTCCGGTTTTGAGTAAGGCTTTAGTCAACATGCCGGTGCCTGGGCCGATTTCCAGCACTGTATCAGAAGACCCGACCTCTCCAGCAGCTACCATCCAACCAGGCACCACATCACTCGTCAAAAAATTTTGTCCGAGGGAACGTTTGTGAATAAATTTTGTTTTTGCTGGAGAATTTTCTTCCATACTTACTTAGTCTTTGTATATCTCATGTCCGCCAATTGCTAATAAAGCTACTTCAGAACTAGAAAGATAACAGTAGATAATACGTATCTGATAATTTACAGAAAAACTATATCTATCCTTGAGCCGACCTTTCAGCTTATGGGCGCGAAGCTGATCTTGCTTTGGATTGAGTTTAAAATGTTCAATTTTTTCTAACGTTTCCCGCTTTAAGTCAGGTTCAAGTTTTTTGAACATGCGCTTAAATTGCGGTGTGATAGCAACATCCATAAATTATTTACTGCCGTCAGTCATTAAGATAGAAGCTAAATCGCCACGAAGAATTTTTCCTTCGGCGACTTCTTGTTCGGCACGTAAGACAGCATTGACTGCCTCTTCTTCGCGATAAAGCTCTATGGCTTTGCGAATTACTGCCACTCGGTTG
The DNA here is from genome assembly GCA_035324355.1 of Minisyncoccota bacterium. Classification (GTDB taxonomy): domain Bacteria; phylum Patescibacteriota; class Minisyncoccia; order Phycocordibacterales; family UBA918; genus OLB19. Next base: position 52,231 of record DAOLBU010000001.1, read on the forward strand.
GCACCAGTAATTTCCACTAACTCATTTAGTTCTTGTTCAGCCTTCGGATTAAGCGGTACAGATATAGTAGACATATATAATAAGGTTTAATTTAATGTATTAATATATAGTAATACATTTTAATACTTAGAGCAATTCACCTTAGAACAAGCTGTTTTTAAAGGATTAACCTAACCTTTCGGTTAACCGAAAGGTTAGGTTAATCAAAAAAGATAGTGGTTTCGTAACCGGACGTATGACCCGAGTCGGGATTCCCCATCTCAATATGTTCACTACTAATATCATCTAAAAATGAAGAGGGTAGATTTACCCTTTGGCTTCCGTAAATAGTGCGGATATGGGCGTAAGAGAGAAAGATTTTTTTAGCGGCTCTGGTTAAGGCTACGTAAAAAAGTCGCCTCTCCTCTTCATGGTCAATACCGGTATCGTCTAGTCTTTCGTGGGGAAACAGACCTTCTTCTAAGCCACAGATAAAGACATAAGGGAATTCTAGACCTTTGGCAGCATGGACAGTCATGAGGCGTACCGCATCATGTTCAGTTTTATCTTTTAATTCGTCTTGGTCACTTTGGAGCGCGGCAGTTTCAATTAAAGTTTCAACGGCAGTCTCCGGAGTCAGTTCGTCATAGCGTTTACCCAATGTCACTAATTCTTGAAGATTCTCTAAGCGAGAAAGATCTTCCTCAGTACCACTTTTTTTTAACTCCGTTTCAATCCCAGTCCGCTTGATAATAAATTTTAAAGTCTCTGACAGTGGTTTGGTACGAGCTTCGTCAGCAATATCACTCATAATTTGGTCAAAACGAGCTACTTTTTCTAAGATGGCGCCCTTAAGTTCACTCCTCTGACCAGTCATTACTTTAAGCATTGTCACTTTCCCTATTCCTCGTGCTGGCTCATTGATTACTCGAGCTAAGTCAGCGTTACTTCCAGGGTTTAAAGCTAGGCGTAGATAAGAAAGTACGTCTTTGATTTCTTTACGTTCGTAAAACTTGGTACCGAGTAGCTGATAGGATACCTGGTAATTGAGGAAGGCTTCTTCCAATACCCGCGATTGGAAGTTAGTTCTATATAAAACAGCAATATCATTCGGGGCGTTTCCGGCTTCGATTAATTCTTTAGCTTTAAGAGCAATATATTCCGCTTCGTCTTGGCCAGTCATGGCTGTATAAAGGGTTATCTTTTCGCCTTGTTGATTTTCGGTAAAAACCTCTTTAGGAATCCGGTTTTTATTTTTTTCAATAACGGAGTTTGAGGCAGCAATTATCGTTTTGGTTGAACGGTAGTTTTCCTCAAGGAGAATAGTCTTAGCTCCCGGAAATTCTCTTTCAAATTGGAGAACATTTTTGATATCAGCCCCGCGCCATGAGTAGATATTTTGGTCGATGTCCCCCACTACACAGATATTTTGTGTCGGTAGCGCTAAAATTTTTGCCAGAGAAAATTGTACGGCATTGGTATCTTGATATTCATCAACGTGGATATATTGATAACGTTTTTGGAGAATGTAGCTGACCTCAGGATGGTTTTTTAGTAGTTGAAGAGTACGAATCAACAAGTCATCAAAATCAAGAGCGTTCTCCGCTTTAAGAATAGACTCATAGTGTTCCCAGACAGTTGCTGCTACTTGGTCAGGAAAAGATGAGGCGGTGAGCTTGTACTCACTGGCGGTAATAGCATCGCCCTTAGCGCGGGAAATTTTACCTAGGATTTTTTTTGGTTCAAATTCCTTAGGATTATAGCCCCCTTTCTCGACCGCAGCCTTAACCGCCCGAACACTGTCAGCTCGATCATAGATAGTAAAGTGGCGCGGTAAGCCTAGGTAGGTATGAAATTCTCGAAGCAGTCTCACACCCAAAGCATGAAAAGTAGTAACGACCGGCAAAGAATCGACCATCGCCCTTTCGCTCGGGGGATATTTTTTTATTAAAAGTTCGACTCGTTCACGCATTTCTTTAGCTGCTTTATTGGTGAAAGTGACCGCTAAAATGTTAGAGGGAGCAGTGCCTTGGTGGATAATATGGACAATCCGATGAGTAATGACACGGGTTTTTCCAGATCCCGCTCCGGCCAAAACCAATACTGGCCCATTTGTATGTAGCACCGCTTCTTGTTGTTTGGTGTTTAAGCCTTCAAGATAAGGATAACTGAGCATGAGATAAAGTTGAGACAACTATAACACGAAGTGCTACGACGTCAGACTTTAGCCACAGACAAGTCGGGCTGGAAGTAGTGACAAAATATGAAAGATTATCAAGGCTATGTCAATAGAGTGTTTCCTGGCTTTAAATATAGTCGATTTTAGAAAAAAAATATTATTACAATAAATGTGCATTCGTCAATTGCGCTCATTTCTCTGTCTAGTAGAATTAACGCCGTAGCAGAAAAGTCCGTGTGTTAAAGAGGTCTACATGATCTCTTTTTCATTCAGACTTCATCCAGAATTTTTCCGTAGCGGTTGTTTGGCGGTGAGTCCGTAATAAATTTAATATAAAACCCACAGACCACGATTCTGATTTAATAAGTGACCTAACGCAGACTAATCAGAGGACAGATAACAATTCCCTAGTTTCTCAGAAACGATGGTTATTTGAAGCGGCCCTCGTTCTCTTCGTTGTTATTGTTCCACTTTCGGTACAAGCTGTTTTTTGGAATAAAGAAAGTTTAGTTATCCCTGAAGAGTCTGCCTACTGGTCAGCTATAAGTGCTTCGCCACTGGATATTAATATTTTATCAGCTGAGCAAAACCCTAATCCTCAAGGAGCGAGAGGCGGGGCTGAGGTGATGGTAGAAGATGGCGCTTTGGTTTCTGTCGGCCCGGTTGGAGCTAATGTGATTGCTTCCGCTAAAGGTTCTACTGGTGAAATCCGCGTTTATACTGTCCGTGCTGGCGACACTCTTTCACATATTGCTGAAATGTACGATGTCACCGCTAATACTATATTATGGGCTAATGACTTGCCGCGCGCTACTAGTATTAAAGAAGGGCAAACTTTAATCATCTTACCGATTGCTGGCGTACGACACGTTGTCAAAAAAGGCGATACTGTAAAGGCTATCGCTAAAACTTATGATGGCGATGTTGACGAAATCCTCAGTTACAACCAATTAGCTGATAGTGATGCTCTGGTAGTAGGTTCTACGGTGGTAATTCCAGGCGGAGCGATTCATACTGCCCCGGTTACTAAACCAGGAGCTTCTCCAACTAAAGCTTCAGGCTCAAAAATTTCAGGTGCTGGTTGGTTATCTCACCCTGCTCCGGGCAACATCAAGACTCAAGGTCTTCATGGATATAATGCCGTGGACTTTGCTGGCTCTATTGGAACGCCAGTTCGGGCAGCTGCTAGTGGAGAGGTTATTGTCTCTAAGAGTTCAGGTTGGAATGGTGGTTATGGTCAATATATTGTAATTAAGCACAGTAACGGGGCTCAAACTCTTTACTCCCACTTAATTCGTAACGATGTCGGAGTTGGAGCCTATGTAAGTCAAGGAGAGGTAATTGGCGGAATCGGTAATACCGGTCGTTCAACCGGACCTCACCTACACTTTGAAGTACGTGGAGCCAGTAACCCATTCTAATGAAAACAATAAAAGCCTCAGAGTAACTGGGGCTTTTATTATAATCGCTGTCTGTCTGGGACGAAGTTGGAACTATTATTGCTGAAACCGTTCTTCAAACTGAACAATCCCCCCCAGTGATATCATGCCAGGGCGCTTTGTCTTTAACAAAAGTGTGTCGTCCGGCTTTCTTGTCCATAAATGTATCTAAGCTCCCAAGTCTTATACGTACAAGACCAGGGGTTTGTTCGATCTGAGAAAATAGTGGTGAACCGCAATTTGAACAAAAGAAACGATGAGTTCCTGGAGAGGAGACATATTCTTTTATATATTGATTTGGATCTTCTGTTTTGAAGGTAGTGTTGTCAATACTTACATTTGCTGAGTGAGCAGACCCACTCGCTTTCCGACACATTCTACAGTGACAGTATCCATAATCATTAATTTCTGCAGTGAAAGAATATGTAACAGAACCACACAAACAACTACCCTTATAAGTATTCATATCGAAATTATACCATTACTCGGTACTTAGACGATTATAAGTTGCTAAATATAGCCTAGCTGTTGCTAACCGTTTGGGACGATGGTGAAACTTTACAATGACTATAAGTAGCTAGTTCATCCTCTGAAAAGTCTGAGTGTGAAAGCGAAATAGTGCTTCCTTTTTCTGCTTCGCCGCTAATTATTTTTTTAGCAATTTTTTCTTCAATAATATCTTGAATCACGCGCTGCATTGGTCTGGCACCAAATTCAGGACTGTAACCTTTTTGCACTAAAATATCGATTAAGTCATGGGTGAGGGAAATCTCGTATCCTTGTTCTCTGACCCGATCGTAAAGCCCTTTGAGCATCAAACTGGCAATTTGTCCTTGTTCCTCAAGCGTCAATGGTTCAAAAATAATTTTGCTATCAAAGCGATTTAATAATTCCGGTCTAAAAATTCCTTCTCTGACAATGTGATTTATTATTTCTTGATTAAGAGTACTGAGGTCCTGTCTCTGGTTAATAGTTTTAAGAATTAATTGACTACCGGCATTTGAGGTAGCAATTATGATGGTGTTACGAGCATTTACTTTATTGCCACTGCCATCTTTAAAGATTCCCTCATCAAGAATTTGCAGGAAAATATCATGAACCGATTGAGCGCCTTTTTCAAATTCATCTAATAGCAAAACCGAGTAAGGATGTTCGCGCAGCATGTCTGATAAAATTCCTGATTCTACCCCATTGCCAATAAGCCGGGCTAAGGAATTTCCGTCACCAAATTCTGACATGTCGATGCGGTGCATTTTCTTTTCATCGCCAAAAAATACCTGAGCTAGAGCTTTGGCGGTTTCAGTTTTTCCAACGCCAGTGGGACCAAGAAATAGAAATGAACCAATTGGTTTATCAGACGACTGAATCCCTGCCCTGGCCCGACGCATGGTTCTGGCAATCGCTTCAAGCGCCGGTCTTTGTCCCACCACTCTCTCATGTAATCTTTCTTCGAGGTTAAGGAGCAGGTCGCGTTCCCCTTCGCCAATAGGTCCAACTGGGATACCGGTCTTTTCGCTCACCACCCCATAAACATAGTCAGCGGTGATGACTGACTGCCCACTTTGCTCAGCTCTGGTGGCTACGTCAATTAAAAGTTCAATGGCTTTGTCCGGCATCACTCCTTCGACCAGGTAGCGGTCGGCAGCAGTGGCGATGGCCGAAAGTGAGCCGTAAGTAAAAAGCACTCGATATTTATTTTCGTTGTTTAGGGCGATGTCTTGCAAAAGACGAATTGAATTACTTTGGTCAGTAGTTTCCAGAAGCACTTCAGCAAAACGTCTCGTAAAGCCGCCGAGAGGTTCTAGATTAGTATGATAAGCACCAGGAGTATCGGTAGCGATGACGTGTAGAGCAGGAGTGGCTAAGAAAGGATCAAGTAACTCAGGGATAAAAATTCCCATAGCGTTAGCCTCATTGATAAAGGTGCTAAGATTTTCGATGACGATGATGACATTACCCGCCTTAGTAGCCTCACTAAAAATATTAAGAATAGTCCGCTCTAGTTCCATCTTATTGTTATGAGTAGCAAACAAGCGGTTGGTATCTAGTAGTACTAGATGTTGTCCAACAATGGCGTTAATTGATTTGCCAGTATGCATTCGGCGATTGATCTCAAGCAGTAAATCAATTTTACCTACTCCCGCTTCCCCGATAATGAGGACATTAGAAGCTTTAGCTCGCGCTAATGCAATTTCTACTTCAGCAATTTTTTCTTCGCTGAAGGTAGTATTGCCGGTGGTTAAGTTATAAAAAATTGCGCCAGTACGGAGACTTCTAGAATATTTTTCTAAGATATAAGCAGTACCGTAGGACCATTCTCGTCCAATTCCCTCTGTTTTGGAAAGGTTATCTTTTCCCCACCAACGCTCCTGCTTTTTTTCAGTATGATGTGCCACCACTACCCAGCGCAGCGCGCCCAGGAAACTTTCTTCAGTAATACCTTGTTCTTTGATGAAAGTTTTAAATGAACTGTCTTGTTGCAGAAGATATTGGCAAAGAGAAATCAGTGAAAATATCTCCCCTTGTGGTAGCGGTATCATCTGGGTAGTTATTTTAATCCGGGTAGTATGTAAGTAAGTATCGACGGCATTAAGGTTAATTCCCGATCGAAGTAAGATAACAGTTCCTAGTCTAGATAGGCAAAAGGCTTTAGTAACATCTAGCTCATCTGCTAACAGTGCTTCTGCTACTTCATAGGTGACGCCGGATTTTTTTTCTTTATCTAGGCCTAAGATTGAGTTTAGGCCATAAAAATAGTAACTATTATGATAACTATAAATAAGCACTTGCTCAATCCAAAAGGCGGTAAAAATCAACCCCATTCCAAGCAAGAGTGGTGCTTGTGTCTGTGCGATTAGAGTAGACATCAATAGGCCCGCTAATGTACAAAGAACAGCCGCCGCAAAAAATAAATGGCGTAATCGACTTAAAGTTTTTCTACTTAAAATCTTTACTAATAAAAGCGTTGGTTTGTAACGGGAAATGTCGTCGGCAATAGTATACATATATATGTATGAAAGTTATGAAAAAATCAGTACTAGACCGTAGTACATACTGAGCACCAATAGGGCTGGTGCTAATAACCAAAAAATATAAGTCATTACTATACCAACCGCTAATAATATTAGCGCTAAGCAGCCCGTGATTATTATGCTGGTGCGAATAATCATCCCTAAAATCCTGGAAATCAGGTTGATGAGGACAAAACTAGCTAAGTCCTCAAAATTAAATGTCCTTCCTCTTCCCTCTGTCATCCTTTTCCAGGGTGAAAAAAATGAACGGAGTAATTGAGATAATGAAAAAAAATGAAAAGTAAACCAAAAGAGGTTTTTCCAAACATGAAGAATTTCACCAAAAGCATTAGTGTAGTGCCACAAAAGGTAGTGATGCAAAATCGAAACGAAGAGCATATCACTACAGTATACCTTGACCTATCTAACAATTAGCTAAAAATAATAAACAAGCTCTTAAAATTAATATTCTACAATAAACAATTTAAAGCGGAATGCGGTATTGCAATGCTTCAAGTAAATGGCTTTTGCTAATTTCTTCCTCCCCCGACAAATCAGCGATGGTGCGGGCAACTTTAATCAAACGGTGATAACTTCGAGGTGAGAGGTTAAGCTTGGCGGCTGAAAGTTTTAATAATGAATTTACTTCGTCACTGAGTGTAATACAAAAATCGATGTCACGACTAGTCATCGAGGCGTTGGTGGTGATGCCTCGGTTTTTGAGCCTTTGACTTTGTCTCGCGCGAGCTTGTTTAATTTGGTTACGAGCTGCTTCTGTTTCTCCCTCAGGACGGCTGAGGTTGCTTAAAGTATCGTAATTGACGTGTGGCACTTCAATCCAAAGGTCAATTCGATCAAGTATCGGTCCGGAGATTTTTTCTTTGTAGGTTTCGCGCATAGCTCTGGCTAGGTTGTCGGTACCATCTTCGCGTCCGCGGTAAGGATTTAGGGCGGCGATTAAAATAAAGTCGGCTGGGAAAAGAGCCGTGCCGGAGACGCGAGAAATACTCACTACCCGATCTTCAAGTGGCTGTCGTAAAGCATCTAGACTACGACGGTCAAATTCGGGAAACTCATCCATAAATAACACCCCTTTGTGGGCCAAGGTGACTTCACCGGGTTTTGGATTAGTACCTCCGCCCACGAGAGCAGTATGCGATGCTGTATGGTGCGGCGAGCGAAAGGGTGGTCTACTATCGATAGCGATATCCGGTTTAGCAAGTGAATGAATAGCCGTCACGGCTAAAACTTCTTCCCGGGTAAGTGGTGGTAATATTTCGGCAAAAGCTCTGGCTAACATTGTCTTCCCTGTTCCTGGTGGGCCAACTAAAATGACATTATGTCTCCCGGCGGCCGCAATTATCAGAGCGCGCTTTGCACTTTCTTGTCCTTTGATATCTTCCAGAGAAATTAAATTATCTGAAGTTATTTTTTCGGGGACTTCGGTCAGTGGCTGTACTTTGAGGGCTTGGTGTTCAGGATGTTTGGTTTCCAAATGTCGAATAACTTCTGTCAGAGTCCGTGCAGGAAAGATTTGAATTTGATCAATCAAGGCCGCTTCAGCCGCATTGGCAAAAGGGACAATAATTTTCGTGTAGCCATTGGCTTTGGCAGCCATGACGATGTTTAGGACGCCGCGGATACCCCGAAGGCTACCGTCGAGACCTAGCTCACCAACATAAATAGTGTCAGTGGGAGGATTGATTTCTCCGGACGCACATAAATAAGCTAAGGCAATAGGTAGATCAAACAAAGGCCCGTCCTTTTTGAGATCAGCCGGTGAGAGTGAGATAGTAATTTTTTGATTTTTACTTTTTGGTGATTCAAAACCGGAGTATTTTATAGCTGCACCCACTCGATCTTTAGCCTCTTCGATAGCCTTTCCCGCCAGACCGACGATTGAGAAGGAGTGAAGGCCTCGAGAAATATCTGCTTCAATTCTAACTACCGTTCCCGACATTACTTGTGGCTGAACGGTGTAGACTAAAGCGAGAGACATGATTTTATATAGACAATTGACCTTCCTCTTCCATGTGGGCCATGCAGGTTCTGGCTTCTGGTATAAACTGCAGTCGTTTTTCTTCTATTGCTTCACCCGAAATCTCACATACCCCATAGTTACCAGTATCAATTTTAGCTAGAGCTCTTTTAATATTCCGATAATCTTTTTCTAAATCTTGGAGAGTAGCTCGTCTTTCATTCCATTCTTCTACTATGTCTGCATTGGTGTTTAAGTCAGCATCTGTTTGATTTTCTACTTGCTCTGGAATCGCTTCCCAGTTGTCGGTTTGAGCATCATAAATTCCAATGGTTTCAAGCTCAGCCACTATGGTTTTTAAATTTGTTTCTAACTTCTGGCGGTAAAAATTTAAATCCAACATAATTATTTAATTAAGATTGATAACTCTCGGTAGCTGCTACTAGTAGTGGTAATAATAACAGTGTTGTTGATTATGCCGTAGATTAAAAGTTCAGACCCAGAAGGTTGTTTGATTAAGCGAACATCCCTTCCGGCAAAAGTGGAATCTGAGAAATTAAGATTACTACTTTGAGGAATGGGGTCAAGGGTAAAGAGTCTGGCAAAGTCCGGATATAGATTTTCTTCCCATAAGAACAACCCGCCCTGGGCGACAATGATGCTTGGTACTTTCATTAAGATAAAAGGCTGTTGTTCAGAAGTGAAGCCGAAACGTAGTTCGGTAATTGATTGGGCTAGATTTTTTTCCACATCTAAATTCAACAGATTTAGAACTGACACTGGTCGCATGGGGTAATTTTCAGGAAACGCTTCCATGAAAACCGCCTGAATGATTTCTCGTCTAGTAGGTTTAAGAGCATTTAAATTTGCGACCAAAGTAGATGCACTGTCATTGGAATTTACAATCAAATTTATATTAGTGTTGAGGAGAAGGCTTTCGGGGGTGGAGACTTCTTTTGTAGGAGTGACCCTTTCTTGATTTAAAGAAAGCTGGATTAACACGATACCAACAACCACAATCAAAACAAAAGCAGAAATTAGCAGCGCCAAGGTATTGGTATTTAAGTGATGTAATTGACTCCAAAAAGATTGGTTGATAAAACGGCTCGGTTTTCTTTTGGGAGGAATCAATTGTGTCGCCGGCCCTGCTTCGGCAATGACTGAAGATTCTTGAGCAATTGCAACAGGTGGTGTTGAAATCACCTGAGTGGTAGTCTCTAAATCTTGAGCTGGCAGCGATACTTCTTTTACTTCAGGCATTACCCATTCTGACTGTGGAGCTTCAACCACAATTTCCTCTATCGGCTTAATATCAACTGCCTCCCACCTGGAGACAGACTCGACAGTTTGCGGAGTTTCTGGCTCGACCGGAGGAGATTCCTCTTCGGCTTCGTTTTCCCAAGTAGAAAAAGCTTCGTCGGTTTCTAGATCATCAGCCTCATCTTCATCCTCATCCTCAAGCGGCACTTCGTTGTAGTAACTTTTTCTTGGTTCAATTATTACATTAGTGACGGGTGAAGAGTTGGTTTCTTCGAGTAACAAAAATCCCGGTTCTGTATCAGGAGTCCAAATGGTATGACCGACAACTTCGGCTTCTTCCACCTCATCGGTTCGCTGTTTAATTCTTTCTTGTAAATTACTAAAATCAGCCGTAGCGATTGTGCCTGTATGGGAAGTCGCTTTTTGAATAAGACCTTTACGCCGAGTTGTCTCCGGAATCGTATATTTCGGAACTGCTTTACGACTATGTGATTTTTTTTGATCGGAAAACCAATTGTTAAGGGAATTGAGTATGGCCGGAAACAGCTTAAAACGATCGCGCTTGGTGTCCGTAATAACGGTGGCTGAAGCAGCATCTTCGTTATCAATAATTATTTTAGTCCCAATATCATTAAGTTCCTTAGTAACATCAATTAAAGCGTTTTCTCTTTTTGGAGTAATATTAGTCGGCGTAATTTTTTTAGGAGCCGTAGGTGCCACTTTATGAACCGAAACTTTAGGGGTAGCGGCGGGTTCATCAATAGCCACCACCTTAGGGGAAAGGTTTTTGGCATGACGAGTATCCTCAAGATCTTGTGCGTAAGTCCGCAGGGCTGGAATTTTACCAGGTACCTGATTCTGGTTAGCCATTACAAATAGTATCTCATGAATCAGGCTATTTGTGCGCTTTTGTCTGTGGCTTCTTAACTGGCTCTAAGTTGGCGCTTAGTGGCAAAGTCTGGATCAGCTTGTTTAATTGAGAGACCTATTTTACCTTCTTCAAGCTTACTAACAATTACCGGAACAGTTTCCCCGATTTTCAAAACTCCATCTAGGCTGTCCAAGCGGAATGGCGCAATCTCAGAAATATGAATTAAGCCTTCGTTATAGTTATCAATTTTGGCAAAAGCACCAAATGTAGCAATTTTGGTGATAGTAGCTTCAACTCGATCTCCGATACTGTAGCGCTTAGTTAAGTCCCGAATCCGTTTCGCTGCTATTTCAGCAGTTCCGTTTTTCCCAGTAATATAGACACTACCATCATCTTCAATACTGATTTCTTCTACTCCTGATTCGTCTTTAATACTTTTAATCGTCTTTCCCCCACCGCCAATCACTAAACCAATTTGTTCTGGCAAGATACTCAAGGTCACTATTTCTGGGGCACGTGGCGAAATCGTCTCCCGGGGTTTTAGAATTTCCTGATTCATTACTGCTAATATTTGCAGACGAGCCACTTTGGCTTTTTCTAATGCAGCCGACAAGACTTCGAGACTAATACCACTTACCTTGACGTCCATTTGTATAGCGGTAACCCCTACTTCGGTACCAGCTACTTTGAAGTCCATATCGCCAAACTCATCTTCTGGTCCTTGAATGTCCGTGAGGAGAGTGTACTCATCGCCCATGATCATGACACCAGAGGCAATTCCGGCGACTGCTCTTTTGATGGGTACTCCTCCATCCATTAAAGCTAATGATGAAGCACAAACTGAGCCCATTGAACTTGAACCGTTACTCGACATAGTTTCAGAAACCAAACGGATGGTGTAAGGGAATTCGCTATTCTCGGGAATCACAGGCAGGAG
>DAOLBU010000001.1:63894-84507 GCA_035324355.1 Minisyncoccota bacterium
TTTTCTGCCAGAGTTCCATGACCAATCATCCGACGGTTGAAGCCACCAACTCGGCCAGTTTCGCCAACGGAGAAAGGCGGAAAATTGTAATGGTGCATGAAACGTTTTTTAACATCTCTTTCTTCCATAGTATCAATCATTTGCGCTGCTTCAGGTCCACCTAAAGTAAGGGCAGAAAAAATTCTAGTGCCACCCCGGTAGAAGATGCCCGATCCATGGAGGACTGGAGAGAGTCCTCCTGCCTTGGCGTAGAGTGCCCGCAAGTCATCCAGTCCGCGGCCGTCTGCACGCTTCTTTTCTTTGACTGCGCCTAGGTGGAGGAATTCATCAACCTTCTCTTCAAAATAGTTTCCAGCTAATTTTTGATCAATTGGGGTGGTGGTTGCTAAAGCACTTACCTCAGATAAAAACTCATTTTTTAAACTATAGATGTGATCTTTACCTGCCTGCCCGGAAAACAAAGTGGCCTGTAACTTTTCCTGAAAACTAGTGGTAAAAAAATCACTCAGGCTAGACGGTATTTCGGGGACCGGTATATTTCTCTTAGTTTTGCCTAGTTCCACGATAATCGCTTCTTGAAATGCTTGTAACTTTTTATGTTCCTGGATAGCTTTATTTAAGAGGGCTTCAATTTCCGCTTCTGCTTGTTCTGCTGCTGCGGTTTCAATCATATTAATTTTGCCATCTTTACCGCAAGCGAGTAACTCTAAATCAACCTCACCTTGTAGTCGGTCCAAATAAGTTGGGTTAAGTATTATTTCACTTTGTCCGCGCCTTTTTAACAACCGCACCGCACTCACAGGACCTTGCCACGGAATATCAGAAACACCCAGTGCGAGCGAAGCGCCAATCACTCCTAGTACATCAGGGTCGTCAGCTCCAATAGCTAAAACAGTCACCACTATCTGGACATCAATTTTTAAATGGCTCGGAAAAAGTGGACGAATGGTACGGTCAACAATTCGGGCTGACAACACCGCCTCATCACTGGGTCGTCCCTCTCGGCGCATGAAACGACTACCTAAGATTTCACCAGCCGCGTAAAACTTTTCCTCAAACTCAACTGACAAGGGAAAGTAGGGTAGTCCGGCATTATCATTTTTGCCCATGACCGCCGTAACTAGGATTACAGTTTCACCATAACTGAGCATCACTGACCCATTGGCAAACATGGCCAAGTCATTAAACTCAGCCGTTAAGGTTTTACCACCAAATTCAGTTTGAAAAATTTTTGATTGCATAAATATTTTTAAGGTAGTGACCCGAGCAAGTTTTAGATTTCAAAACGAAATCTACGTACGTGCTAAGGTTACTACTAATTTAATGAGCATAACAAAACCGCCGCCGGGCACAAGTGCCCGGCGGCGGTTTATCAAAAGACTCTGATTTTGAAACTAGTTATTGTCTCTGGTTATTTGCTTCAAATGCTTTCTTAACTCTGGTTTGCGTTTTCCATTTTTGTAGCCAATCAAATATTCTCCTGGATTTTTATCCATGTCGATAAAGTCATCAACCACATCTCGTAATTTGGCCGAAGCGGAGCGACCAAAAGTGATGACCTCAAATTGACAGCCTTGGTTTTTAACATACTCCACTAAAGGTATAAAGTCACCGTCTCCTGTCGCCAAGATAATGGCATCAACTTTGTTAGCTAGTTTAATGGCATCAATGGCTAAGCCGACATCCCAGTCAGCTTTCTTAGCTCCGCCGTAAAAAATTTGTAGGTCTTTAGTTTTAATTTCAATTCCCACTTTTTCTAGCGCTTCAAAAAATGCACCCTCTTCCCCGCCTTCTGTGTTCACCACGTACGAGAGGGCGCGCACTAACTTTCTTCCCCCTAAGGCCGCTTTTACTACTGCTCCAAAGTTTACTTTTGATTTGTATAAATTTTTTGCGCTATGGTAGAGATTTTGGGTATCTATCAAAATAGCGACTCGTTGTTCTGGGTGTTTAATGACACTCATAATTTTATTTAAATAATATTAAATTTTTTATTAAAAACTTCGCGACTAGAAGAACCATGCTCATTTCTTTGTGAGCTTCCTAAACTATAGCCTGAAAAACAAAATTGCTCCAGAGGAGCAATTTTTGTTAGCGCTTCAATCCGAGTTTCTTAATGAGAGAGTTGTAAGACTTCTCATCTTTCTTCTCGAGATATTTTAGGTGCTTTCGACGATCAGCTACCATTTGTAGGAGGCCGCGACGTGAGTGAAAATCTTTCTTATGCTTGCGCAAGTGAGTAGAAAGCTCATCAATCTGTCGTGTCAAAAGTGCTACCTGTGCTTCCGGAGAACCCGTGTCACTATCGTGACGCTTAGTCTCCTTTAGAACGTTTTCTTTTACTCTTTTTGTTAACATATATATGTGTGAAGCGGCTAGCTTATATAGATACGCACCGAGGTGCTTATAAGTAGCTCACAGTAATAACCGCGAAGGTTCCTAATACTATAGCATAAATATTTCAATCACGCAATGTTTTACTAGTGTGCCACAGAATGCCAAGAGCGCTAGCTCTGGGTATTCTGTGGCATGAAAAAAGTATCGCCGGAGGGCGATTCTGATGCTAGAAAAAACGCCAGGTTCCTCGTTAGAGGACGTTTTTACTAAGGGTTCGACACCTTGTCAAAAAAGTGTCGGGATAAAGGTTGTATACTATATGAATGAATGCCCAAGATTGGAAACGACAATTTTTTGAATACCTAGAAATCGAAAGAGGGCGTAGTGTTAAGACTGTCACTAACTACGAGCGTTATATTGACCGCTTTTTGGCTTTTGCGAAAGTCACAGATGTCAGTAACATTACTGAGGAACAGGTCCGTGAATTTCGTCTCTATCTAAACCGTCAATCAGGAACTAAAGTTGGCGGTCGTTTTGAACCTATGAAACGTCGGACTCAGAATTATTACTTAATTGCTTTGCGAGCGTTTCTTAAGTATCTCCGGAAACGTGGTACGGCTTCCCTTTCTCCGGAACGCATTGAATTAGCCAAAGTGCCAGAACGTTCGCTCGACCTTATTTCTGAAAATGAACTGGGGCGATTAATGTCAGCACCTAAGATTGATACTCTCGAAGGTAAGCGCGATCGAGCCATTTTAGAATTACTCTTTTCAACCGGTTTACGTATTTCTGAACTCTGTTCCCTTTCGATTGATGACGTTGATTTAACGCGCGATGAATTTTCGGTTCGCGGCAAGGGGGACAAAGTGCGAGTGGTTTTTCTTTCGGACGCCGCTAAAGCCACAATCAAAAATTACCTATCGGCACGCAAAGATATGGACGATGCCCTTTTTATTCGTTACGGTAAAAAAGCCCATGTGGGCGAAGAACCACGCGTGACACCGAGAGTAGTGCAGCGACTTTTGAAAAGTTACGCCACTAAAGCCGGCATCACTCGCAAAGTAACTCCACATGTTATTCGTCATTGTCTTACTGCGGAGACTCGAGTGTTTACGCAGTCAGCAATTACTTCAGCACAGACTTTATTTGAAAATACAACTGAAAAAAAAGTCCGTTCGTTCAATTTCAAAAAAGGAAACATGGGGAACGCAACCATTACGCGAAGAATGAAACATACCACTGAATCATTGCTAAGTATTTACGCTGCAGGGAGGAATATTACCTGCACTCCTTATCATTCATTTTTTTCAATTTCCAAAGATGGAGATATTATCGAGAGAGAAGCACAAGAATTAAAAGAGGGTGACTTTGTTGCGGCGATAATGCCACATGAAGGCATTTTCGGTAAAAAGACAAAATACTCAAAAGAATTCTGGAGGCTTGCGGGGTATATCACAGGGGACGGAACAGTGAGTGTGGCGCGGCATGGGATTATCCTTACAGATAAAGATATTTCCCATATTAAATATTATGCAAAAATTGCAACTCGTATACTAGGAAGAGCACCAACACAAAGTGTGTCGAAGTCTTCACGCAGCTACACTCTCAATCTGTATAGCATGGAACTCCTTCGACAGATTCAAGAACTCGGCATGGATCAAAAATCTCCAGACCGCCGAATCCCGGAAATGCTCATGAGAGCAAGTAGAGAAGAAGTCACTGAATTTCTTGCGGGCTTTTATGATGCCGAAGGTAATAGTGGTGCAATAAAAATGTTTTCAACAAGTAGAGAGCTTTTGAAGGATATGCAAATGCTCTTCCTTAAACTATCAATTGATTCAGTTGTTATCAGTCGAACACGAAGTGTTAAGTTGCCTGGTAAAAGTAACGTGAGTAACCATACTATCCATATTCTCCATGTGACACAACGCGAAAGTCAAATAAATTTTCAAAAAAATATACCAACATTAAAGAAAAATACAACAATCACGCGTGCGATTCGTACTGAGTATGTCCTTCCAACACAGGGTATATTACAAAAAATATTTCCGCAGATTTTAAAGAAAAAAGGTCTATCTTTTTATCTCGACACAAAATACGGGATTAAACACCTCCGTCGCTATACGAGACTTTGTACGACACCTAAACTGTTGATTAAAATGATTCAAGGATTCAAAAAATTCAAAATTCAAAAAAGCATTATTGAAAAATTAGAGTTTTTTCTTGATATACATAGGTCTATCAAGTGGCTTAAGATTAAAGGCATTAAAAAGCATAAAACAAAAAAAACTACAGAAGTGTATGACTTTACAATCGCGCCAACTGCAAATTTTGTAACTGATGGTTTTATTTCGCACAATTCATTCGCTACTGACCTTCTTAGTAACGGCGCTGACTTACGTTCGGTCCAGGCCCTCTTAGGACATGCCCATATCGGCACCACCCAAATCTATACTCACGTGACTGACGCGCATTTGCGTGAAGTCCACAAAAAATTTCACGGACGTAAAAATAAATAATGGCGTTTAATATTTTTTTAAAGTTTTACTTTCGAGATATTGAAAATGACCTGCGCTTTGGCGCAGGTCATTTTCAATAAATTTTTAATTATTATTGGGTTTCGTAAATTGTAAACAAGGCTTCGATACCTTTTTTGTTTCTCTCCCATTCAGGACTGAGTCTGGACTCGAGTTCAACGGTGATAGCAGGAATTCCAATTTTTGCTAACCAACCTTCAGCGTCGCCAGAAACTGGATAAGCGTCAAAGCTAGCTTGTGAATTGTAACCAGCTGCTTTGGCGTAAGCGTTCATGATGATAAGTGTATCTGCTAAGACACCAGCTTCACACTCGGAAGCATAGACAGTGTTGGCTTGGCTGTGCCAAAAGACGACAGCGGCCGGATCAATTTCTGCGACTAAATTTTTTAGTGCTAAAGCTTCCGGTTCTGAGAAAGCACTGGTACCGGCACTGACCACTTTTGAACGCCAAGTACTTTCTGGTTTCCACTTACAATCAAAGTTACGATTGAGATCTACTCCGTTAGCGTTGAAGCGACCTTGGCCAGTGGTGTGAGCATCGTTTGGTGGAATCTCTGCTGCCGTAAAGCGCCCCTCCTTTTTGATGACACTAAAGAGACCGTCAGGATTTAGGGTGGGTATCACTACCACTTTTAAATTTTCCGGAATTGGAAAAGTTTTGTTTTCTAGGGCGTCAATCAATTGATATGCTAAGAGGACACTGTTCCATTCGTAGCCACCGTGGATACCGCCCACAAAAAGTAGTGTGGTACTACCTTGACCGTAGGTGTAACTTTCAATTGCTCTACCTTCGACTGATTGACCGATCATCTTTACTGGATTTACAGTCACCTCTGGCCCTAGCAACTCTTCAGGAATAACTACAGGAGGTATTCCTGGAACTTCTGGCTCTGAAAGCAACCAGACTCCCAACAGAATGATGACAATCGCTCCAATGATCGATCCGACAATCTTTTTTCTTTCCATCAGTTTTAGTTAGCGTAGTAATTAATTACTGCTTCGACTCCGGCGAGGTTTTTGGCAAACTCAGTTTGCTCATGGTTAGTTAATAGGATGCTAATGGCTGAAATTTTTTGACCAGCAAGCCAATTCACCATGTCTCCATTAATTTCATAGTTATCAAACTCAGCGTAAGCCTTGTATTTTGATGCTTTTGCGAATAGGTCAGTGAGGGCAGCAGTATCTTTACCAGTTTCAGAACCGCACTTTGAAGCGTAGACTCCGCCGGCCGCACTGTACCAAGTCACTACTGCGGTAGGCTCATTGCGTTCGACGTAAGCTTTGATTGCTTGGGATTCTGGTTCTGAAAACGCTGCTGTTCCTCCACTGACGCTACGATTTTGCCAGGTACCAACTGCCTTCCAATCACAAGCAAAGTTACGATTAAGGTCTACATTGTTTTCATTAAATCTACCCGATACCCGAACTGACTCAGTTTTATTAACATCAGCACTAGTGAAGCGACCGGTAGTACCAGTGACTTTTTTTAGACCATCAGGATTTAAGACTGGAACGACGGTTACTTTTATATTAGCAGGAATCTTATTTTCATTTGCTTTAAGCCAGTCAATCAGTTCAAAGCTCAAAAGGGCTGTGTTCCAAGAATAACCGCCATGGATACCGCCGATAAATAATAGTTCTTGTTCCCCTGTTCCAAAGTGATAAGCAGCAATACTGTTTTCACCAGCCGAAAGACCAATTATGGTCATTGGCTCCGGGTTATTAATAGCTGTATCTGGCGTTTCGGTTACTTCTCCTGCATCTGTATTAATTACTTCTGTAATAGGTGTAGGTACTTCTTGTTTATTATAATCTGCTTCCTCACCGCTGTTTAAAAAATAGAAACCCCCCAGAACAATTATTAGTAAAATAACCCCCAACCATAAAATGTTTTTTGTAGTCATACATATATTGTATGTCAGTTGGCCACAGATGGCTAATTATTTGATTTGCCATAGCCGTATAAGTATTAATATTGAGTAGGTTAATTTGGGCGTATATTAAAAGTCTAAACGCCCGTCTCCAGAGTAGGAGAGCGGGCGCTTCGTGAAGAATCAGTGGATAGTGGCAGGGCTGCAGATGGAAATAATTGATACATTCCCACCGCTGCAAAAAACCAGTATCTTTTCACTAAGAGTAGGACGTGGGACAATCGTCCACTCAAAGATCACTTCGTAGAAGCCTGCTCCCAGGCCAGTCTTGTTTGAAGTGGCCTTTATGACGCAGCTGGAGACCATCTTCGCCCAAAGGATTTCCGATTTCGGATTTGTAAGGAAATCCATAAGTTTGGAACGGACTACTTCCCCAACGGTCTGTGCTAGTTTTGAATCTATAATGTCTATTTTTATTTGTCTCCCCCCAGGACCTCCCAGACACCTTTGAAGTAGGACAACAATTAATTAAGATTGTTGTCTATGATGAATTAAAACAATAAAAGGCTTAGGGTTTCACCCTAAGCCTTTTATTGTTTTACCTAATTAGGTATTACGCTCGACGTACGTTTGTTGCTGCTGGGCCTTTTGGACCTTGCTCAACATCGAAAGTTACGTTTTCGCCTTCTCGTAGATCATCAAAAGCGATGTCTACTAGTGATTGTGCGTGAAAGAATACATCTTTATCGCCGTTATCTGGCTTGATAAATCCGTAACCATTATCTCGCTTTCGTACAATTGTTCCTGTCATTTTATTTTATTTATACTTTATTAACACAAAACGTCACTTCACTCGATCAATGTTTTCACCTTGCTTGAGTAGGAGTTGGTTTCGCTACTGCTATTAAAGCACAGTTAAAAATAAACACAAGTGTATTTCCTCGGTTATTAGATTTTGATTTTGCCCGCAAACTTCCCAACGATTGGAAGCTCTACCTCTTTATGTTTTAAGGCATTAAGTATTCCAATGATAGAAAGTACAAAAAGACCTAAAAACGCAAGCATAATCAAGGGAAATAAGAAAAAGAGAAAGAAGGATGAAAATTGCAAAATTAGCGCTAGCACCAATAAGACGAGACCCTGCTTGATGTGGAACATGACAAAGGAATTGTCCCGACTTGTGAGAAACGGAATAATCACCAAAGGTCCGACATAAGAAAGGGCGGCCATTACATTATTTTCACTAAAATCAATGCTGGAGCTATTGTTGGACGCATCACCATTTGGCGCTGTGGTGCTGGTTTGATTCGCTTGATAAGTATTTTGCTCAGCGTTAGTTTCAGGTTGAGCTTGGTTTGATTCCATATTTTTTATTGGTTATTTATGTAATGCCTGGCAACGTACATATATATTGTATGCCTTTACAATCTTGGCGCAAGCGTGATTGACCTAAATATGTTTCTAAACCGGTTGTGGCACGCTATACTAAAAGTATATGAAGATATACTCATGGAACGTTAATGGGATTCGTGCGGTTCTTAAAAAGGGTGCTTTACAAGCTTTTTTAGAGAAACATGATCCGGATATTCTCTGTCTACAAGAAACTAAGGCACAATCCGGGCAGGTTGAAGTAGATTTTCCAGAATACGAAGAATATTGGTTTTCCGCTGAAAAGAAAGGTTATTCTGGAACTGCAATCTTTACCAAGGAAACACCGATTACAGTAATTAAGGGTTTACCACCTGAAATTGCCAAAAAATATCAATTACAAGACGAATATGGTGATACAACCAAAGAAGGTAGGGTTTTGAACCTTGAATTTGAAGGTTTTTTCTTAAGCACGGTTTATACTCCTAATGCTAAGGATGACTTAACCCGTATACCGATGCGCACAGCTTGGGATCCAGCCTACTTAGAGTTTTTAACGCAGTTAAAAAGTCAGAAACCAGTAATTTTTTGTGGGGATCTTAACGTGGCACATACCGAATTAGACCTAGCCCGTCCTAAAGAAAATAAGGGCAAGAAAGGTTTTACCCTTGAGGAGCGCACAGGATTTGACGCCTACCTGGAGGCAGGTTTTGTTGACACCTTCCGCCTCTTTGAAAAGTCCGGTGGACACTATTCTTGGTGGTCTCATTTTGCCCAAGCACGAGAGAGGAATATTGGTTGGAGAATTGATTATTTTTTGGCCAGTGAGGAACTAATTCCTTTTATTAAAAATTCCAAAATTCATCCTGATTCGTTGGGCTCGGACCACTGCCCCGTATCACTAGAATTATTCAACATTTAGAATTAAATAGAATCAAACAATTCTTAAATTTGTCAATACTAAAAGTTTCATTCAAATAATATGGCTTTAAATAAAGTTTAAATCACTATAATTTTTTTTAAAAAAGCGAATGTCCTTTATAAAGGACATTAAAACTTAGTTTTCCCCAGATACTCACATGCTTGTCCTTTACACTAATCTATAAAGGACATACTATACATGCAGGCCCAGAAAGGGCGAGCAGGAATCACAGGATTCCCCTTAAAGAGATCATTATAAAAACAATTGAGTATTACCTCCAATAACTCAAAAAAAATAACGTTCATAACAACCCACCCTAACGAGAAGATTTGAAGTCTCCTCACACTTTGTAACGAGCAGAAGGACGGCTCAAGATTAGTGTAAGTGAAATTGATTTCTTTCATTCTCAACAACGTAGAGCTTTGAATCAGGTTAGTCATTTATTATAAAGACGCCTACTAGGATTATAATATCCTTATAAAAACAAAAGCTCGAACTAAGTAAAAGGTCTGGGGAGATTAGCAGTGAAACACTTCACTTTTAATCCCCCCAGGCCTTTTTTAAATGAGAAAATGAGCGTAGCGATTATTGCGAATTTATGCAGGCGCTTAGCTGAGCCGCGACCCCCAAGGGAGCGGTCAGCTGCAGCGCTCTGCGAAAAGGAGAAACAATGAGCCACAGGCGACTATATTTTCCTTATGCAGTCGCTTAGCCATGATTCGACCCCAAAGGGAGAATCTGGCTGTAGCGAGCTGCAAAGCAAGAGTAATACAACTATATTTTAAGTAGAAACAATGATGGCAGCTGCAGGCGTCTTACCTTTTGTTAGAAAAATCACCCTGATTCCATCCGCGCAATACCCCGTCGGCTTGCCGCGAGGATGGCGAGATGAATTTTTTACTATTTTGATACTCTACCCCACCTTATGTTCCCTAGCGATTTCTTTCAGTGCCGCGGCTTCTTCTTCAGCTTGTTTCTTTTTCCCCTTCGCTGCCAAGGCCTCCAGTTCAGCTTCTGGTAGCTGATAAAGTTCTAAAACCCTTGATTCTAAATACTTTTCTATGTTTAGGCTGGGGTCTATCAACACCTCTTCTAACAAGCTATGCAGGACATATCCCAACTTTTTCCCGGGTTTTTCCCCAGTGATTTCCATAATTTTATCCCCATTAACTTTTAACATTTTGACAGAAATAGGGTCACGTAAGGCTTGATCTACCATGGCCTTATATTTACGAAACCTAAATGGTTGTTCTTTTGGTCTTCCGGTACCAATACGGTCACAAACTCGCAAATTAAGGAGATTTTCAATTTGGTCCTCCCCTATTCGAACAATCGTACGTCTTACCGCTGCTAAAGTTATTTCATCTGGATCAGAGAAAAACATGTGCCACCGGACTAATTTTTCGATTATTTGAGACTGTTCTCGAGGGTATTTAAGGCGATCAAGAATTTTTTTAGTCATTTTGGCGCCCACAACCTCGTGACCAAAGAAAGTATAGTGTTTATTCTTCCCTCCCGTCCTTCTAGTGGCCGGTTTTCCGATATCATGTAGTAAAGCCGCTAAGCGCATTTCGGTAGAATAACCTTTGTCTGCCGCAGCTTGCATGGTACGTAGATTGTGTTCGTAGACGTCATAGGCATGGATTCCGCCTTGCTCACAACCAATGCTATCTTTTAGTTCTGGAATCAAAAAATCTAGCAGGTTCAGCTTTTCTAGTAAAATAATCCCGGACATTGGAGTGGCTGAGTTGATCAGTCGAATAAACTCAGTACTCACGCGCTCAATAGCAATATTACCCAGCTTTGAAGCGTTTTCAACGATTGCCTCCATGGTCGCTGTTTCAATAACAAAGTCTAGTTCAGCCGCTAGCCTGACAGCTCGCATCATACGTAAGGCGTCCTCATTAAAACGTTCCGTTGCCTTTCCTACCGCGCGTAGTCTTTTAGCTCTTAGATCTTCTAGGCCGTTATATAGATCCACCAATTTTCCATTGGAAATACTAAAAGCGATGGCGTTAACCGTAAAGTCACGACGGGCTAGGTCCTCAGCTAAAGTAACACCAAAGGTAACCTTATCCGGCCTTCTAGAATCACTATAGCCGCTTTCGCTACGGTACGGGGTGACTTCGACTACTTTTAAGGTCGCATCTTCCTCTGTCTCGTTTTTTATTCCGACGGTTCCGTAGTCATTGTTACAAAAACTGTCCGGAAATAACGCTTGAATCTGGTCCGGAGTAGCGCTAGTAGTAAAGTCCCAGTCTTTAGGCCTTCGTCCCAACAGTAAGTCCCGCACACACCCCCCTACTAGATAAGCTTCATGGCCACTTTTCTCGAGCAGGTCACCAATTTGTCTAATTGAAAGCGGGATAGATGAAAGCGAAATCATAATAAAGTATTGTAACAGAAAATCGTTGCTTTTTCGCTCATTACAGCGTATGATTTTCCCACACCAAGAATATGCATCTGTAAGCAAAGCTTGCAGTCCCTGCATTCGGAACATAAATGAAAACAAACATTCATTTAATTCCTTATTCGCACCTGTGGTGAAATGGATATCATTACTGACTTCGGATCAGTCGTTCCAGGTTCGAGTCCTGGCAGGTGCACCTGAAATATAAAAAGTCGGCGTTTTGCCGGCTTTTTATATTTTAGGCCCAAGGACTCGAAGCCCGATTGAGCTATTTTATGACTGAAAGGAATAAAATAGCCAATTGGGATACTGAACGTGTAACGTTCGAGTCATGACACGCTACAAGTCATGTCTGGAGCTAGGTCTTCAGGCTTTCTCAGCCATACGTTAAATTTTTAATGCAAGGTGTTCCGTAGTCTTTTTTCTATAGCAGCTAGAGTGTCTGGCATATTTTGTTCATAGTTCCCCACCAATGATGGATCTCCTGTTATTAATTCACGGAAACCTTCCCCATAAGTGTTTATCCACTCCATTGGATCGAGTCCAGACTTCTTGATTAATTCCATTTGCATCGTATTAGTAACCTCAATCCCGGGAATATGCTCATTTCTTCGGGCGCTATTTGGTTGTTGTTCCATATTTTTTATTATAACCAATCCTGAATAGTTATTTGACATCCAAACCAAGAGCTAACTATCCCCACAATTATCAAAACTGAACAGTCGCAATAGTATATAATATACATACTTTGATATGACAGTTTCACGTGGAAAGTATAAACAAGAAGCCTATGAGCAAGCAACAGCCTTCCGTAAGCGTGGTTTTACTTATTCTGAGATCGCAAAGATTTGTGGAGTTTCGTTGGGGACTGTCAGTGCCTGGTTCAAAAACGAACCATTTTCTCAAAAGATAGCTAAGGATAATGTTGTTAAAGCCGTACAAGGCAATAAGGCACGTTTAGCCTTAATCAATAAGGCAAGAATCTCAGAAAGACGAAAACAATATAATGAGATTGTTCGTCTGGCAGAAATTGAGTATAGTCACTACCATAATCATCCCCTATTCATTGCCGGGTTAATGTTGTGTGTGAGTGAGGGTGATAATCGAAGTTCACACCTACTCAGGCTGGCGAACAGTCGTCCTGAGCTACATCGCATCTTTATCCGCTTTTTAACTACTTATTTAGGTGTCGAAAAGAAAAATATCCGCTTTTGGATTCTACTTTACCCAGATCTAGATGAAATCAGTTGTATGAAGCATTGGTCAAAGAAAACTGGACTTTCTGTTGGTCAATTCTATAAAAACCAAGTTATCCAAGGTCGAAGCAAGAAACGTACGTTGCATTTTGGTGTTGGGAATACTATAATCGGCAGTACTCTTCTGAAAAAAAAGTTGTTTCGATGGATAGAGTTATCCATGAAAGAATTAGAAAAGTAATTAATTGCGGCCATGGTTAAGTGGTATAACGGTTGCTTGCCAAGCAACAGTCGGGGTTTCGATTACCCCTGGCCGCACAAAAACAAAAACTCTAAGGTTTATTCCTTAGAGTTTTTGTTTTTTGCCTGGGTAATCGAAAAAGCTTTTGAGTTAGATTATGAATTTATGAAATAATCTAACCAAAAGGTGTACTGCGGCTGTAAGCCGGCGAATTTACCCCTGGCCGCACAATATTTTCTCAAAAATCCCCTCAAGGGTATTTTTTATGTAATTCCCTACAATTAGAAAGAAATGCATGTATACGCATTTATTGGTTTATAAATAAGTCATTCGCTCTAGACCATTAGTTAAGAGGAATGTATCTAAAAGTTATATAAAAAATGTAATCTCACAAACTTCCCTCTTGCCCATGACTAATCTCTCTATGAAAACCTTATACCAGGATTGTGTCCTTTATAAAGGACATGCAGAAACTTTTGGGGACAACTGGGGAAAAGTGAGTGCATAGGTGGATAAAGGACAAAATATAAAAGACAGAAAGTGTTTAAAATTAGGTTATCTCTATAATTTGTACCACGTGAAACGTATTAAAGTTTGTTACACGTAGAACCTGTCATATATACTACCGTGATATAATATTTAAGATGAATGATCTGGTCTCAAATAAGAAAGATAATAAGATTATTGGTAATTATGGTGAGCGAATTGCCGCTAAATACCTTATCTCTAAAAATTTTGAGATTCTTAAATTGAATTACCTTAAAAAGTGGGGTGAAATTGATATTGTTGCACGTAGAACGGGAAAAGTTCACTTTGTAGAGGTAAAAGCAGTTTCATATGAAACAAAACAATTGTTAGATAGCAGTGTTTCACGTGGCAGCTGGCGACCTGAGGATAATGTTCATCCGCATAAAATTAAAAAGCTTTCGCGGGCTATTGAGTCATGGATCATGGAATATAAATATGAAGGCGAATGGCAAATAGATGTGATAGCCATTAAGTTGGTTCTCCATGAGAAGTATGCAACAGTTAAATATCTACCGAATATCATCTTATAAAAGTTACACGTGTAACAGAAAAGAGTTATGTACCACGTGAAACGTTTTTTAAGCTAGTTTCCTGTGAAAACAAAATAAACGTCTCAAAGGCTGCCTTTTATATGTCGGGGAGCCGGGAATTGGTCACGAATCGTTAATTATATTGATTCACTTCGTTCTCAATCTACTAAGTGTTCTTGACCACAGCTCGCTCGCCTCCGGCATCGCTGCGCTTTTCGATCCCGGACAAACGTGCCACTAGGCACGTTTTCTCCCTCCCAATACAAAATCCTGCAACCAAGAAGGATTGCAGGATTTTGTATTTGTCGGGGAGCCGGGAATCGAACCCGGACCACACGGTCCCAAACCGCGCACACTACCACTATGCTACACCCCGAGTGAGGAAATAAAGGAAAGCTCGCTTTCATTTGCTTTCCGAACGAAGCAGTGAAAGCTTTTGCTTACACCCTCGTTACCCAGATTTTATTTTTTAGGTCAGACTTCTTGCGCCACGCCATGACCGAGCGAAGAGGGAATGTATCGATGATACACCTCAATCTCTTCTGCTCACAAACCCCCATAAACTGTGATTTGCGCTCAAGATAATAGCATTGCTGTCAAAAAAATGCGAGTCGAAACCGACGTTTACATTGAATGATGTATAATAGAATCCATATGTCATCTTATGAATTATCACTTAGTGGGGAGTTGAATTTGGAGAGAGTTAAGAAGCAATTAATTCAGAGATATGAGCGAAGTCGCATTAGCTCAGACCAGGTTTTTGAAGCTGTGTACTCTGACTATAATAAAGACATGGAACGCGTGTCCAACAGAGAGCAGACTTTTCAAAATGGTAATTCAGAAGAGGGGTTAGGTATGGTTGCTGAAGCGTTAGTACATAATGCTCTGACTAAACATGAAATTAGTAGTCATCTACAATTTAGACCTGCCAGTAAGTATGACGATCTTTTTAAAGGGACGGATATCTTGGTTGAACCAAAAGGAAACACCTCCTCCAATCAAGCGTTTGCGGGAATTGATGTCACCATTAATCAAGATAATATTGATAAGGGAGTTGATGCCACTAGGTTTACTTCTGAGGAAATGGCTGAACCGGTAGGTTTAGAAGCAAAATTAGCACGTTCTCGTGATTACACTGATCGCTTGGCAGCATATGATGCCACCGCAGCTCGTGACTTGCTAGCATGGTTAGAATCAGGTGGTTTAAATCAACCACGGACAAGAGAAAATAAGGATAATTTTATTAAAGCTGAGAGTGTCTTGGCGATGAAGTATTATCGAGCACCGGACACCGCACCCGATCCAGGTAAACCAAGCTATATCATTGGTGGGCCGCACCCAATTATAAGCCTTGATACTTACTTTGTTAACAAAGCGTTACAGGGAGGACAGCAAGCAGAAGGTTTACTTGCTGATTTAGCTGTCGTTGAATTCGTTATGGGTATCCAAGCGGAACGTAAATATTTGGAAGAATTAGTTAGACAACAAAAAGAGCGTAATGTACTTTTTGATAAACACTATGCGAAAGTATTGGGCTGGTCTTATATTTTTGAAAATCCAATGATGACTAATATTGTTAACGCCATTATAAAGAGACAAAGCCAAAATCTAGATTTTCAAAAGCAACTCAATTACTACTCTAATGCTCTTGCTAAAATAAATAAATAAATAAATAGGGACTATGTATAAAAATTAAAAACTATAATTAATCTTGTGTAGGAAGAAAACCAGCCCCGGGTACCTTTGTTGGGGACTTTTTTATTAAATTTTATTACAAACTCTTTCCGATCACATTGTAAGCAAAATTCTGTGTTAGAGATAGAATATCTAAGATCGAGTAGTCTTTGGTTGTAAGTTAGTTTGGAGAAAATTTGTAAATAGGGCACAATGGTGACTAATGTTGACTTACTACTTTAGAAACAAAAAAGATGAGGCCCTGCAGGAAATTACTGAGCCTTGTCCTGGAATGTGGGCACACGCCGTTAATCCTTCTGAGGCTGATGTAAAACAATTAATCACGTATTGTTATTTGGACGAAGATATCATTGAGGACGCTAAGGACTTTTATGAAGTTCCGCGTATGGAAAAATCTAAAGGCACTACCTACTTCTTTACTCGTTATCCTTTCAGAGATCAAAGCGAAGACAATACCACTGCACCGCTGTTGATTATTATGGGAGAAAGCTTCGTTGTCACTATCGCGGTGCGTGAGATACCTTTGTTTAAAAAGATTATTTCTGGTGAGGCTGAAATTTACACCACTGAAAAAGCTAAGTTATTTATTCATATCATGGATGTCATCACTCAGTCATTTGACCGCGAGCTATTGCAGCTAAGAAAGGCAGTGCATAAGGACAGAGTGCGTTTGCAGAGTATTGGTATGCGCGAAATAGAACGTTTGGTGCAGTATGAAACAGCCCTCAACAGTACTATTGATGCTCTGATTCCGACAAACACTTGGTTGCAACAAGTCACTTCGGGTAATTATATGCAATTATTTCAAGAAGATCTGGAGACAATGCAAGACTTAGTGATTGCGAACGGGCAAGTGGTTAACTCAGCCCGGTCCGTGCTAAAGACAATTCAAAATATTCGTGGAGCCAGTGAAGCAATAATGACTAGTCGTCTTAATAATGCTCTCCGTATTTTGACAGTACTGACTATTTTGCTGACGGTGCCGCTAGTGATCTCTTCTCTGTACGGTATGAATGTTGATTTACCATTCCAGGAAAGTAATTATACTTTTTACTTTATTTTACTTATCAACCTAGCGATTTTAACCATCTTAGCGGTGGTCTTTCGTAAAAATAAATGGTTTTAACATGAAACAACAAGTATTTTTTATTCATGGGGGAGACTCATACACAAAGCGCGAAGACTTTCTGCAATCTTTAGTTACGAAACATATTCGAAATTTACCTGGTAGTGAGCAGACAAATTTCTGGACAAAAACTTTAGCGACAGACCTGGGCGAGGATTACGAGGTTTTTATGCCGCAAATGCCCAATAGCCAGAATGCCAGCTATGACGAGTGGTGTATTTGGTTTGAAAGGCACTTTGAATACCTTAAAGACGATATTATACTGATCGGCTGGTCGCTCGGCGGCATGTTTTTAGCTAAATATTTGAGTGAAAACCTATTCCCCCAAAAGATCAAAGGCTTATTCTTATTGGCCGCTCCTTGTGGAACTCAGGTTGATCCTCAAGGTAACGACTGCGGTAGCTTTCAATTTGAGGTGAGTGTTTTAAGACAATTAGACCAAAAAGTCGACAAGGTCAGTATTTGGCACTCCACTGATGACTTTGTGGTGCCATATGGGCAGGCTTTAGAGTACAAAAGTCATTTAAATAATGCCACTCTAAGTGCTTTTACGGATAAAAATCACTTTTTATTGTCGACATTTCCGGAGTTACTGGCAGCTATTAAAGAACTGGATTGATTTGGGGTTTAATAAAGCGTAAGAATTCGTATATTGCTGCGTCTACGTATATAATGGTTTTCATATATGCCGAGTCGAAAACAGACAAGCGACATAGTGGAAGACCAGGAAAAACGCTTCCTGAAGGCTTTTGAAGAGTATAGTGATGCTCTATTTCGCCATGCAGCCATGCGTATCAGCAATCGCGAGAAGGCCATAGATGCCGTTCATGATGCTTTTACAAAAGTGTGGTCATATGTAAGGCAAGGACATCAAATAGACTCTTTCAGATCATTTTTATACAAAGTACTCAACAATCTTATAATTGATGAGTACCGAAAGCATAAAGAGTCTTCTTTAGATGCTCTAATGGAGATCGAGGGGGTGGACGAAGGTTCTTTTCCAGAGCTTTCGGAAAGCACTGTTGAGGCTTTGGCAGCAACTATTGACGGACGTAAAGCCTTTGCATTGCTGAGAGATATTCCCGAGCAATACCAGGAAGTCTTAATTTTCCGCTTTGTGGACGATTTAGGACCTAAAGAAATCGCGGAACTTATTGAAGAAAGTGAAAATGTGGTTTCAGTCCGTATTCACAGAGGCTTAAAGCTTTTGCGGAATAAAATTGAAGCCGGCATAGCTGCTGCGGAACAGCGACGCGTCACAAAATAAACATGAAACGTTTTAGTCAACAATTTAATAATAAAGCCAAAGACATTACTCTTAGTGCGGCTGAGAAACGAGAACTGCGTGAGCGGGTTGTTTCTTATATGGAATATCATCCATTGCCAAACGTATCTAAAAGGGAAACCGCGATGGTGTCCGGCCAGGAAGAACACTTCATTTTGTTCAATTTTAATAAATGGCGAATTTTACGTTGGTCAGGGTCTATGGCTCTACTTTTAGTTATCAGCACCTCTTATTTGGCTGAGAAAGCTGTTCCGGGAGATGTGCTATATTCAGTTAAGGTGGGTTTTAATGAAGAACTAAGGAGTACTATGGTTCGTGGTTCTTACGAGAAAGTAGTGTGGGAGACTGAAAGATTGAATCGAAGGATTGCGGAGGCACGGCTTTTAGCTGACGAAGGACGTCTGACACATGAAGTTGAGGTTGGTGTGGCTTCTGCCATTAAATTACATAGTGATAAGGCAAGACGCGAAATTGAAAATCTAAAATTATCCGACAAGGACGAAGCTACCTTGGCTTCCATTAGTTTAACTACTGCTTTAGATATTCAGTCTGCCTCTTTGAATCGACGAGATGATAATACTGCCAAGGGGGTATCCCAATCCACTGACTTAATTAAAGATATTCTTATCAAGACCCAAAACGCTGAATTGATGGCTCAGGATAATGAACTACCCTCATACAATAAATTAATTGCAAAAATTGAAAGCGAAACTACTAGAGCGCACGAGCTGCTAAAAGGTGTGACAGTCTACGCTACTGTCCTCGAACAGAGTGATATAAAAAAACGTTTAGATGATATTGAAAAGAGAATAGCTACTGCTATGTCTTCCTTCGAAGCAGATGAGTTAGCTGCTAAGCAAGGCTTAGTAAAAGCCCTACAGCAAACACATCGTCTGATTGTCTTTATGACGAATATAGATGTTAGAGCAAACTTGACCGTCGAAGAACTAGTCCCTAATACTTTAACAATTGAGGAACGCTTTGAGGCGCTGCGAATTCGGGGACAGCAAACAGAAGGTATGATAAAAACTGCAGAAATAGCAATGTCTACTAGTACTGCTACTTCGGTTACTGACGTAGTTACAGAGAAAGTATTGCCTGCTATAGAAAATGCAAAAACTAACATCGTTGACCTGAACGCATTCTTGTTAAATGCTAATGAGGCACAACTAGAAGCCATGGAAGCTTTAGCCTTAGACGCTTACTATGTTATGTCCGACGTGATTGCGCTGCTGGGTATTCCAGCAAGTGAAGCTTTGCCGGAATTAAAGCCTGAAACTCCACAAAGACAGGATATTATCCGAATCGACGAAAAGGACTCTACTGCTACAGGAACAGTACAAGAAGTTTAATCTCACTAAAAATACTAAAAAACTGGCCGAGAATAGCCAGTTTTTTAGTATTTTGATAAAGCTAATTAATTTAATATTTCCTTTGAAAGCAGGTTAATCATAAAGGGAGCTAAGGTGTTTGCAAATATCTCTGCCCGACTAGCAAGATTTCCACTAACATTTCGTGCCAGAGAAAATCCAGTTTCTTCAAGGATAGTGCGGTGAATGTATGAAGTGGTAATCGCTCGAAGACTTCCGGCACCATCTCTAGCGTCGTCGCCTCTAGTTACGATTATACCAATCACTGACCCATCTTTGTTGAGTATTGGTCCGCCAGACGAACCTTCTTCACCTACCTGGCTGCCGCGAATGGAAAAGACATCAGCATAGTTTGACCCAAAAGTATAAAGTTCAGAGATGGTGGTGTTTGAACTTACGGGTAATAAATTAGTACTAGGCCCACTTCGGAGGAGTGAACCAGCCGGATAGCCAACTGCAGTCACTTCTTTATTGGTTATAGTGCGCGGGAGTAGGTCGGCATCAAAGGCTAGAGTAGGAAAAGTTTCCGGTAAAGGTTTATTATTAATGGCTTTGGTGACATAGAGTAGGGCATAATCACGCTCCCCAGTACCAATTGGCTCTGCATCATTAATCAAGCCGGCGTTTTCTTGTACCCAAGTCGGAGGGATGTATAAGAGTTCAGCTAGATACTTTGGTTCAGCCGGGTTTCCTTGTCTGACGATGCACTCCGCCTCACCTAAGATATCTGTTGACCCTAGAAGGAGGTATTGGGCTACGTGAGCATTGGTTAATATCACACCATCATTGTGAATAAAGAAACCAGAGCCGGTGGTGGTGCGGATAGTAGTTTCAGTGATAAAGGTACAAAATATATTTACTAAGGCGTCGGTGGGGTTTTCGGCATAAACTTGATTTGGATCAATGGCAGTAATCGCCGAAGCCCGCTGATAAGCCGCACTCCGTAAAAGAATATCCGGCAAACTTTTATTAGATAGTTTGGTCGGAAGGGGGTTGAGCTTAGCAGAATCACTTTCTTCTACAACCCCCTCTTTGTCAGAAGAAGGGAGGATATCAATTATTTTATCAGCTAATTGATTGGTAAAAGCTAAATAGGCGGTAATAATAGCCACCACCAAATCGGTTAAAAATTGCATCCATATAGTATACTGCTATAAAACCCCTAAGCCAACTTGTCATACACTATAGGGACACCC
>DAOLBU010000002.1:0-51197 GCA_035324355.1 Minisyncoccota bacterium
AAATGTTTCATTGTTTTCTATTTTAGAGTGTTCGGTTTCAAAGGTGAACTCGGGATAAATCAATGAGGGGAGAGGGAGGATGAAAAAGCGAAAGATTTTTCAAATCGCCATCCTTGCCAATGATGTTGGCAAGGATGGGAACACATTGGGTGAGGGCACAAAAGCTCGTTGTGATTGTGCTCTAGCGCAAATCCGCACCTGGTTGTGTCAAACGCCTGAAGTTGGTCCTGCTCAAACGGTAGTAATTTATATCGCTACGGGAAAAGGCGGGCGTTGGCGCGGAGCGACGACCTTCGCTGCAGCGATGGCAGAGTACCTTCGAACGAACTTGGGGAATGAAGCTGCTCGGTGTGGATTTGTTATCAATGAGGGAGAGGTTCAAATCTGGAGTACCTGGAGTGAACTGAAGTGGATTTTTTCGGCGAGCGAGGATCAAACCACACCTTTTCCTTGCTTGATGGTTTATGAACCAGTACGGTTCGTGACTAACCAAATTCACTCGAGGCGGGTTCGATGCATCAAAGAACACTTCCTGCCTGAGTACTCTATGGGTGAGTTCGTCTTCAGCAATGAAGCGCCGCCTCATCGTTTGCATGAGATGTGTGCCTACATTAAGCTGGCGCTCTATTATTTCGGCCTAGGACCACTTCTTGAACCGTTACGGCGCCAATTCTACAATGGATAAGCGCTCACGACCGGTCGCCACTCTTACAAAGAGGCGACCGGTTTTTCAAAGGAGCTTTTCAAATTTTGGGGACGTGCTAGGCTAATTAATATGGAAAAAATAGAGGGTCTATTATCAATCGTGGCTACACCAATTGGGAACCTAGAGGACATTACCTTACGGGCACTTAGGGTGCTTGGAGAGGCTGACTATGTGCTTTGTGAAGATACACGAGTGACAGGGAAGTTATTGCATCATCATGGTATCAAAGCAAAAATGAAGCGTTATGATGCCCATGCTTCAGAGAAAACTCACCAGGAGGTGCTTAGTGACCTTGAATCGGGGACGAAAGTATCTTTAGTCTCTGATGCTGGCACTCCCGGAATTAGTGATCCTGGTGTGTTGCTCGTCACCCAAGCACGCCGGCGAGGTATTAAGATTGAAACGATACCTGGTGCCTCAGCTGTAGCGGCCGCGTTTTCGATTGCCGGTATCGCCGGTAATCAGTTTTCTTTCTTGGGTTTTGTGCCGCAGAAAAAGGGACGTGAAACTTTTTTTAAGTCATTAGCCGATTATGAGGCCCCGGTCATTTTTTTTGAATCGGTCCATCGCATCGAAAAGACTCTGGATGCTCTAGTGAAGTTCTTACCAGAGGGAGCTAAGGTGACGGTGGCTCGTGAATTGACCAAACTGCATGAGGAAATTGTCCAAGGCGAAGCTACGGAAGTGGAGGCTTATTTTAGAGAGAATCAAGATCATGTTCGAGGTGAGTTTGTGGTTTTGGTAAGTTTCGGTTAAGTTTATTACAATATACTTCCATATTTGTTTGTATCCTGGCTCTTCTTGGCAGAGCACTACAGCTAGTTACTCCCTTTGGGGTCGTAACGTAGCTAAGTGCCTGCATAAATTCAAAATAGTCGCTGACGCTCCTTTTTTCATTTAAATTTGTCGTTTTGGTGAGTTAGTTTTCTCCCCAGTAGTTACTATTTTTGATTTCCGACAAACATACGGTATACTGCCAAATATGTCTAAAGAAACGCTAGTCTTCCTCACGGGAATTATTCTCACGCTTGTTCCGTTTCTTGGGGTCCCGGAAAGTTGGAAGCAATACGCAGTTGCTGTTTTTGGGGCTTTTTTAATAATTGTTGGTTATTTGCTCCGTCGCGCGCTTTATTATACGAAAATTGACCGAGGTAATGGAGAAAGAGGCGACGAATCATTTGTGGAGACAACTCAACAACTTTTCACTGAGCGCGAGCTACAATAGGGGTATACCCTATGATAAATTACATCGGCATCTCAATCATCAGTCTCCTCACTGTTGTGGCGCTTTTAAGTCATGCCTCGATTCCGCGTAGTGACTTAGCTTATCAAAAGCCATCAGAAGCAGTTTCAGTTATGGATGCTAATGAAGCGGAAACAAAACCTGAACTTGTAGTTGCTCCAAAACCAGCTGTGACCCACGTGCCTTTGCCGCCACAGGTTAAAGCAATTTATATGACGTCATGTGTTGCTGGGACACCAAATTTTCGTGAACGCTTACTTAAGCTAGTTAGCGAAACTGAAATTAACAGTATTGTTTTAGACATCAAGGATTATTCGGGAACCATTTCTTTTTTGCCAGATAGTGAAGCTTGGCTGCCAGCTTGGCAAAACGCCCGTTGTGGAGCTAGGGATATGCGGGAGTTAATCAGTCTCATGCATGAACAAAATATTTTTGTCATTGGTCGAATTACGGTTTTCCAAGATCCATTTGAGGCGGAGCGCCGTCCTCATCTAGCGGTAAAAAAACTCGACGGACAAACCAATTGGAAAGACGGCAAAGGCTTGTCATTTATTGATGTGGCTGCCCGTGAATATTGGGATCATATCGTGGACTTAGCGGTTGATTCTTACAATATTGGTTTTGATGAATTAAATTTTGACTACGTACGTTATCCAAGTGACGGCAACATGCGCGATATTTCTTTCCCGCATTCAGCTGGGTCGAATTGGCCAAACGATAAACAAGCAAACCTCGAAGCATTTTTTGCTTACTTAAAAGAAAAGATGGATGACGAGAGTCTCTTTGCCGACTTTGATCATCAAAACACCGGACGAGCTTCATCGACTCCTTGGACTTCGGCAGATTTATTTGGTATGACCACAACTAATTTTGATGACCTTTCTATTGGGCAAGTGCAAGAACGGGCAGCGCCGTATTTTGATTTTATCGCTCCGATGGTTTATCCGTCTCATTATCCACCAAACTACTTAGGTTTAGGTAATCCAAACCTGGTTCCATATAAAATTGTGCATCACGCTATGTCTGCTGGAGTAGAGCGGATGAAAGCTAGTACCACTAGAATGCAAGGCTTTCTCCATGAGCGTATTGGCACCAGTACACCAGCAGTGTATCAAAAGCCAGTTTTTGGTGCGGATCGACTCCGAACTTGGATTCAAGATTTTGATTATGGTGGTAATTATGATGTTGCTGAAGTCAGGGCTCAGATTCAGGCGAGCTATGACGCGGGCGTAATGTCTTGGATGATTTGGGCTCCTTCAAATATTTATACTAAAGGAGCACTACGTCCGCCGCTAACATACGAAGTGCCAGAGTAGTCATTACATACTTACCTTGAATCGGTTTTATTGAAAAGTGTTTTGGAAGAAAACAAGTGTGGGGGTATAATTTATCTTATGAGTTTTGATCCTGAAAAAATTACTTTCTTTGCTAAGACTGATGCTCGTAGTCAGCAAGTACCTTTTGGTATTAAGGCTAAAGATCGTCAGCGTCATATGTACATAGTCGGGAAGACGGGAATGGGTAAATCGACTCTGCTCGAGAACATGGCTGTGCAAGATATTCAAAACGGCGAGGGGATGGCTTTTATTGATCCTCACGGCTCAGCCGCCGAAACTCTCCTTGACTATATACCGGAGCACCGTTTAAATGATGTGGTTTATTTTGCGCCTTTTGATACGGGTAATCCAATTTCTTTTAATGTGATGGAAGATGTTGATCCGGATAAACGACACTTAGTGGTCTCCGGGTTAATGTCGACCTTTAAGAAAATTTGGGTGGATGCTTGGAGTGCGCGTATGGAATACATTCTGACTAACGCCTTGCTAGCTATTATTGAATATCCTGACACTACTTTGCTTTCGGTTAACCGGTTGTTTTCTGATAAAGTATTTCGGAAGCAAGTGGTTGATTATATTAAAGACCCGGCCGTTAAAGCTTTTTGGGTTGATGAGTTCGCTAACTATACCGATCGTTTTGCCGCTGAAGCTCTGCCAGCAATTCAAAATAAAATTGGTCAATTCACTGGTAACCCACTGATCCGCAACATCATTGGTCAGCCGCATTCCAGTTTTGATATCAGGAAGATTATGGACGAAAGGAAAATTCTGATTATGAACCTGTCAAAAGGCTTGATTGGGGAGACTAATGCCAACTTGCTCGGCTCCATGCTCACTACCCGTATCTATCTAGCCGCGATGAGTCGGGCCGACCTACCGGTAGCGCAGATGAAGAAGATGCCGAACTTTTATTTTTACGTGGATGAGTTTCAATCGTTTGCTAATGCGACCTTTGCAAATATTCTTTCGGAGGCACGAAAGTACCACCTGAACTTAATTATTGCGCACCAATATATTGCTCAGATGGAA
The DNA here is from genome assembly GCA_035324355.1 of Minisyncoccota bacterium. GTDB lineage: Bacteria > Patescibacteriota > Minisyncoccia > Phycocordibacterales > UBA918 > OLB19. The sequence continues at coordinate 4,316 of DAOLBU010000002.1, forward strand.
GAAGAGGTTCGTGATGCAGTTTTTGGTAACGTTGGTACAACGGTAGCTTTTCGAGTGGGACCGTTTGATGCGGAAGTCCTTGAGACGGTCTTTACGCCACGTTTTTTGGCAGCGGATTTAGTTAATCTTGGCTTTGCGCAAATTTATTTAACTTTGATGATTGATGGTATCGGCTCGCAGCCTTTTTCAGCGTTGACTTTGCCCCCGATAGCGCCACCAAGTATTTCTTGCAAAGATATGGTGATTGCCGCTAGCCGCCGGAATTATACGAAAAGTCGAGAAGTAGTTGAGAAAATGGTGATAGACGTTCATCAGGCGGTTAAAGAAGATAAAACCAAAACTGAAAAAAGTAATCAGCAACAAGCGGCTGATCGTATAAAAAGTAATGGGAGTAATGGCGATAAGTCTAATTTTGAAGAGCGAAAAGTAGCTTCACCACCAAAGATTACCAAGAAAGTGGAAACTGAGCCGAGAGCGTCTGTTAATCGAAATGCAGCGGCCACTCCCACGATGCCATTGGTCTCATCACCAAAACCAATAAGTAAAGAACCGATAGAAATAAAGACAGTGTCTGAGGTAAGACGACATACGGTGGAAGCTAAATCACCTTCAGACTTAAAGGCGATTTTGTCTCAGATAAGTGCTGCAGAAAAAAAAGGTCCAGAACCGATGAAAAAAAGTACAAACTCAGTCACTTTGAAAAACCAAGCGCCCGCAGAAGATTTACGTAGCGCCTTAGCTGCTATTTTAAAACAAGCTGAGACGATAGCGCCTGACACAAAAACCACTATTAAAGAGAGTAGTGTTGATATAAAGACAAAGAGCGTGACGGTCAAGCAAGAGCCGATCAACCAAAATCGAACACCAAGATCCGCTCCAGCACCAAGTTCATCTCCTGCGCCGCATCACCCGACTACACCTCCAACAACCCAACCCCACAAACCCGAGGAGCGACTTGAATTAGAGCGTTTAGCGGCGGAAGCGGAAGAAGCGTTTGTCTTGCTCGAGACCAATCATGCAGCAGCGAATTCTTCCTCGGTCGCGGACGACCCGCTGGCGCCCAAAAAATTAGAACGTTTGTTCCGACAAGCGAAAGACGAAAGGTCACCTTTTGCCTCATAAATATATGCGATCGTATTGTTTAGGAATTAGTTTAATTTTTCTACTCCATGCGGGTATAGCAGATGCGTCTGTCAGTATTAATGAGGTAGCTTGGATGGGAAGTACTGCTTCGGCTAACCATGAATGGATTGAACTTTATAATAGCGGCGAAGCAGTTAGTGTTGATGGTTGGGTTTTAAGCGATGGGATGAATCTTAATATTAATCTGACTGGAACTATTACTTCAGGTAACTATGCGGTTTTAGAACGTACGAGCGATGATTCAGCTGCTGGTACCGCTTTCTTAATTTACACTGGAGCTTTAGTTAATACCGGTGCTACATTAACCTTAAAGGATGGTAATGGCGGTATTGTGGACCAAGTCGCTGGGGGTGAAAATTGGCAAAATATTGGCGGGGATAATGTAACTAAAGAAACAGCGCAGTATACACAAAGCGGCTGGGTGACGGATGCACCAACTCCCGGAGCGGTTAATGGTACTGGTCGAGTCAGTCCGCCTCCAAGTAGTGGCACGCCACCTGCCTCAGGGGGTAGCAGTAGTAGTGGTCAGGCAGCGGCAGCGCGTAAAGTTGAGTCAGTTAATCTAAAAAACCCAGAAACGAAATTAACTTTAAAAATTGAAGCCCAAAGTATTGGTTACGTAAATCAACCGGTCCCTTTTTATGTGACGGCTAGTGGATTAGATGAAAATTCGCAGCGAACAGTTTTTTATGAATGGAATTTTGGTGATAGTTACCAAGATGATGGTAAGCGGCTGTCGCATCAGTATTCTTATCCTGGAGAATATTTAGTAACGGTTTTTGCCCGTAAAGACAAAAATGAACAAACAGCCACCCATAAGATTACGATTTTGCCAGTAAATTTTTCTTTAAGTCTTAATTCTGCCGGAGATGTTCAAATTCATAATAATTCCGCCTATGATGTCGACCTTTCTGGTTATAGCCTGAAAGGAAGTAGAGAAGTGGTTTTTCCGCCCCGGTCCGTGGTGTTGGCTAAGGCGACTATTACGGTAGCGGGCAGTCGACTAAAGACGACTTATCAGGATATCGTGATGTTGTATGACGGGAATAGGAATGTGATTGCTTCCACTCTTCCTAAGTTAGTAGTAGCTGAGCCGCTTTTAGGGTCGGTGGTGGAGGCGAAGAAAACGACACAGTCGTTTTCTTCGCCTCCACGCGCCCAAACCACCAATTCAACTTTTAATACTACTCCAAGTGAACCAGAGGCTGAGGCAGCAGTAATTTTAGATCTACCTACAGAAGAGGAATTATTAGCCGATCAGGATTTTTCCCCTACTCCAGAACCTAATCCTGACTCAGACTCTCGGAATGTACGGTGGCCTTACCTAGCTTTAATCGGATTGATTCTGATTGCCTACGGCGCTATCTTTTTTGGACGAAAAGGGAACTCAAGTAACCAATAGTAGATGACGGTAGTTATAAAAACATGGTTAAGAAAAAAGTGGTGGTCGTCGGCGGGGGCACGGGTACACATACGGTTTTGCGTGGTTTACGTCGTTTTGCTAATACTTTAGATATTGCAGCCGTCGTCAGTATGGCTGATTCGGGAGGTTCGACCGGACGACTCCGTGATGAGTTTGGTCTGTTACCGATTGGTGATGTCCGTAATGCTCTGACAGCTTTAGCTGCTGAGGGAGATAAGTACGACTCGCTCATGCGGCAGTTGTTTTTGTATCGCTTTGACAAGGGACAAGGTTTACAAGGCCATAATTTTGGTAATTTACTTTTAACCGCTTTGACAGATATTTTAGGTGACGAAGTCCAGGCTATAGACGCTGCTTCGCATCTACTTAAAGTATCTGGTCGAGTTTTGCCAGTGACCACAAATAATTCTCAACTTGTAGCACTGTATGAAGATGGTTCTGTTATCGAAGGCGAAAGTCAAATAGAAGACAGTACTGCACATTTGTCTCAGGCCAGAATAAAGGCTTTATCTTTAAATCCCAAATCGTACATTAGTGGGCCAGCGGCCCAGGCCATTATGGAGGCAGATATGATTGTTTTAGGTCCTGGAGATCTTTACACTAGTGTGTTAGCTAATTGTATTGTTACTGGTTTTACTGAAGCTTTAAAATCAAGCCAAGCGACAGTGGTATATGTCTGTAATTTAATGACTTGCCGCGGTCAGACTATTGGCATGCATGCCTCAGAGCATATAGAAGAAATCAGAAAATATATCGGTCGGTGGCCAGACGTTGCTTTAGTCAACAATTCAATTTTTGATTCCGAACTTCTTGGGCGCTACCAGGAGGAGGGCGCCCATCCAGTACTCAATAATTGTGTAGGTGATACCTGTACGATTGCTGCCTTGCCTTTAGTTGGGCAAGAAGAAATAATTTTGAGTTCAGGCGATGTTGTTAAACGAAGTTTGATTCGACACGATTCAGATTTTTTAGCGCGGACTTTAGTTTCACTTATGCCAAACTAGCGAGGGAAGATATCTTTTCTAGTGCCCGTGACAAGGTATACTAGTAGTGATATGTCTCGCAAAGATCTTTCTCGTTTTGATGCTTCTGACTATGAACGTTCGGCTTTAGAGCATGTGCTTACTAAAGAAGCTCAGGCTAAAGATGATACGGTGTATGTGTCAGTGGAAGAGGCTATTAAGGAAGATCCGGTATATGAACATCAGTCTAGTCGAGATGTCACTCGAGTGCTGTTTATTTCCCAGGACGAATCCTTGCTAAACCCGACCGAACAGTCACTCGATGGCTACACAAACTTGGCCGATTTGTTTGATGAGGTGCATATATTAATTTTAAGACAAGGGATACCAGCTAAAAATCCTGTTCTTCGTTTAGCTAATAACATGTGGCTGTATATTGCTAGTGATAGCAAGTGGTGGGGAGCGCCTTTGGTGGGTAATACCGTTGTCACGGAGCAACTAGTTTTTGCTGAAGGGTTTCGTCCCGATATTATTGTGGCCCGTGATCCGTTTGAGAGTGCTGCTTTAGGACTATACCTGAGCGATAAATACGAAAGACCACTACAGATACATGTCCTTGAAGACTACAACACTACTGAATTTAAAAATGCCCACCCACATCACTTTTGGCGCAGTCATCTACCAAACTTTACTTTAAAACGTACAGCCAGTATCAGAACTAATACTCGAGCGCTTTACGATTTTCTCTCTCATAAGTTTGATCCTTTAGACCTCGCCATTTTGCCACGTTTCAATAACTACGAAGCTTTAATGCATGAGCCCGTGACTTTAGATTTACATAATAAGTACAAAGCTTTTAAATTTGTGGTGCTTTACATTGGAAAATTGGATTACCATAGTCTTTTATACCAGGTGATTGACGCTGCTAGACACGGTCTTAAAAGTCCACACATTGGCTTGGTTGTTTTAGGTGAAGGACCAATCAAGTCGGAGTTTATTAAACGCAGTCAAATTTTAGGAGTGAGCCAACAAGTCGTCTTTGCACCTAATACCTTAAGTGAAACTGCTTTTCTCAAAGGTGCTGATGTCTTGGTGGTGCCCGAGACGGATGACGCTAGTGAGGAACTGGTGCTTAGAGCGGCTGCGGCGGGGATCCCCCCCATCTTGGCTAGAACGGCGAAACGAGAAGAACCCCTTTCTTATGGTGAGTCAGCTCTGCTTTGTACCCCTGGGGCCATTGATGAGTTTAGCCTTAAGTTAAATATGTTAATGAATGACCCGGTGCTACGTCGTCGTCTGGTAGCTGCTGGGCGAGAAATGATCAAGAGTCGCTTTCATGAGGATCCGGACACTTATCGTCGGGCATATCGCTCGAGTATCGAAAATGTTCTCTTTCTAAGTAGCGTTGATAATGAGTCATCGGAGTAATATTATTTAGTATCATTAGTTTATGCGTGCTCAGCGAAAATTCGTTTCATTTTTTGGTTTAGGTAGTATTTTTGCTGCGCCACTTTTCTACTCCTATCTTAAAGCGCATCCCCAAATTTGTGTACCTCAAGAAGAGCTCGACTTTTTTTGCCAACCAAAACTATATGCCCAAGGAATAGAGTGGTATGAGGGCCAGTTTGGTAAGTGTGAGACTGGATTTATTTATGGAGAGTTATCGGGTTATTATCTACAAAATGCGCAGGCAGCATCTTTAATAGCTAGAACTTACCCTAATGCTAAGTTATTGGCTGTAATAGAAAATCCTTTGGTTAGCGTCAAGGTCGCTTATATCGAAGCCAAAAGAGCCGGCTTAATTTCCTCTAAAATTTCTCTGGCTTTATTTCTGAAGCAATATCCCGAAGTGTTAAGTTCAGCCCGTTATGGACAGCAATTAGTTCATTACTTTGGTTATTATTCACCAACTGATTTGTTGGTAGTGACAGCGGGGGACGTGAGAGAGGATCCCCTAAGTGTCATTAAAACGGCTTACGCTTATCTTGGTGTTAGTGATGATTTTGTCCCTGGCGAACTTAAGCACTTATTTCCCGAAGAAGAGATAGACCCTAAAAAACGTCCTGGTTTTATCAAGCGGGGTCTTAAGGCCATTAAGCAATCAGTGACCAATAAATACCATGCTATTTTGCAGCACTTCCATCCTAAAATAGTCCCCATTGAAACAGCTTCCATAGCAGCCAGGGCGATGACTCTCACGCCTGAGCTCGAGTCTTATCTGAAGGATTATTTCCGGTCGGACGTTACCGTTTTGTCTAGGTTGATGCACCGAGATTTAAATGCCGAGTGGGAGATACCAGCTAAAGATAAAAAGGTCCTTTAAAGGCTCAAAATGGCCTAAATTACGATAATTAATCGAGGTTAGTACTTTGGCCTTTTGAACTAAGGTGAAATTTGGCTAAAAATGTCACTTTCACCTGGGTTAAGTGGTAATATTATAAGTATGAAAATATTGGTAACTGGAGGTGCTGGCTATATCGGTTCAGCTTGCGTAGAGGCACTTTGTCATGAGGGATATCAGGTAGTAGTTTTTGATGATTTATCAACTGGTCAAGCTGATAAAATAAATTCTAACGTCATTTTGGAACAGGGCAGTATAATTGATTATTCAAATTTAAAAGCCGTTTGCGCTAGATATGATTTTGGTCTCGTCTTGCACTTTGCGGCCAAAAAAGCAGTTGGCGAAAGTCAACTTGATCCAGCTTTATATTTTGAAACAAATGTTACGGGTACTTTAAATCTCTTAAAGGTGATGAGTGAGTATCAAATACCTAAAATTGTCTTTTCATCCACTGCTGTAGTTTATCGTCCACCTAAGGACACTAGGACATTAACTGAATCATCTCCACTCGGACCACAAAATGTTTATGGTCAAACCAAGAGAATGGCTGAGGAGATGATTGTGGCTTTCGCTAAAGCAGGACTGATTTCAAACTACTCGATTCTACGCTACTTTAATGTTGCCGGCGATGTTGGTTTAAATTATAGGGAGAGTAAAGCAATGAATATTTTTCCGATTATCGGTACTCAATTGCAAGCCAATTTACCGGTACAAATTTTTGGTAGTGACTATGAAACAGCAGATGGAACCTGTGTACGCGACTACATACATTTACGGGACTTAGTGAAAGCTCACTTAGCGGCACTGAATCAAAAGGAAAGTGGTATTTATAATCTGGGGACCGGCAAAGGTTATTCGGTTAAAGAGCTTTTAGATCGATTTAATCAAATAGCCACACAAAAAATTCGAATTGAAGCTGCAGATCGTCGCTCGGGCGACTCACCTTTTCTGGTAGCTGACGCCACTTTGGCCAAACAAAAACTAGGTTGGCAACCAGAGGCTACTTTGGACGATATTATTAAAGATACCCTTAGGGTCTTTAATCTCACTTAGTTTTTATTAGGCGGTGTTTGAGAAGTCGTAGTTGACCCAAAAGTAGGGCAAAGAGGTAACCCGGATACCCTAAGTGTCTCTTTTTAATAATCGCTAATACAGCGGTGGACATTTTGCTCCCATGATCGTTTTCACTGGCATCATGGACCCGATGGGCAGTGGCGATTATGGGTAAATTTTTAAACTCGCCAAAGTGACCGAGTTGGAGAAAAAGATCTAAGTCCTCAGCTAGGGTCGGTTGGTAGCCTTGAGTTTTTTCTAAGGCAGCAGCGCGCATCAGTACTGCTGAATGCGTGAATTGATTACGGACTAATATTTTACGGCGAATAGCTTTGTCAGTAGTTTCATAAAAGTAATCTTTTATTTTTTTTCCGTCTCGGTTTATCAGTCTAGTTTGGGTACCAACGACTGCCAATGAAGCATTTGTCTCAATGGACTCAACTTGCTTAGTGAGCTTCTCTTTATCAATCCAGACATCATCACTGTCAATAACAGCGACATATTTACCTGTAACGTAACTAAGACTTTCTTTCCGTCTAGCAAACAATCCAGCATTCTTTTCGTGTTTAATATAGCGAAGGCGCTTGTCAGCGAAACCCTGAATAACATTTTCTGAGTTGTCAGTTGAACCGTCATCAATTATTACTAACTCAAAATTTTGGTAGGTCTGCGATAGGACACTAGAAATAGCCTCGGATAGAAAATGACCCCGGTTATAGGTCAACATGAGAACACTCACTAGAGGTTCTTTTACTTGGCTAATTGTATCCATGATGAGGGAAGTAGGTTGGGGTCATAATCAATGGTATCAAACCAGGGTGTTGGTGCAATGACTAACTTACTCGGATTTTGATTGAGCCAGGCACCCCACCAGCTGAAGCTACTATTAGCAATAATATTGTGCTGACATTGACTCATTAAGCTTAATTCTTCAGCATCCTTGAGTGATGGGTCAGAGACAAAAACAGTGTCTTCATCAAGCTCTAGATTATTTTTGACCCAAGCGATATCGTCCGAGAAGACAAAAAATTTCGCGTCTTTAACTTCGGTCTTGAGTTTGTCTATTGCTCGTTGATAATAATCTTTAGTACATGGTCCAAATTGTTTTTTGACTATCAGATTACTTAAGTAGTCACCTCTTCGTATATGAAGTGAGACAGAATTACTTAACTGCATTTGCTCAAGGATATTGCGACCATATTCCGGCAAGGGAACTTTGAGGGTAAATTCTTTCAGGAGAAGATCTCGGATGTTTTCAAAGTAAAGGGGTGATTGGAAGTATCCGTCTAGGTAGAGGTTTCCTTTCTGGTTTAAGTACTCTGCTTTGAATAAGTTAGTTTGGTCGCCCCAAAGGGAGTTTTTTATTCTGCGCGTTATTTTAGTCAAAAGTCCCTCAGGCTTTTTAGAGGCAGCTATGTCTGCCAGCGAAGCGAGGTCTTGTTGGATATTAAAAAGCGCTAAGCTAAAGGGGCGATAGATATTTCCTATTCTCTTCGCTTGATCTAGTGAATGGATGTCTAGCTTTAAAATGTCATTATTTTTAATCGACAAAGCCCGACCAAAAGCATACTGAAACATTTGGTTACCCAGCCCGCCTTTGAGATTGATAATTATCATATCGTGTTTAGTTGATAAATTTTTTATTCATGCTAATATGTAATCATAACGACGAAAAGGGGGGCGAACGGTTAACTACCTAAGTCGCCCTTTTCTTTTTGTATTTTTCTCCGAATATCAGTTATGACGTTATATTTTCTTGTAAGATACTCTCTAAATTTTGGTAAGGATATTGACCAAGGGTTAGTGGGGTGCTTATTAGTAGCAAAATAAAGATTTTGACCATCTATATAAGCAATGTTTTTAAACATGATTTAATATTAACATTGCAGGTTTAGTGAAGACAAACAAGCCACAGGCGTAAGTTTCGTTTTTTAGATCTTCTGGTTTGGCATTCTCCTTTACTCCTTCATTTCCATGCTCTGGGACAAAAGAGAATTCTTTTAAGGTAAGGGTAGGGAATAGTTCTACTACTTGCTCGTAGGTGTAAATTCGGTGAGCATTAAATTGAATCATTCCCGTATTTCCAACAGGAGTCACAAAAAGCAAAGAACCGCCTGGGGCTAGAACTCTTGATAGCTCACTACAGGCTTTCTGGTCGCCGCCTGGATCAATAGGGTCGCCATAGCGCCCCAGACCAATGTGTTCGATAGTATGAAGACAGGACAGGGAAGGAAGGCTGTTGTCTGCAAAGTGTAAGTTAGTCAGGTCAGCATGCTCAGTCCTTAAGTTGCTGAGATGAAGTGGTGCCGGACGGTAATCATAAAAATCCACTGGAACAAAAGCAGAGACAATTCCGGGAAAGTAGAGACTTGAGGCAATGTCAGTATGACGTTCCGGATTTATTTCTTTTACCTTACGGGCAGCCCACGCCGTATGATAAACATAATGTCGGTCAAAACCAGTTAGTTTGGTCTTATCAAAAATTTGCGGGTAGAAAGTTCGCCAACTATAACTGAAGCGTGACTTGCTATCTTTACTTTTAAAATGCCAATAATCTACCAACACAAAAGGGGTAAAGAGAATATTTCGTACCGTTTTAACTAAAAATTTAATTTTACTTAACATACTTAGGCAGTTCGGTGTGATGGATGGCGACCAGATTCTGGTATTGATAACTAGCTTGTCGCATGTGGGGAATAGGGTCACCAGCTTGGTTAAGGGTAAAAAATTGGTAGCCATGACTAGCTAGAAGGTCTAAGCTGCCAGTAGTGTTATCTTTCCAAGCTTCGCCACCACCAACTTCGAGTAAAATAATTGGCCGATAATTAGCCAACGTTTTTCCCGCCTGACTTAAAATTTTGACTTCAGTCCCTTCAGTATCTAGTTTGATCAAGCTCGGTTTCGTATTAGTTTTTTCACACCAGGCATCTAAGGTGTCTGTTTGTACTTCAATTAAAGAACCAACATTCTTTAAAAACGCGTGTGGTTGTGCTTTGCTTGAATTAAAGACACCATGCTGAATGCCATAGTCGTGGAATTGAACGGTGCCCATGCTGTCAGCTAAGGCAATTTGTTCTAGCTGAACTTGAGGTAGGTGTCTGGTGTTTTGTTTTAGGACAGTAAAGGTGCTGGGTGTGGGTTCAAAGGCAGTAATTTTTGCAGCGGGAACTTTAATTTGGGTAAAGAGACTAGTGTAGTAACCAATGTTGCTGCCGACATCAAGTAGGTCGCCAGATTCTTTAAAATACTTAAGAAGAAAAAGTGTGACTTCACTATCATAGAAGCCAAGGAAGTAGACTGAGCCTATAGCGGAAGTTTCGTAAGCTTGTAGCTTGTCGCCCCAAATAGTCTGGGACTTAATTGGTATAGCAAAAGGGGTGAAGCGATTAAGCGCTACTAGGAGGTAAAAACAAAAGGCTTTGAGAGGATGTTTTTTAAAACGAGCACTGCGGATAATAGTTAGATCAGCATCAGTTGCTTTGGCTTCAATTTTCTTAATAATATCCTCTCTTAACATAGTAGGCATTATTTTAACGCATTATTTGCCGTACCGCATCTTTAGCTAAGGTTGTCAGTTTAAAAGCTAAGCTAGCATTTTTCCATGACTTTTTTGACTTGAGGTTAGTGTCTTTAATTTGTGACTCATTAGCTCTCAGTTTGGTCTGGTAAATATTTAAAAAAGCTTGTGCTTGCTTAGCTAAAGATAAGTTATTTTCGATATACACTCGGGGAGCAAAGGTGGGTAATGCTTCTAGAAATCTAGTTAACGATTTTTCTAAATCTTCGACTCTAGAAAATTTAAGACCACAAGTGTCATCAAAATAAGGGGCGGAGGTCACTGGAGTAAAATTAAGTTGTTCAGTTGAAAAATTTGCCTGACCACTTCCAGACCAGTCACCAAATTTTTCGATATCCCATATCAGGGCGGGTACATTCATTGCCAAAGCTTCAAGTAAAGCGATACCTTGGCTTTCGGAACGTCCCACCCAAATTATTGCTTTGCTCCTATCTAATAGCTCTTGATAATTACTCTCTTGGTATTGACCATAAGTAATAACGGCAAACTTCTCGCCATGGTTTTCTAAAGTCTGGCAAACTACATTAGTGTCGGCAGGGGAGCGTTGCTTGTTATAAACTAAAATTAAATCCTTCGCGGTGGTAGTTGGCGAAAATTTATTGGTATCAATTCCAACTGGCCAGACTGTACTATTCAGCCGCTGGGTACCAAAGGTTTCCCAAAACCTTTGTACCCAAGGAGCGGGATGAAGCCAAATTAAAGGCAGGTTGTTCGGAATAGTAGGTAGCTCTTGAGGCAGGGTATGAATATTTGGCCCCGCCAAAATCAATGGTTTTCGGGGTAAATCCAAGGCAGCTTTAAGAGCGATGGGATCATCATGGATCCAGATTAAGTCAGTGGCGTCAAGCGCAGCATTAGTGACATAGGGGCAGCCTATTTCATCCAGGCCTTTCATCAAATTGACAACCACCTTACGTGGCCCACGACTATGTGTGGATATTAACGATTTTGAAATAATGTTAAGCATTGCAGGTTTTGCTACTTTAATAACTTATACTTTATCTTTTCAATAAAATTAATATGTTTGAATGGACGATATAAATTAGAGCCAATCTTAATCAAGAGACGTCTGTATTTAATGAAGATGGCTGATATTTTTTCTCTCAAAATCATTTCACTAAGGCGATTCAGATTGATGGTTGCTTGAGGTGCTTTGCTAAGAGGTATATCAAAAATATGTTGCAAAAATGTTTCAAGGCCCAATTTAATTTTGGAGAAATCATACTCTGGAATAGAAATAGGTTCATTTACGATACTCAAATATAAGTTATCATCATTATCAATTTCTTTAACCCGTCTTAAGACATCATCAAAACTGTCATAGTCATGGCAGTTAATAAATCTTTTTTTGTTGAACTGTTTATCAATATCAGTATCTCCCCAATAAATGGGAATTGTTTGGGCCATAAATGCACCGATGATTTTTTCTGTAGTGTAGCCAGATCGTGAAGAGTTTTCACAAGCAATAGAAAATTTATGTTTTGACTCAAAAGCTAATTTGTTAGCCACCGGACCGCCAATATTATTGAGATACTTTCCCCCAGCGTTTACCTTCTTATATGAACTAAGTGAAGTAAAGAGTGCTTGTCGGGCCTTTTCTCCGCGATAGTTTGAGTATACAAAACTACAAAAATCAGTTTTGTCTTTTAGCTGGTCTGGAGTTAATTGTAGCTGTTTTGTCCAGTCAGTATTGACGGTCTGTAACAATTCCTCTGGACGATAAAAAATAGAATTTAAATAAATAGGGAAGCGGTAATAACGTTCGCCGAAATCAAGCCAATCAAAACCGATGGCATAATCGCATAAATTAAAGTTTGGGGAGACATTTTCACCTGTGTAAAAAATTTTTACACAGTCATATTTTAAGTGTTCATCTGTAGATTCGTGATAGAAAATATAATCAGGTGTTTCAGAAATTTCAACAGTATAATATTTACTTAAGATTGCATGAAAAAAATACGCATATGTCCCGGGAGTTGTGTGGTCAGAGTGGCCATACTTTAAAAATTTTACGCGAATTTTTTTCATCGGAAGTATTAGACTACTTTTTTAATAATTTGTGATAAGTATACTTTATCTTTACAGTCTTCTGGATTTCGAGCATGAATCTCGTTAAAATATTTATAAGGCACTGCTACTTGCTTATATGATTTGCGAAGGTACATTTCATATTCCATATCAATGTGACCAATATCAATTACTCTGTAACCTTGCTTAAAAAGATTGTACGCAATCACTTTTGCGGCTGGACCCAGTGAGAGCAGAATCATTTTGTCTTTACTGTGTTTCTCGACTTCGCGCATAATTTCTTGGCGTCGACTATAAGCATTCTCTGCGGGAGCTAAAATGCGCTCAAGTGAAGTAACATTATCAAATAAATCATTTCCAACCCCTAATCTACTTTTTTCTCCTTCAATAAGAATTACTTTTTCCTTTTCCCACAGAGTAAATATTTTTGTAAATATTTCACCAGATTTCGATTTGTCTTTGTAGGATAAATAGTTTCTTGAAAAATAAGCATCTCCGTATACTTTTTTGTTAGTGAGGATTTGGCCCCATACTGATTTATAACGGTAAAGTTGATGTTTAATAAAACGACTAGCGTAGTCTTCAAATTGATTTAGTTTATTCCATATACCAGGAACGCAAATAAGTAGGTTTGGATCATCAGATTTTATAATCTCTTCAAGTTGAAGGGCTAGATCTTTATTATAATGTTGAAACATTAAATCTCCTCCGTCAATTATAAAAATTTCTCCATCGCCAAAGCGGATAACCGAAAGTTTCTCCTTTTTTATTTTTTCTATTGTTTGTTCGAGAGAAAGAATTATAGGTTTTTTCTGGTTTGGTCGGATATAGATTCTGTCTAGGTAGAATAGTTCGGCCAAAACAGGACCAATTAATTGTCTAAGAAATAAAGGGGTACTCTTCCTGATACTGTCAATTATTTTTTGGTGTATTCTTTTTTTCATATTACTTATCTGAGGACGCAAATTCTTTTAGGATAATCTCTTTTTTAAGGTCATAGTTTTTTTCAATACTATCTAGTGTAATACCTTGATTTAACTCGTAAAGTTTCGTATAGGCCATAATTCTAAAAGAGGCATAATTAAGAACAATGAGAAGTCCCAAAATACCATTTTTATATGAGTATCTTCCGTATATCCATACATATCGCATAATAGCAGCAATCATTTTAATGGCACTAAATTTCAAACCCTTAGTGTGTTTTTCTTCAGCTTCAGCTTCAGCATAACGCAAATGTCCTTGGATAAATTTGTTAACATTGTAGGTACTAAAGTGCTTTAGAGCAAAGGTTTCGGTATTTGGTAGAAATAAAATCTGGTCTTTGGTGCCGAGAAACTTTCCTAGCCCATGAATGTAGTTGTTAGAAAAATCTATATAATCTTTATGAAACAAAAATGGTGCGTAGGATTTATGGGCGTAATTAATAGTGTTACCCCAGAGGTAGGTGTAGAGAGGTATATTTACTTTTTTATAGACATTCTGCTCTGATAGTTCGACTATTTTTTTTACTAGTGAAAGGGGTGCGATGTTGTCAACGTATCCCCAGTAGATCCATTCGGTAGTAATGTGTGCTTTTATAAAATCAAAGTTTTCCTTGCTTTCAACATTAGCGCTAGTAATGTCTGGTCTTAAAAAAAAGCGTGCACCCATAGACTCGGCTATTTCTTGGGTTTTGTCTGTACTACCACCGTCCAGAATAATTATATCCCCGAAACCACTAAAATTTTTGAGAGGGAAGATTATTCGACGCTCTTCATTTTTGGTAAATAGGACAAAAGTAATATTAGATTTCATGACGATTTTTTAGGGTACCCTTTCGTAAGTTTCGATACCAGGTTACTAAAAAATTTAGACCATACCTATTAAAGAGAATCTTAATATTCTCTTTAAACGTAGCCCAATATGCATTACACATAATTCTGAATCGTAACTTTGTTATTGCAATGGGTAAAGAATAAGTATTACGGATCCAAGTAGCAATTTCCATGGTCGATCGAATACGACCGTGGATTGTTTCTAGGCCAGAAAATACACCCCAACGAATATTTGAAGCACGGGTTCTTACAATCGGCCGGGTAATTAGTAGAAATGGTGAATTTTTAAAAACCTGCAAATTTATGTACATATGTATAGCTTGCGTGCCCATATATTTTTCTTTGCCTACAAAAGCTACCCAGTCTTTTCGCCGTATGAGTTGATTAGAGAGACCGACAAAAAAGCCAACTAAATTTTCATATTCTCGATATGAGTAGATATACTCTGATAGTTCATTATACCGTTTGTCTGGTGCGGGAGGTAAGTTTGGCTGAAGTAGTACGGGGTTATGTAAGTTTCTGTCATATCCCCAGTTATTCACCCACGCTAAACCAACGTCAGTGTGCTTTTCTAGAGAGTTAACAACGTAAGTTAGGCTATCTTCAAACAAGGCATCATCATCACCTAAACAGAGACAGTAGGTACTTTGACTTTGCTCCATCAATCGCACAAAACTACGATCAAAGCCTAGGTTAGTTTCGTTCTTAAAATAGTTTATGAGTCCGGGATATGCAGTAATATATTCCGCTACAATTTTTTCTGTTTCGTCCGTACTTGCATTATCAGCAATAACTATTTCAACTATATTTTTTAGACCAGCTTTAATAATTTGAGGAGCAATACTTTCCAAACATTGCTTCAAAAAAGGCGCTCGGTTATAGGTAGGTATACAAACGCTAAGTAAATATTTTTCAAGCATGTCTTTTCAATTGTAACAAGAAAAACATGCGAAAAGTTGTAAATATAACTATCTTAATTATATTTAGCCAAAAATTCGTTTATTTTACTCTCTAGATATAGTATTTGATCTTCATCAAGTCCATGATGGCAGGCAAGAACAAATGCGTTTTTCATAATGAAGTCAGTATTTGGTAAAATGTTACTTATTTTCCTGCTTTCAATCTTTTTGAAACCTGGTTGTTTAAGAATATTACCCGTAAATACTGGGCGGGTTTGGATGTTGTTTCCTTCTAGGAAAGTGACAATTTCAAGACGAGTGAATGGAGATTTTGGTTTAATAATCACCGGGAAGGCAAGCCAGGCAGTTTCTGTATCTGGAGTTTGGGTGGGTAAAATAAAGTACTTATCTTTGGTACTTATAAATTTTGTTAGATTTTCAAAATTTTTCTGCCTTTTTGCTAAAAATCCAGGCAAACGCTTCATTTGTGCCAAGGCAAAGGCTGATGATACTTCTAGTGGAAGAAAATTATAGCCTATTTCACTAAAAGTAAATTTATTATCATATGGAACTCCGCCTAATTTGTAATTAAATCTATTTTTAAGTAGTTCGGAGTTTGCTTTTTCACCATAAAGAGAGGATTGTCGACCCCAGCCCCGAAGTACCTTTAGCCGATGTTCCCATTTTGAATCATTTACCATAATCATACCTCCTCCACCGGCGCCATTGATTATGTGTGATCCGTAGAAGCTGGTAATAGAAATATCAGAATAAACGCCAGTTGGCTTACCTTCAAATTTTCCACCCAGTGTGTCACATGAGTCCTCAATGAAAAAAAGCTTATGTTTTTTCGCTAGGTCAGAATACGCTCTCATATTAGGGATATTACCCATTAGTGACGGAATCATTAAAGCCTTAGTTTTCTTTGTTATGGCCTTTTTTACTTGTTCAAAATTAGGGAGGTAGGTGGTAGGATCAACATCAACAAACACGGGGATTAATCCCTTTTGGATAATAGGAGCAACAACTGTGGCAAAGGTAAGAGCGGGTGTTATTACTTCTGATCCTTTCGGGAGGTTGAGTAATTCGAATGCTAAAAGGTTGGCAGAACTACCTGAGTTAACCATTACCCCATATTTTTTCCCAAACAATTTTGCGATTTTTGCCTCAAATTCTGAAGTTTTATCTCCGATTGCCGTGTTGCCCTTGAGTACTTCGACAACTGCATCAATTTCTTCTTGTCCATGAACCGAAAAACCGTACGGCACTCTTAGTTTTGTTTGTTTAGTTTTTGACATGGAATTTTAGAATTCTAATATAAAAGTATTTTGCAGCTTTTCCAAAGTTTATCAGAAATTTACATATTTACTAGTTCATAGAGAATACCATGTCCGCTCTGCGGTGTGGTTGAGTAAACAATAAATATTTAATGGCGGAGCCATTTCTTAGCTATAAAAAACACGCTGTTTTCGTCCGCTGAATATCCTGTCGACTTGTCACAGGTAGGCTGGACGGATGTTTTTTCTAAAAACTAACAAATTAGTCATAATTGTATTTAAAATAAGTTTGTGAGCTTATAAATCAACACCTGCTAACCCTAATTTCTCATAGTCCCTTTCAATTGATTCAATGTATTTTTTTATTTTTTTACTATAAACAGATCCCAATACTTTTGCCTTTTTTATTCGTAATTGTGGTATGTATTGGGAAATAATAAGTCTCAAGTTATCTAATACGGTTTTTGGGTTTTCATAGGTAGATAGGGGGTTTTTATCTCCGTTGAGGTATTTTAAATCAAGGGCCGGTATTTTATGCCTAAATTGTCCACCACGAATAATAACGGCTGACTGCATGTTTGCTAGTCTGTCTGCATCCATCAGTACCACTTGAGTATCGTTTTGGTTATCTTGGTTTAGTTCAGAGTGTCGTAAAGCTGCTTCAATAATGTCCTTTATTTCAGTATCGTTAAAAAAGTGCTTCAGATTTTGAGAATACAAAATCATTGTCTCTTTAACTTTCTTTTCTGTAACAACCCTGTCTGTCGAATGCAGAAGTGAGGCGCACCAAGCTTTGTGTCCAAGACGGACAGAAGGTGCTATTAAGACAGCCAACATGGCAACAGTAACATCGTGATCAAAGCCATGTCCAAAGTGATCTTTGTTTTTGGTCTGAATATGACCGTTTTTGATTTGGTTGTAAAAAACCGGAAATAGGTTACGAAAAGTATCTAGAGAGTTCAAGGTAATAACAATTTATAAGATAGATTATGTTATATATCTTTTAATTTCGCAAATTTAATCCTTGGCCAGTATTAAGTAAGTATTCTTTATATTGGTTATCTCAGGATATAAAGCAGGAGATATATAAAACCCCTTATGGTTACAACACACTTTGACTGAACGTTTTTTTTTAGTTATTCTTCATATGAATATTATCTTAATAACTAAATTTAAATATGGATTTGAATTACCCCCCACATCACCTCATAAAAAATGGTCACATCAGTACTTGTCAGGTGTGTAATTCAAGTAAACTTCATACTATTTTAGATTTGGGTCACCAGCCTCTTTGCGATACATTGCTAACAGAAGCAATGCTAAATGAACCTGAGATAAATTACCCATTACGTATGATTTGGTGCGAAGATTGCACTAACTCGCAGATTGATCATTGTGTTGACGGTAGTGAAGTTTATCATCCCAATTATCCTTATAAGAGTGGCGTCACAAAGGAACTTGTTGAATATCAAGTAAAAATTGCTGAGTCATTAATAAAAAAATATAATCTACAACCAAATGATTTAGTTGTGGACGTTGGTTCAAATGACGGGACGCTGCTGAGTGGATTTAAAGATACGGGCATTAGAGCTCTCGGAGTGGAGCCAACTAACGTTGCAAAAATTGCTAATGAAAATGGAATTGAGACTGTCCAGTCATTTTTCGATATAAAAACGTCTGAGGCGATCAAGTTAAGTCATGGACAAGCATCGGTTATTGTCACAACCAATACTTTTGCTCATATGCAAACGCTAGGGGAGGTTATCATGGGTGCTTATAATCTACTTAAAGATGACGGCGTTTTTGTTACAGAAACCCACTACTTACTTAATGTTATTGAAGGCGGTCAGTTTGATACCGTTTATCATGAACACTTAAGAACGTATTCTCTAAAAGCTTTGGTCACGCTTTTTAATCAATATGATTTTACGGTTACAGATGTAGAGCGTGGCGATAGATATGGTGGCAATATTAGGGTGCATGTGACTAAAGGAAAAGGACGAGTAGTTTCTCCTGCGGTCGCAAAATTACTGGAACTTGAAGAAGCTTCTGGTTTAAATAAATTAGAGACATACACAAAGTTTGCTAAAAGAGTTCAAGCCGCCCGGCTAAAGTTTGTTGACTTTCTTGTTTCTTCAAAGCAGGCAGGTAAGAAAGTTGTCGGTAACTCGTGTCCAGGAAGATGTGTGACCCTGCTTAATTACTATGGTGTAGACTCAGAATTGTTACCCTATTTGGCCGAGCAGCCAGCTTCTTTGAAGCTCGGTATGTATCTACCCGGAAAGCATATTCCAGTTGTAAATAATCAAATTCTTATTGATGAACAGCCGGATTATGTAGTGCTCCTTGCGTGGCATTACGCTAAGCCTATAATGGAACAATTAAAAGCACGTGGGTTAAAGTCGGATTTCGTACTGCCTCTTCCTGACTTCGAAATTGTTAAAAATGAGGATGTTAATTAAATGAGGATAGGAATTATTGGTTCAGGCTTTGGTCTTTACGGTTTATTTCCCGCATTTAATTCTGTAGATGGTTGCAAGGTGGTTTCAGTGTGTGGAAAGAAAACAGACAGATTACTCAGTTATTGTGCAAGTGTAGGGCCAGTCAGTATATATACTGACTGGCAAGAGATGCTTAAAAAAGAAGAGTTAGACGCTGTTGCTATAGCGGTTGTACCGAGTGCTCAGTTTGTTATAGCTAAGCAGGCTCTTGCTCAAGGACTCCATGTTTTTGCTGAAAAACCCCTCGCTTCTTCTTATGAAGAAGCGTCTGAACTTTGTGATTTGGCTTTTAAATACAAACGTATTACGGCGGTCGATTTTATTTTTCCAGAAATTGATGAATGGCAGATGGTTAAACAAATACTTGAACAAAAAATGTATGGTAATTTAAAAAGTATTTCTGTTGCCTGGGATTTTTTAAGTTATGATATTAAAAACAAGATAGTATCTTGGAAAACTAATGTAAAAGAAGGCGGTGGGGCACTTTCTTTTTATTTTTCCCATGTACTATACTATCTTGAGTATTTTGGCGGGAAAATAAAAACAATCGGGGGCAGTTTGCATTATTTTCCTCAGGAAAGTTTGGGTGGTGGAGATGTCGGGGTAGATGTCGACATGATTTTTGGTAATGGAGTGATTGGTAAGGCGCATCTTTCTTGCAATTCTCATGATAATCACCAACATGTAGTTACTTTCGAGTGTGACAATGGATCTCTCACTCTTAAGAGTATGAAAGGCGTTACGGAAAACTTTACCGTCACAGTTTCTTCTCATGGGAAAGATCAAATTATTCCTATTCGAAAGCTGGGAAAGCGAAATATTGAAGAGGATGAGCGGGTAAGAGTAGTGTCAAAAATTGCTGCCAGGTTTGTGAAAGCTTGTAATGAAAATACTAAGATGACTCCTTCTTTTGATGATGGTCTACGAGTCGAAGAGTTAATTGATATAGTTCGAAGTAACGCCTCAGTATATGTCGCTTAATTAACAAAAAAAAGACTTAGCCTCTCTTTGGAAAAAACTGATGATACTGAAATAAGAGGAGAGATTTGGCATCAACTAGTTAAGAAGTTCATTACTGTAGCTACAGAACTTTGTATTTTAGACAATAAAAATAGAGTCCTTTTAATCTATAGAAAAGACCGAGAATTTGATGGTTATCATCTACCTGGCTCTGTTGTTAATAATTGGGAAACTGGCAAGGGGGCACTGTCTCGATTAATTTTTCAAGAAGTCACAGTGGGCGTGGGTAGTGATATGACAGAACCAGAGCCGCTTGGATGGCTTGGCTCATCTAAGGATGCTGGTCCTGCTGAGCCGTCCTCTCGTCATGGAGTTTTGCTTCTACATGTTGCACGTTTTTCCGACGCCTTTCTTCCAAGAGAGGTAGTGGCATTTTACGATTTAATAATCTTCCACAAAACCCACTAGTATGTCATCAGTACATACTACTTTTTTAAGAAATATATTGAAAAAAGATTAATTTTAGGAAAATAAGGCCTTTTTAAAAGCCCCAGTGTCTTCAGAAGCCGTATTTTGATGAATAATGTAGACTATAAAATTTTTATACTCAGATATTAAGAATTCAAAGTAGTGGTTTAAAGAAATAACTAATTTAAGGCTTGTTTACATATACTAACCATATATGTATACTTTTGACTAATGAGGAGGTTATATATCTTATGAATCATTTTTACTCGGGCAAAAAGGTCCTTATTACTGGACATACGGGTTTTAAAGGCGCATGGCTCACCCAAGTACTTTTGGGCTGGGGAGCGGAAGTTGTAGGGGTATCTTTGGCTCCATCAACGACACCAAATCTTTTTACTCTTTTAGGTCACCAGCACCAGATTACAAATTATTATTGTGATATTAGAGATACAGCCGATGTGCTTAAGATTATAGACAGTAATAAACCAGAGATATTATTTCATTTGGCAGCTCAGCCGCTTGTGCGCCGTAGTTATGAAGACCCACTTTTAACCATTTCCACCAATGCCACAGGCACGGCCAGTGTACTTGATGCAATCAAGCAAGCAGGAACAGTAAAATCTGTTGTGGTTATTACCACTGATAAAGTATATAAGGATCAAGATTGGGTTTATCCATACCGTGAAATAGATATGCTGGGAGGTTATGATCCATATAGTGCAAGTAAAGCAGCCGCTGACATTATCACTCAGTCTTATATACAATCGTTTTTTAATCCGAAAGACTACGGAGTCACTCACAATACTCTTGTGGCTATTGCGCGAGCTGGGAACGTTATTGGGGGTGGAGATTGGGCTAAGGATAGACTTATTCCTGATATCATGCGCGCAGTATACGAAAAGAATATTCCCGTTTTGCTTCGGTATCCGAAAGCGATTAGACCCTGGGAGCACGTTTTAGAATCTCTTTCCGGCTACCTTATGTTGGCGCAGAGGATTTATCTAGGACAAAAGAATCTCGTGGGTGCCTGGAACTTTGGGCCATTATCTGAGAGTTTTGTTAGTGTAGAGTCGGTTACAAAGACTATATTGTCAAACCTGAGGCGTGGATCTGTCATTATTGACCCTAATCCTAACGCTCACGAAACCAATTTGTTAAGATTGGATATCTCTAAAGTCAGTACTCAACTTGGTTGGAGTCCAACTTTAAATTATAAAGAGACTATAGACTATACAGCGTCATGGTATAAAGAGTATTATGAAAACCGTGACGTTTCTGTAATTACCAAAGAGCAAATTAACACTTTTTTCAAAAACATATGAAAGTAGTCATCTTGGCAGGAGGATATGGTACTCGTATCAGCGAAGAAACTCATGCACGTCCTAAGCCGATGGTGGAGATTGGCGGTAAACCAATTTTGTGGCATCTAATGAAAATTTATTCTCACTACGGTTTTAATGAGTTCATTATTTGTCTTGGTTATAAAGGTTACTATATTAAGGAATGGTTTAATAACTATTACTTGCATACGAATGATGCCACTTTAGACCTTGAACATAACACTACTACCTTCCATAATAACCTAAGCGAAAAATGGAAAGTAACTTTAGTGGATACTGGAGAGCATACAATGACAGGCGGGAGAGTAAAAAGAGTGCAAAAATTTGTGGGAAATGAAACTTTCATGCTCACTTATGGAGACGGACTTTCTGATGTCAATATTACTGAGCTGGTGGCTACTCATAAAGCCCATAAAAAGCTAGCAACAGTCACAGCGGTAATTCCAGAAGGGAAGTTCGGTGTTTTAGCAATAGATGATAAATCTTCGGTAACATCTTTTAGTGAAAAAACTGACAATAAAAGCCGTATTAACGGTGGTTTTTTTGTGCTTGAACCAGAAGTTTTTTCGTATCTTAATGACGACGGAACTATTTTTGAGAAAGCACCACTTGAAGCGTTGGCAACCGATGGTCAGCTTAAAGCTTTTAATCATGATGGATTTTGGAAACCGATGGATACACTAAACGACAAGAATAAATTGGAGACACTTTGGACTACCGATAGCGCTCCATGGAAGCTGTGGTCGTAATTTATGCAAAAGACATCGCAAGAAAAAATTTATGCGGATGAGATTGTAGATTTCTTAGTGAGCCATAAAATTACTAAAGTTTTTGATTTGACTGGGGGAATGATTGCTTTTATCGAAGATGCTATTGGTCGACATCAAGAAATAGAATGTATACCAATGCACCATGAACAAGCTGCTGGATTCGCTGCCGAAGGCTATGCGCGTACAAGTGGTAAATTTGGTGTAGCTATGGCAACTAGCGGTCCTGGGGCCACTAATCTTATTACAGCTATTGGTAGTTGTTTTTTTGATTCAGTACCAGCTTTGTTTATAACCGGGCAAGTTCACTCCAAAAATTTGAAAAAGAAGGCAGAGGTAAGACAAGAAGGTTTTCAAGAAACAGATATTGTTTCGATGGTAAAACATATCACTAAGTTTGCTGTTCAAGTCGCTAGTCCAGAAGAGATTGTCCCAAATTTAGTAAAAGCTTACTCAATAATGAAAGAAGGTAGACCAGGACCAGTACTTATTGATATACCGATAAACTTTCAACGCACTAAAGTAAGTAACAAAAAAATTAGCCTAAATAAAATAGCTAAAAATAATAACCGTATAGATAATAAAAAGAAAATAAAGGAACTTGAAGATTTGTTAGAAAAATCAACCGCACCACTATTGTTAGTAGGGCATGGAGTTCGTATTGCACAAGCTGAGGAGTTATTAGCAAAATTCCAAAAAAATAATAACCTTCCAGTCGTTTCATCTCTAATGGGACTTGATGTGTTTCCTCATAATAAAAATTTTGTTGGTTATATTGGGACTAATGGTAATCGTGATGCAAATATTATATTTGCTAACGCTGATTTAATTATTGTACTAGGTTCCCGGCTTGATCTAAGACAAACCGGAGATCCGGATCTTTTTAACAAGAGTGCAAAAATCGTTCATGTTGATATAGATGAATATTCTATTAACTACGGTATTAAATCGACCCTATTTTTTGTTTCTGATTTAAAGGATTTTCTTTTAGATGTAGAACATCTCAAGACCTCGAGTAAAGCTGTGTGGGTAAAATTCATCTCAAAAATTAAAAAACATTTCTCCAGAGTAGAGTTGCCAGGGAAGAGTGTTAACCCAAATTTATTTTTTAATGAACTTTCGTCAATCGCCCATAAGAATACAGTTGCCGTGATTGATGTGGGTCAAAACCAACAATGGTGTGCTCAGTCCTGGAAAGTACAAAAAGGACAACGTTTATTATTTTCGGGGGGTATGGGAGCTATGGGTTTTTCATTACCTGCGGCCATAGGAGCTTGGTATACTGACATGACTACTCCAGTTGTGGTAATTACTGGCGATGGTGGTTTACAGATAAATATCCAAGAACTTGAGACTGTTTCTCGAAATAAA
Organism: Minisyncoccota bacterium; assembly: GCA_035324355.1. Classification (GTDB taxonomy): domain Bacteria; phylum Patescibacteriota; class Minisyncoccia; order Phycocordibacterales; family UBA918; genus OLB19. The sequence goes on from DAOLBU010000002.1 coordinate 28,240, forward strand.
ATTCCGCTTAAAATTTTTGTTTTTAACAACAAATCACTAGGAATGGTCCGTGAATTTCAGGATTTATATTTAAATAAGAATACTTACACAACCGTAGGTGGGTATGGTAATCCTGACTTTAAAAAGTTGTCTAGTGCATACAATATTTCATACAGTTTGATTTCCAAAAATGTCGGGACACAAAGACTAAATGAGATACTTAATTCAAGTGTCGCTGAGTTTGTAGAAGTTTTAGTTGATGCAGAGGCGCCTCTCCATCCCAGAACTGTTTATGGACATGCATTAGACGACCAAGCTCCATACCTTAGTGTAGAACAAAAAGAGCTACTAGAGTCTTTAAAAGCTGAGTTACATACCCGATGAGAAAAATAAAAAGGATTTCTTTATTAGGAGCGAGTGGGTATATAGGAAGATCATTAGTACCACTCTTCCTGGAACAGCAGACAAAGTATGAGCTACACCTCTTTTCCCGTACTCCTGATGTATTGTCAAAAAAGCTTGTAACATTGTATGGCTCTAATTTTCAATCTCAAATTCACCATTTTAAAGATTTTCTTCAAGTAGATTGTGATGTGGTATTGAATGCTACTGGAATTAGTGATTCTCGTGAAATAGCAAAAAATCCAAGGTATGTTTTGGAGACGACAGCATTAATTGATGATGTCATTATTTCCAAACTTAAGAAGAAATCCGAAATTACTTACATTAACTTTAGTAGTGGTGCAGTGCATGAAAGCCGTTCAGATAAAGTAACTCGTGAAGAGAAAACGGATCGAAATTTAGTAAATAATATGTTAAGCCGTGAATATTACATCATGGCTAAACAGCAGGCAGAAGCTAAGCATAGAACATTAATTGATTTGTCTATAGTTGATGTGAGAGTGTTCGCATTTTTTAGTCGTTTTGTCGACATAAGAAATACGTTTCTTATGTCTCAAATTGCCAGTAGTCTAAAAGAAAAAAAAGTTTTTCTTACTAATAGTACTGATATTATCAGAGATTATATTACACCTGATGATTTGTTTCGTTTTATCGAGTGTGTTATTTCCTCACCTAGTAATTGTGCTTATGACGTTTATAGTTTGGAACCAGTATCAAAATTTTTATTGTTAACGCATTTGAATAAAAACTTTGGTTTACAATATGAGATATCTGATGTTGATTTAAGCACAACCTTAGCGAAAGAAATCTATTTTTCAACTAATTACGCAGCTAAAAATATCGGATATCGTCCTACGCACACCTCTTTGTCAGGTATATGCAAAGAACTGGACAAGTTTTTAGAATAAAAGTGTAGTGCGAGATGTTAAATTATATTCCTTTAAAAATGTGAACAATTCTTCTAAGTGAAATTAATAACAAGACGACAAGGCGGTTAAAATAAACAATAAAGTTTCGTTTTGAATGTAGTTTTAAAGGGGACATAAAAGGAGGTCTTTTCCAGTTCAGGCGAATGTGCCATATTCGCTGTTCTGGCGTATTTAAAAGATTGCCGTGATATATCTTTAAAGACCGAATATGGATATTGTTCCAATATTTTCGAAAAAAAATGTTTACCAATGTTAAGTCGTGACGAAACAGACGACAGTCTCTGATAAAAATATTTTTATCCTTTCCCTTATTTCGCCAGCTGTCATTTATTGAAAATCCAAGAGCTAATCCAGTTAATGCTGCGGCGTAAATTTTATAAAATATTTTGTTTACTTCAGGGGAGTCTAAAAATCCAATAATGCCAGCATGTATAACAGTTTTATTATCATGGTCATCAGAAAGGCTAAAAATCTCTTTGTAACTTTTAGGAACGATATCGCTGAATAATTGTTCCTGGTCAACTAGGAGGACTTTTTCTTCTTCAATAATTTTAAAATCTTTGTCTAACGGTTGTAAGACTTGACAGCCAGCATCTAAGTATAAATTTAAGTCTGCGAGTGGATGGGCAAAAATATAAGTTTTCCAAGTGTAACAACTGCGCCAGTGTGGACAAAATTTGGGCATGGAAATAACAGTTACACCTTCAATTTTTTTAAGTTCTTGGCGGAAAGTATAAAATAATCCTAGGTCATAAACATAAATTGGGGGATGCTCCGGATAATTTACTTTAATTGAAGTCAATAAATTAATTATTGACGGAAAAAATTTGTTAGAGCAGGAAGTAATCAGAGCTTTAGTTTTCATGTATTTTTAACATTATAACGCAATAATTTGCCTAAAAGATACAAACATCCTACAAAAAATAATACTACGCAACTAGAAATTAATGTGGCAATTGCTGCGCCGTATGCCTGGTATTTAGGTATAAGTAAAAAGTTGCCAACTACATTGAAGATGACACCTGCTAAAGACATCAAAAATAGATACATTCTTGCATTTTCGGTCAGTAAGTAATGTTGAACTACAATACCTAATGAAATCGGGATCAAGGCCCAAACATATATTTGTAATACTGGAATTGTTAAAATAAATCCATTTCCAAAAACTAATTTTACAATTGGTCCAGCCAATATTGATACCGTAAGCGCAATTAAGCCTGAAAGTAGGCCGAGTAAAGCAAAAAGAGCTAAAATTCTTTTTCGGTATAAAGAATGACCTGTTTTTTTTGCATTAATAATTGCCGGAAAGAGTGTACCAACAATAATACTAGGAATAAAATACCAAAGTTCAGTAAGTCGAACTGCTGCGTCGTAAATACCAACTTCAGTGGCGTTAATTAAATTTTTCAGCATTACTTGATCTATGCGTGCATATACTACTGCGAAAGCGCTGGTAAGGATAAATGGCCAAGAATCGAGCAAAAGTCTTTTTGCTACTGTTGTGTCAAATTGCCACTGCCTAAGTGAGCCAAAAGTCCTATGTCTGATGTAAATATATCCAATAGCATACAATAAAGTTTCAATAACTATTATGATAGCTAGATATAACACGCCCTTATCAAAAAATATGGAACTTACTTTTAATAAATTCACTACTACTGTTACAAAGAATGATAAAAATGAGACCGGTTTATTATTTACTACAGCCCCAAATTCATATGAAATAATTCCAAATATATGTAAAACATATGTGGCCGATAGAATTGAAATTATCAAGAAGGATACATCAGGAGGCGAAAAAACCCACGCTACACCAATAGTAAGTAGCGAGGTAAAAAATGATGCAACGAATTTAATACCCAGAGCAGTACCCAAAAGCTTATTTTTTTGTTCTGGATATTTAATAATTTCTCGATAAAGAACAGAATCAATCCCAAGAGAGGCAATAAATGAAAATAGCGCGATAAAACTAAGTCCGTAACTTAACTCACCATAATTTGTTGGTCCTAAGGTGCGAGCAATATATAGAGTGGCAATAAAATTGACAAACATATTACTAAACTTGCCCAAAAAAACCCAACCTGTATTTTGAGCATAGCGAAGTAGACCCTCCTTGCTGGTACCGTTAGTAATGAAAAATTTTCGCCAATAATTCACGGTTATTTTTGGAAGACAGTGATTGAGTCTTGAGTTTCTATATATTTAAGTCTTGAATCTTTTTTCAGCTCTCGAATTAATTGAACACATCCAGGCCAGCCATCAAAAATAACTTTACCATCTACTGAAATCGGAGCTGAATCATGAAAAGCTACATATCCATTTTTTGAGAGTAGGGGAAACCATTCTTCAAAGTCTTGCTGAACTGCCTTATATGTATGATCTCCATCTATAAAAATAAAGTCAAAAGGCGCTGTCCAGTTTCCAGATACATTGAAACTAAAATCCTTTACAAAGTTAAAGTTAGGATAAAATTCTAGATTCTTTCTAATCTTTTCTTCCGTCCCCATAAGCTTTTTGTTCATGCTGTCTGGTATTAGTGGGTCTATACCATAGATGGGTACATTGGCTACTAAAGCTAATTCCTTAGTAGTCTTGCCATCGAGTATACCAATTTCCACAATCCCAACTTTGGCGTGACGCGCATACTTTTGAAGTAGGTCTTTTTCAATTTCAGTAGTCCATCGTGAGCCTTCTGGCCCAGTATCAATTTTTGATACTAGGGCTGTTTTGAACATGTTTTTTAATATAGCAATCAGCTGAATGGGGTCAGTGAAAAGTAGTTTTAATTTAAATTTGGTTTTTAAAATAAAATTTGACATAAACTAAATAACTAATTATTGATAAGCTTGCGAAAATAAATTTTTACTGATATCAGTAAGTATATAATAGAACGAAGATTTTTTTTGATCTTATCTATAAAAAATCTTTGATAAGGATTACTCAACATTTGTTTACGTCGATTTTGATATATATTAAGTGCTAATTTAAGATCTTTTGCTAAAGATAAAGGTAAGTTTTTTAAATAAAATGGTTTAGCAATTCGTAAGGCGTCAAATTGAATCGTTTGTGAAAATTTTTCAATAAATTCTTTATGCTTAAAATAAAGAATTTCCTTATTTCTTTTCATTACCCTTGCAAGCTCAGGATGTGGGTTTTTCCTCATACCTCCCCAGTTGACGTCTGAAATAAAAGGAACAGCAAACACAAAATTCCGTAAGCCATTTTTAAGACATCGAATTGATAAATCGTGATTGTCCCATGTATAGGGCGCAAGTTCCTCATCAAAATAGCCAACTGTATTTATCACGTGACTTGATATACATTCAGGACTTCGCACACTTACCATTTTTTCCACTACACTATATGATGGGATTGGTTGGTTTGTCATACCAACACCATACACACTTTCGGTAACATCCGTTTCTTCTATCTGTTTGAGCTTATTATTCAATAGTATTGTAGCACCATGGCGAAACGTCACAGTTCCCACATTCTCAAAACCAAATTGGTCGTAGAGAGTAATGATATTTTTTTCAAGGTTGCTGTCTTGCAAAATCACATCATCTTGAAGAGTGATATTTAATACGTTTTCAGTTTGAGGAATAGAACGTAGAGCAATATTTAGGGATTTTATTTCATGAACATCAGGAGCGTATATTTTTACAATTTTTATGTTTTTGTATTCTTCTGCTAGGGCATCAATTATTTTTTCAGTATCATCAGTACATCCGTCTAGAACTGGATAAATAACACTATCTTCTCTACAACTTTTTATTACACCCAGCAATACCTCTTTAATAAGATCTTGTTTATTGTGGATGGTAATTATGTAATTAAAGTGGTAATTCATAACTATGAAGCTAAAAGTGATTTGATCAGGTTAATATCTTCACTTGTTAATTCGGGGTAGTTACCACAATAAAAAGCATTTGCATGTAAATAGTCAGTCTTGGGGAGTTTATATGATTCCTTTACATATTTGGTGTAAAAGGGCTGTTTTGTTATATTTCCTGCAATCATAGGACGTACTTCAACACCTGCTTCAATAAAACGTCTAACATAGAAGTCCTTTTTATCAGAAGTTTTGCATATGAAGGGTATAGCAAATGTTGATAGTTTCTTTATGTGGCTTTTATTCGGAACGATAAAATCTCGGTTTTCTTTTAGAGCAGCTTCAACTTCTATGTAGTTTTGGTACCTCTTATCTATGTTTGCATCAAGATACTCAAGCTGTGTGAGGCCTAAAAACCCCGTAATCTCTGTCGGCCTTAAATTATATGCCAAATCGTAAAATGTATATTTAGATTGAAATTCGCTTTCAACGTTGTATTTTTTGCGTAGTTGCTCTTGTTTGTTACAAGATAAGTTTCTGTCCCAACCATTTGCTCTGACTATTGTAATCATGTCAGATAGTTCAGTGTCATTTGTACAAATCATGCCACCCTCAATAGTCGACATGTGATGTGCAACAAAGAAAGAAAAAGTTGATGCAACACCAAAGTTACCAGTTCTACCTTCGACTAATTCTGTGCCCAGGGACTCACAGTTGTCTTCAATCAATATTATATTTCGTTCTTCGCAGATATCTTTGATTCCGGCCAGGTCATCAGTAAAGCCAAGAGCATTGGTAATAAAGAAAGCATCTAGGTGTGTTTCTTCAATTCGCACTTGTAGGGTTTGACGAGAACTATTTAGCGTTTCAATTTCACAGTCAATTGGAACAGGAACCATATTGAGCTGTATGATAGGCATTACATTTGTTGACCAGGTAAGTGCTGAAAAGCCAATACGGTCACCATTTTTCAGACGTCCCAAATTTTTTAAGGCTTGGAGAAGGGCTAAATTTGCTGAGCCGCCGCTATTGAATAGTGATGCGTGTTTAGTACGTTGCTTTTCCGCAAAGGCTTTTTCAAAAGAAAGGCATTGCTCACCCATAGATAATTTCTCAGCATTAATGATGAATTCAGCCAGAGCCCTTTTTGTTGTTGCTTCTTCTATAAAGGCAAACTTCATGAGTGGAATAGTGTACATAATTAATTATCTGTTATTAATCAAACGGGTCTTATATTTTATTGAGATACCAATCATAGGTTTTTTGTATACCTTCTTTTAATTCAATACTGTGATGCCAGCCAAGATCATGGATTTTTGAAACATCAAGCAATTTGCGGGGAGTTCCATCTGGTTTACTTTTATCCCACTCCAATGTTCCTTTATAGTCTACAATGTTCGCAATGGTTTCAGCTAGCTCTTTGATAGTAACATCTTCACCAGTACCAATATTTACAATCTCGGACTCATCATAAGTTTCCATCAAATGTAAACAAGCAGTAGCGAGGTCGTCAACATAAAGAAATTCACGCATAGGAGTGCCTGTGCCCCATGTCGTTACGCTTGGCGCATTGTTAATTTTTGCTTCATGAAAGCGTCTTATGAAAGCCGGTAATACGTGTGCTGTTTCGAGATTGAAATTATCATTTGGACCATACAGGTTAGTTGGCATCACAGAAATAAAATTTGTGTCATATTGTTTATTGTAAGCTTGGCACATTTTTAGTCCTGCTATTTTTGCCAGTGCGTATGCTTCATTACTTGTCTCCAAAAGGCTAGTTAAAAGGGACTCTTCCTTAATGGGTTGAGGGCAGAGTTTTGGATAGATGCAAGAACTGCCTAAAAATAATAATTTGGTAACCTGATTTAAATATGAATTGTGAATAATATTATTTTGGATTTGGAGATTATGGTAGATGAAGTTAGCCGGAGAGGTCTTGTTGGCCATGATTCCACCGACTTTGGCAGCGGCCAAGAAAACATACTCGGGTTTTTCTTGAGCGAAAAAATACGCAACAGCTTTTTGGTTAAGAAGATCTAGTTCGTCACGAGTGCGGGTGATGATGTTCTCAAAACCACTCTTCTCAAGTGTTCTTACTAAAGCTGAACCTACTAGCCCTCGATGTCCCGCAACGTATATTTTAGCTGTTTTTTCCATTGTAATTAAAAATAAAAGTGGCCGTTATTCTTTTTCATCAACTCAAAGTCTGCTCTGGTCATCTGTTTGGCCAGATCGGCAAATTTTATTTTAGCTTCCCAGCCAAGTTTAGCTTTTGCTTTACTAGGGTCACCGAGTAAAAGGTCTACTTCAGTGGGACGAAAGTATTGCGGGTTGATTTTAATAATTGTTTTTTTAGTTTTTTTGTCGACACCTATTTCATCGACTCCCTTACCGGTCCACTCCAATTCAATATCTAGTTCTGCACAGGCAGCTTCGATAAATTCTCGGACACTATGTGTCTCCCCGGTAGCTATAACAAAATCATCCGGCTTCTCTTGTTGGAGCATTAGCCACATTGCTTCGACATACTCTTTGGCGTAACCCCAATCACGCTTGGCGTCGAGGTTGCCTAGTTCAAGTACTTCTTGTTGTCCCAATTTAATTTTGGAGAGACCAATGGTGATTTTTCGCGTTACAAAATTATAACCTCGGCGTTCACTTTCGTGGTTGAAGAGGATGCCATTGCAAGCAAACATGTCGTAAGCTTCACGATAATTTTTAATGATCCAAAAACTATAAAGTTTGGCGACACCATAAGGGCTACGGGGATAGAAAGGGGTTGTTTCAGTTTGTGGAGTTTCTTGAACCAAGCCGTAGAGTTCGGAGGTCGAGGCTTGGTAGAACTTAGTCCTTCCTCCAAGGCCTTGTTTGCGAATAGCTTCGAGGATAGTAAGTGAACCAAGAGCATCTGTTTCGGCGGTCAGCTCAGGTAGGTCAAAAGAAATGCGCACATGGCTCTGGGCCGCAAGGTTATAGACCTCGTCAGGTTCAATGTCTTTTATTAGAGCTGAGATGTTAGTAGTATCTGTTAGGTCGCCGTGGTGGAGAAAGAGCGTTTTATTATATATTTCTGGGTTGTTGAATAGGTGTTCAATGCGAGCGGTGCGGATGGAACTAGATGGTCTAACAACTCCATGCACCTCATAGCCTTTTTCCAGCAGTAGTTCTGCTAAGTATGATCCGTCTTGTCCGGTGATTCCTGTAATTAAAGCTTTTTTCATAAAAGGCATTCTACCATTTAAATTTCACTAACAATAATTTTATATAACTGAAGCTTTGAGTAATTTGTTACATCTCCTTTGAGGACTTGTGACTAAATGCAACTTTTTTTACTGCAGTTAAGTATTATTCTATATATGAATAAAAAAACCATTGTGATCTCTGGGGGGTTTGATCCCATCCATCCTGGGCATATTGCTATGATTGAATCTGCCCGAGAATACGGAGACGTACATATTGTAGTTAATAGTGATGATTGGTTGGTGAGGAAAAAAGGATTTTTCTTTCAACCTTGGACCGATAGAAAAAAGATCCTAGAAGCCTACACACCCCATGTTCATGCGGTCGATGATACTGACGGTACTGTCTGCGAGGCTCTGAGGCGTATTAAGCCGGATTATTTTGGTAATGGGGGAGATAGAACTAATAAAAATACCCCAGAGCTTGACGTGTGTGCTGATTTAGGTATTACTCCGGTCTTTGAGCTTGGGGGCGGTAAGTACAGTTCGAGTTCAACAATTAATGGGCGACAAAGAGTGCCCACTAGATGGGGTTCTTATGATGTGCTTTTAGATATGCCACAGTTGAAGGTAAAAATACTTAATATTGAAGCTGGAAAAAAGTTGTCGCTACAACGACATGAAAAGCGAAGTGAGTTCTTTTTTACACCCCATGGGGAAGTGAGAGTGAATTTGCCGGGAGTGTGGCATGCGCCACATGCACCGGAAAATGAAGCACTGACTATCCTGGAGGTACAGGTAGGGGCTTCTGAAGAGGGTGATATTGATCGAATTTCTGAAGATTCGGAGGATTTTGAGGAAGAGCTAGGAAAGAAGATCCACTTGAATAAATAGGCTACGTCTACCGGATCTCGTCTGCTTAATGCCGTGTTGACTTCTCGCTGTGATAGCAAGACGGATGTTTTTACCCTTCGTCTAGAGTATGGTCACTTTTGAAATATGGTATATTGGCGCCATATGCAAGATTTTTTAAAAGTGGTGGTGTATGGAGGATTGTTTGCGGTGCCGTTTTTAACATTATATGTAGCTAATGATTATTTCTTTCCCTTTATTACCGGAAAGAATTTTGCTTTTAGAATAATTGTCGAAGTTGTGTTTGCTGCTTGGGCGGTCCTGTGTCTTCTTGACGTTAAGTATCGCCCTAAATTTTCTTGGATCTTATCAAGCTTCAGTGCTCTGCTTATTGTGATGTTCTTTGCCAATCTCTTTGGTCAGCATCCTGAGTCTAGTTTCTGGAGCAATTTTGAGCGAATGGATGGCTATGTCACGCTCGTGCACATTTTCCTTTACGGTGTTGTCTTGGGTAGCGTGATGACTACGAAACAGTCTTGGAGCTGGTATCTACACGCTACTTTATTAGCTGCTTTTATCACTGCCCTGTATGGGGTGGCGCAGTACTCGGGTATGGTAGAAGGGTTTGAAAATAGACGAATGGAAAGTTTCCTCGGTAATGCCGCCTACCTATCTATCTACATGCTCTTCCATATCTTCATTGCTTTTTGGATGTTTGTGGAGAGTAAGGTGACACTTCATCGTGTGGTATATATTTTGTTAGCCGTACTTTTCACATACGCTTTAATGTACTCTGGAACTCGTGGTACGGTATTAGGTTTTGGAGTGGGACTAGGTGCGATGGTCACGTACATTATGTTTTTTGGAGCAAAGTATCGTGAGTTTCGTAAGTATGCTATTGGCGCCTTTATCTTTTTGGCTTTAGGAGCTGGGACTTTAATCTTAGGCAAAGAAGCAGATTTTATCCAAAAAAACGGCAGTTTGTCTAGAATTGCCAACATTAACCTCTCAGAAGACTTAAAGGTGCGGGGGACCATTTGGGGGATGGCCTGGGAAGGTGTCAAAGAGCGACCAGTCTTAGGCTGGGGTCAGGGTAACTTTAATTACGTCTTTAACGAACAGTATGACCCGTTCTTGTTCAATCAAGAGCAGTGGTTTGACCGAGCACACAGTATTGTCTTTGATTGGTTGATTGCTGGCGGTTTCTTGGGCTTGATAGCGTATCTCGGGATATTTGTGGCTTGTGGTTATTATCTTTTCCTCCAGCCCTTACTAAAGAAAGACGATGCGACCTTTACTGTTTTAGAGCGGGGAGTGCTGTTGGGTATTTTAGTGGGGTACTTCACCCACAACCTAGTGGTGTTTGACAACATCGTAAGTTACATCTTCTTTGGTCTAATATTGGCTCTAATCCATAGTCGTGTAGCTCAGGTGATGCCGGCAGTGCAAAAATTTAAAGTAGACCAGAATCTAGTAAATCAATTCATCGCCCCGGTAGCTGCTGTTTTGGTGATAGCTATTATCTACACTACTCAAGTACCTGGCATGTTGGCTGCTGGCGATCTCATTGATGGTTACCAAGCTCAAGATCCAAAAGTACGCCTTGAGGCCTTTAAGCGGGCAATAAATCGGGACTCTTTTGCTAGGCAGGAAGTAGTAGAGCAAATTGCTCAGCAGGCGATGAATATTGCTCGTGATACGCGGGTAGAAGAAAGTGTGAGGCAAGAGTATGTTGAATTAGCTATTAAACAACTTGATGAACTGGCTGTATATAAGCCAGGAGATGCTCGTATCCATGTTTTTATGGGGACATTTTACCGAGCGGTCGGTGACTTAAATAAAGCTGCTGAGCAAATGCAAATTGCCCATGAACTTTCACCTTTGAAACAATCAATTATTTCACAGCAAGCCATCATTGCTTACAGTCAAGGTAATATCGAACAAGCCCGAGATATGTTTGCTGAAGCTTTGGCTCTCGACGATCGAAATACCGAGGCGAGAGAATATTATGCGGCCATGCTCTTCCTAAATAACCAAGTTGAGGAAGCAAAAGCTTTGGTGGTAGATGAAGCAACTCTTAAAGGTTTTGCCGCTAATGACTTCTTGCTTAGTGCGGTCAATCAAGTAAAGGAATATCCTTTTATGATTGAACTTTATAAAATAAAAATTGAACAAAATCCAGAAAATGAACAAAGTTGGGCATCACTAGCGTTCCTCTACAGCGCGGTCGGAAATAAGGAAGCGGCGGTCGCTACTTTACGCGAGGCGGCTATCAAGCGACCCACATTTGCTAAGAAAGCTAATTGTATCGCTAATAACATTGAGGCTGACAGGAATCCAGAAGAAGGTTGCTAATTTTATGGCTTCCGTCTTATGGCTCTTGTAATCGAAGAAAATGTTAATTTAGCAAAATATAGTACCTTACAGACAGGAGGGGCGGCGCGGTATTTTGTAAGGGTGAGTAGTGAGGAAGAGGTTAAACAGGCAGCGAGTTTTGCGCAGCAAAACTCGCTGCTTGTTTTGTGTTTGGGCGGCGGATCTAATGTATTGATTGCTGATGAGGGTTTTGCTGGGCTGGTTATTCTCAATGAACTTAAAGGTAGAGAATACCAACATAACAATGATGAAGTAACTTTAGTGTGTGGCGCGGGCGAAGTCTTAGATGAAGTGGTGGCAGAAACTGTCGCTCGGGGTTACTGGGGACTAGAAAATCTTTCAGCTATTCCAGGGACTGTGGGAGCGACTCCTATCCAAAATGTGGGGGCGTATGGAGTGGAGGTGGCGCAATTGATTACTAAAGTGGAAACGATGAATCTTGTTAGTGGAGAGAAAAAAATATTTTCAAAGGTTGAATGTAATTTTGGTTATCGTGATTCTTTTTTCAAAACTAGTGAAGGAAAAAAATATTTTATTACCCACGTTCACTTTACTTTGAAAAAAAATTCAACAGCAAAGATAAATTATCTTGATCTCCAAAAATATTTTGTCGATACTACTCCAACCTTAGCCGACATTCGAAAAGCCATAACATTAATTCGATCACAAAAGTTTCCTGATTGGAAAGTAGTGGGCACTGCTGGATCATTTTTTAAAAATCCCTTTGTGACGGCCAAGGAGGCAGAACGTCTGCTGGCCTTATATCCTGATTTACCGACCTACGAAGCTGAACCAGGATTAGTGAAAATACCCTTAGGATACGTGTTAGATAAGCTTTGTGGGCTTAAAGGTTATCGGTCGGGTGCGGTCGGTCTTTTTCAAGCGCAGGCTTTGGTTTTGGTTAACTACGGTGGAGCAACTACTAGTGAAATAAAAAACTTTGCAGCGGAGATTGCGGAAAAAGTTTTTGCTAAAACTAAAATTATAATTTCACCAGAAGTAACTTACGTCAGTGTTGAATAAGAAATAAAATATAAATAATAATTTTTTTCATTTTCTTATCCACATATTTTTTTTCTAAAAGCGATTGTATAAATTTTTTTCTCGAGTGATAATAGAGTTAAGCAAAAATCTTCTCTCATTTTTGTTCTTTCCTTCGAGAAGATATTGCGGTCGAATTTATTCACCAAACTCTCATCACATATGGCAACAAAGAAAAAGGCTGCTAAGAAAGTAGCAAAGAAGACCGCAAAAAAAGCAGCGCCAAAGAAGACAGTAAAAAAGACTGTAAAGAAGGCTGCAAAGAAGGCAGCGCCAAAGCGAAAAGGATCAAAAAAGTAATACCACGAGATGGAACTTTCCATCTCAAGGTAAGACTGATTGCTTAATCACCCTTCGGGGTGATTTTGCTTTTTTGTAATTCTGGCAGAGAGTGTATATACTAGGCCTATTATGTCATTTTTAGATAGATTTTTTGGTCCTACTTACGAGAAAGCCCTCAAAAGCGTAACACCACTGGTGACGGCAATAAACAAGCTGGAGCCTACTTATAGTGCTTTAGACGAGGCGCAAATTAAGGATGAGGTAAACAATTTGAAAAGCCGATTAGCTAAGGGTGAGACTCTCGATGATGTTTTGGTTGAGGCTTTTGCTTTGACTAGAGAAGCTTCTAAACGGACACTAGGTCTGCGTCACTATGATGTGCAGCTGATCGGAGGAGTGATGCTCCATCGGGGCAAGATTACCGAGATGCGTACGGGTGAAGGTAAGACATTGGTAGGAACGCTTCCAGCTAGTCTAAATGCCTTGTCGGGTAAGGGAGTGCATGTAGTGACAGTAAACGATTACCTATCGCGCCGCGATGCTGTGTGGATGGGGCAAGTGTACTCAGCGTTAGGTTTGACCGTGGGTGTGATTAACCATGACGCATCGTTTCTCTATGATCCAAATCATCAAGAAGTTGATGAGCTGCGCGACGAGGTTGGGTCTTATAAAGTCATATATGAATTCCTCCGTCCTTGCACTCGTAAAGAAGCTTACGAAGCTGATATTACTTATGGAACTAACAGTGAGTTTGGTTTTGACTTTTTGCGCGACAATATTGAGTATGAAAAAGAACATCTACGACAACGCGGACATCAGTACGCCATTATTGACGAGATCGACTCTATTTTAATTGATGAAGCTCGAACCCCGTTGATTATTTCTGCTCCAGCGAATGATTCTGAAAACCTGTATGGCACCTTTGCACAAATCGCCCGGACGCTAAAAATTGAAGAGCACTTCACTGTTGATGAAAAATTAAAGAGTGCAACTCTGACAGATGCCGGTATTGAGGTCGCCGAAAAAATGTTAGGGGTAGATAATATTTATACTGAGAAGGGAATTAAATTTGTACATCACTTAGAGACAGCAGTGAAAGCGAAGGCGCTTTACACTAAGGATAAAGAATACGTAGTGCGTGAAGGAGAGGTGGTGATTGTCGATGAGTTTACCGGAAGATTACAACCGGGACGACGTTGGTCTGATGGACTACATCAAGCGGTGGAAGCTAAAGAAAATGTGGCTATTCAACGGGAATCTAAGACTTTTGCGTCTATCACTTACCAAAACTATTTCCGAATGTACGGCAAGCTTTCAGGTATGACCGGTACGGCCTTAACTTCACAAGAAGAGTTTTTTACTGTCTACAACCTAGAAGTTATCCCAGTGCCGACTAATCGGCAGATTGCTCGTACTGACCACACTGATTTAATTTACCAAAACGAGCAGGGAAAGTTTAAAGCCATTATTGCTCGAGTAAAAGAAATTAGTGAAAAGGGGCAACCAATTTTGATTGGTACCGCTTCTATCGAAGCTAATGAACGCCTCTCAATAGCTCTTAACGAAGCTGGGGTTAAACATGAGATGTTGAACGCTAAAAACCATGAGCGGGAAGGAGAGATTATTGCTGCAGCGGGGCGAATAAAGGCAGTAACGTTAGCTACTAACATGGCTGGTCGCGGGGTCGACATTAAACTTGGCGGACCTGAGGCGAGCGAGGCCGAAGCTCAAGCGGTCAAAGACCTAGGTGGTTTATTCGTCTTGGGTACCGAAAGACATGAAGCGAGACGTATCGATAATCAGCTACGAGGACGGGCGGGGAGACAAGGTGACCCAGGCGAAACCCAGTTTTTTGTCTCGATGGAGGATAACCTCATGCGGGTCTTTGGTGGGGATCGAGTACGAAACCTGATGGGAACTTTTGGGATTCCTGAGGATCAACCAATTGAAATGAAAATGCTGGCTAAAACATTGGAGAGTGCTCAGACACGAATTGAAGGCTTTCACTTTGATGCTCGAAAGCAAATTTTGGCTTACGATGATGTGCTCAATCAGCAGCGAATGGTCGTCTATAAACGACGCAATAGTCTCTTGGTCAATGATGAGGCAGAAATTGATAATGTCTTAGCTGAGGTGAAGGAAGTTAGTGACGATGGAGGAGCCGTTATTGAAGCGAAGATTAATGAATTGGGCCAAGAAACTTTCAGAAATCTCTTTCGACGGTTGGCTTTGCAGATGATTGATACCTTGTGGGTGGAACACCTAGAAGTGATGTCTTACACTCGTTCTAGCGTCAATTTAAGGGCCTACGGACAACGTGATCCGCTGATTGAGTACCGTAAAGAGGGCATTAGACTATTTAAGGAAATGCAGGCAGTTATTCTACACCGTATAGCTGAAGTTCTACCTCGTGTTCAGCCGGTAATGGTTGAGCGTGAAGAAGCAACAATGAAGAAACAAGCAGAAGCAGCGCAGGCCGCAGCTGGTAGCATAGGCGGCAAGAGTGCTAGATCATCTGGCCCAGCTGTCAGTGATAAGAGTGCTTATGGTCGAAATGATCAAGTTACTATTACTGATGGTCAAAGTACCCAGACTCTAAAATATAAAAAAGCGGAAGACCTGCTTGCTTCCGGGTCTTGGAAGATAGTTTCTAAAGTATAATTATATATGAAAATAATCACTAAAATTTTACTCGTCGCTTTGGTGCTTTTGATAGTGGCAGAGTATGTTCCAGGTATTGTTGTTGAGGGTGTTTATCCAGCTATTATTGCCGCGATTGTCCTCGGGATTTTGAATGTCATTGTTAAGCCAATTTTGTTTATCTTAACTTTGCCTATTAATATTCTGACGCTCGGACTTTTTACCTTCATTATCAATGCTAGCTTATTTTGGTTTGCCGCTACGTTTGTTGAGGGCTTCGCTGTTAGTAATTTTTGGTACGCTTTGTTCGGCTCCATCATAGTTACGGCTGTTAGCTCTTTTGCAAACCGTTACCTCTAAAACTAAACTTAAATCGCGAACACAAAAAATCTCCCACAAGGGAGATTTTTTGTGTTCGCGATTCTGTACATGAGTGTCTAAATATGATATCACTATGACCATGTTTGTAGATCAACTAACAATTTACGCTAAAGCTGGAGATGGCGGTAACGGGGTAACTCGTTGGCGACATGAGAAATTTCGACCTTTGGCTGGCCCAGCTGGTGGTGATGGTGGGCGTGGTGGTAGCGTTATTTTACGCGCTGTTCGTGACGTTAACCTCCTAGCTAAATATACTGGTGCTAAAGAGTTTGCGGCTCAAAATGGTGGTCATGGTGAGTCAGGTAGTAAACACGGACGGAATGGAGACGACTTAATTATTGATGTTCCAGTAGGAGCAATTGTGACTGATAAGGCTCGAAGCCGAGTTTATGAATTTTTGACGGAAGGCCATGAAGAAAGAGTATTCAAAGGTGGTGGAGGGGGTCTGGGAAATGAGCACTGTAAGTCTGCCACAAACCGTTCTCCTGAAGAAGCGACCTTAGGCCGAGTTGGAGAGGAGGGAGAGTTAGAGATTGTCCTCTCGCTCGTTGTTGATGTCGGGCTAGTTGGGATGCCAAACGCCGGGAAGTCGACACTCTTAAACAAACTCACTAATGCCCGATCAAAAGTTGGAGCCTTTCCGTTCACTACTATCGAACCTAATCTAGGTGACTTTTACGGTTTTATATTAGCGGATATTCCAGGGCTGATTGCCGGGGCTTCAACTGGCAAGGGACTTGGACACACTTTTTTGCGCCATGTATCTCGGACAAAAATGCTCTTACACTTAGTCTCACTGGAAGGGGAAGAGGCTGAAACTAGTTACAAAATCGTTCGACATGAGTTACTTGCATCCAACAAAGACTTAGCAGACAAGGAGGAGTGGATTATTTTAAGTAAAAAAGACCTTGTAAATCAAGACTACATTGACAGTGTCATAAAAACATTTGACAAATCTGAGAATCGTGTGTTTGTAATCTCTGCAGAAACAGGGGATGGCATCAAAGAGCTTAGTGATGCTCTTGTGCTTCACCTTAGACAGTCGTAAAATATTAGTTCATGAGTAAAAAATATATAACAACGATTGGGCTAGAGGTCCACGTTGAGTTAAACACGAAGAGTAAAATGTTTTGTGGTTGCCAAAACGACCCACATGCCGCAGTAGCCAACTCACTGACTTGTCCAATTTGTTTAGCGCACCCGGGAACCTTACCTGTACCCAACACAGAAGCTGTCGCTAAAGTGATGATGTTTGGGGAAGCGGTGGGAGCGACTAGAGCTACTTACTCAGAATTTGATCGGAAGAATTATTTTTATCCGGACATCCCTAAGGCCTACCAGATTAGTCAGTATGCTTTTCCATTTCTCAAAGGCGGGTCCATTAATAATGTAGAACTAACTCGAGTACATTTAGAAGAGGATACAGCCCGAAGTCAGCACGACCATTCGGGTAAAAGTTTAGTGGACTTTAACCGAGCCGGAGTACCTCTGATGGAGCTGGTGACAGAACCGGTAATTCACGACTCGAAGACCGCGGTTGATTTTGCCAGAGAACTACAATTACTCTTACGAACTATTGGCATCTCTTGTGCTCAAATGGAAAAAGGGGAGATGCGGGTTGAAGCCAATATTTCTGTCAGTGACACCGACGAATTAGGAGTTAAGGTTGAGGTCAAAAATCTCAATTCATTCCGGTCCGTCGAAAGTGCGATCGCTTTTGAAGTTGAACGACAAATTAAAGTGCTTGAGAGCGGGGGGCAGCTTATCCAAGAAACCAGAGGCTGGGATGAAGTGAAGCAAAGAACCTTCTCTCAAAGAAGCAAGGAAACAGCAAAAGACTACCGATACTTCCCTGATCCAGACTTAACGAAGATGGATATGACTAAGAGTGAGTATCATAGTCAATCTCGGATGAACGAGATTTTGCCTAAACTACCTAATAAAAAAAGGCTAGAATATGAAAATATCGGCATAACGAGTAATCAGATAGAAGTAATAATTAGCAATGAAAAAATTGATAGCTACTTCTCCTCACTCTTAGGAATACTAAATGATGACAGACCTTCAATAAAATTAGCAGCTAACTATCTTACATCTGATGTCTTGGCAGAACTAGGAGAGTCTGAAGACAAGCAAATAGTATTAGCTGCAGTCAACTTTGCTGAGCTGATGAAAATGACCTCTACATCCTTAATTAACTCAAGAATCGCCAAGGATTTGCTTAAAGAATTGTTATTTACGGACGGAAATCCTAAGCTAATAGCTAGTGAAAGAGGTCTCCTGCAGTCCTCTGATCCAACCGAGTTGCAAGCTTTTGTAGACGAAGTGATCGGAGAGAACCAGTCAGTAGTTAATGAGTACTACGCCGGAAAGGAATCATCGGTGCAGTATCTAATTGGTCAGGCAATGAAAAAGTCGAAAGGTTCAGCCAATCCAGGTACTTTGGCTAGTTTGTTTAAAACTACTCTTGAGAGATCTCGGCCGAGTTAAGTTGATTTTAATATACACACCTAAGTAATTAGCCAGTGAACAAACTGGCTTTTTGCTGTTATACTTACGTGCATGAAAGGAGTCACTATTGACGGAGTAGAATACTTGCCTGCAACTAGTCTGGCTAAGCAGTTTCGATATACAACAGATTATATCGGTCAGCTCTGTCGAGCAAAGAAAGTCGATGCCAAATTAGTAGGGCGTACTTGGTACGTTAACCCGTTATCATTAACGAAGCATAAAACCGCTCGATACAAGAAGGTAGAGCCAGCCGAGAAAACTACTGAAATAGCTAAAGAAATAACATTATCTCGGACAGAAGTGAATCCGGAAATATTTGTCAGTAAGCATCAAAAACTACAACCAACGCAACAGCCACATTTTTCTCGCCGCATTGATTGGAAGCCTTTAAAATACGAAGCAGATGAAGTTGAGCTTTTACCTAAAATGACTCGCCCGGATGCTATTCCTCATAAAATAAAGCTTAATCTAGCAGAAGCTACATCTATTTCAGTAAAAAACAGCTCTAAAGATGAGAAAATGGTCGCGGATGAACTACCAGCCGTTTCGCTAAGAGGCAAGCTGACTATTGAGTCTCTCAATGATAGTTTTGCCGAAACTGCAGAGACAGCTGTTCCGGAAACACCACTTTCAGAAGCAAATAATATCGCAGAAAATATAGTCAGTTTGTTAAATATTCCGCCCTCTGCACCCAAGCGCTACATTCATTACCCTGCAAAATTAAATTCCAGTGTGTCACTGATACCTACAAGACAAACCCGTGCTAAAACTACCACCGCTACTGTTCCTGTAGTTGAGGCGAAATCAGGGAGAGGTCTCGAGGTACTACTTCTGACGAGTACAACAGTTTTGGCTGGTTGCTTGTTTTTACTTTTATTTGGTGAACTTAACTTAAACGCCCGACCAGGATCTTATGAGTGGGAATTTATTTTTTCTACTCAGTCACTGCCGGCGCTTGTCTCCCTTTTTTCACAGTAAATTTTCATCTTAGTTATCAACATAAAATAACTAAGTTAAAACCAGTTATAGCTTTATAATTAAAGTTATAACAGCATGTCTGAGTCATTTGAAATTAACGGTATTTCTTTTCTTCCTATCAAGGATGCGGCTAAGCTCGTCTCTTACTCTCGAGACTACGTAGCTCGGCTGGCACGTGAGAAAAAAATCGTAGCTTCACAAATTGGTCGCCAGTGGTTTATTGATGTCGTCTCACTCAAGAGTTTTGCTGAAGCAGCAATTTTGGAGCAATCAGTCCGTCAGCAGTATTTGAGTTCGCAGCGGAAACGTGAGCAGTCGCTCCGGGAGGAAATGAACGCTATCAAAAAATCTTTCAAGGGTAGAAGTCGTACGATTCACCGTCAGGCGCAACTTGTCTCTTGTTTGGCTCTGGTGTTTGGTTTGCTTGCTGGTACCGGTCTTTTTACATTTTCATCATTATCTTTTTATTCAGGACAAACCTTCGAACCTTTAGCCGTGGCTGAGCAGGGTCCAGCATCAGGAAGTTCAGATTCACGCGAATCCGAGTCTTACCTAGTCAGCCATGAAAATTTGACTTTAGCGCAGGCTGAGCCGCAAGTCATGACGGTGTTAAATAGTGTTTCCGACAAGCCGGTCTTTGCAGATGAGACTGAAGTTAGAGAGTTGTCTGAGGTTGATACTAAAGGCATTTTCTTGCTACCGCGAAATGGACAGATACAAGATATCGAAAAAGTACGAGCGATGTTTTCTGACGATTTAAATATTAAATTTATTGATGATAGTACTGGAGTCATAGTTTATTTTAAAGAAAACGGGGAACGGATTGAATTTCCTTTTGTGTCTGTGCCTCTTCATGACGAGACTACAGTTAAGGCTGAGAACCAATAATCACCAGTATGTTAGGTTCTTTTTACAAAACAAAAACCCTCCTCCTCTGCCTTTTCTCTATCAGTTTATTATTAAACCCACTTTTTGCTTTTTCCCAAATAAATCCCCAAATTAATTATCAAGGTAAGTTAACCAATCCTTCTGGCGTGGCTGTACCAGACGGTTTGTACAACATGAATTTTTGGTTGGTGCCCACTGAAGTTGGGGCCACCTCAACTGCCATTTGGAGTGAGACACGCATTGGTGGAGACAGGGTCCAGGTCACTAATGGTTTGTTTTCGGTCATGCTCGGAGAGGTAAGCACCCTTACGGGAGTAGACTTTAACCAAACACTTTATCTTGGTGTCGAAATCGGTGGCACTGGTACACCGACCTGGGATGGTGAGATGAGTCCTCGAAAAATATTAGGAGCTGTTCCGGCCGCTTTTGAGGCCAAGAATGCTCAGACCTTGGGCGGTATTGCTACTTCATCTTTCCTCCGTTCCGATGAGGTAGACGTAATGTCGGCCACTTCAAGTTCGCCAATACTTTCTATAATTCAAAATGGTGCTGGTAAGATTTTTAGTTTATTTAGTGGCGTGACAGAATTTTTTACCGTTTTAGGAAACGGCAACGTTGGTATAGGTACCACTACCCCCCTAGCAAAACTTGATGTCCAAGGTATAGCGGGAGCCGACCCGGCTTTCCGAGTGTCTTCATCAACAAACTCCACGATGTTCACGATTAATGCAAACGGCAACGTTGGTATCGGCACCACTACTCCTGTTGCAAGAATTCATGCCCAGTCCGGTACGTCAACTCAAGTAGCAATAATAGCTCAGATGGCGGCGGGTCAGACAGCCTCTCCGTTTGAGGTGCGTGATAGTTCGGGTAACACTCTTATTGGTGTGATACCAACTGTAAATGTTGGAGTTCTTAGGGTTCATCGTCCAGGAATACCGAGTCAATATATTGAACTCCAGGGAGGAGGTGGTTCGTTTGGTTCGCTTATCTCTTTTGAAGGACTGTCAAGAATTCAAGGTCGTTCTGGTGGTATGCTCATAGGTCCAGAGACCTCGTCTGATTATCGTTGGCACTTCGGAGACTCAATGTTAAGTCGTCAGACATTGACCGTAACTTCTGGTGACCCAACATCTAACCGTGCAGTTGACGGACACCATCTTATTGTTAGAGGTGGTAATGCAAACACTGCAATGGGAACCGATAGAGACGGTGGAAATTTGTATTTACGAGGTGGACTGAAGAAAGGTGGCGGGACAGATGGTTTTGTTATTTTTGACCAGGGTAATGTCGGTATTGGTACCACCACTCCAGGTTCACTATTCTCGGTTACAGGTACTTCAACGCTGCAAAACATTCTCCCACAAGGTCCTTACACTGAAAACATGTCTAACTATAGTATCGGTGCTTCAAACGCACGATGGAGTCAAATGTGGGCAGAGACATACAATGTCGGTACTTCTACCTGGTCTATCGCTGCTACTGGTAGTGATAGATTTGCGATCTTTAGTGGAGCCAGTAAGTCAGGAACAGAAGCACTTTCGATTTTATCTAGTAACCGTTATGTCGGTATCGGTACTTCCAATCCCGGCGTTAAGCTTGAAGTAGTTGGAGATATTATTTCTAAGGGCACAGAGTGGACAGCTCGGAGTGCACCTACATATGTAATGTACAGCGTAGCATATGGTAATGGTTTGTTCGTGGCGGGTGGTGCTTCTATGATCTTAACTTCTCCGGATGGATTAAATTGGTCGACCACTACTGTAGACCACTCTGCCAATTGGTTTGGGGTTGCATATGGTAATGGTTTGTTTGTGTTGGTAGATATAAACAATGGACACGTCGCCACATCCCCAAATGGGGCTGACTGGGCGACTTCAACTCCTGTTGCTGGTAAGTACTGGTTTGGTACCGCTTACGGTCAAGGTAAGTTTGTGGTGGTCGGTGAAGACGATGATTTAATTGATAATGTCATGACTTCATATGATGGTATTAATTGGAAGGAGGACACAAGTGCAAATCCGGGTACTAACTGGAACTCTGTCACCTATGGAAATGGTGTATTTGTCGCAGTCAATTCAGGGAATACAATGACTTCATTAGATGGCACAAATTGGATATCACGGAGTGGAGGTGCTGGTAATTTTGTCACCTACGGCAACGGTCTGTTTGTCTCCGTTGGCTCTAATTCAATCAGGACATCCCCCGATGGTATTAATTGGACAACGCGCACGTCCCCCGCTAATAATAATTGGCGTTCAGTTACCTACGGCAACGGCCTCTTTGTGGCAGTATCTAATAGCGGTACCGGCAACCGTGTCATGACCTCTCCTGATGGTATTAATTGGACCACTCGCGCTAGTGCGGAAGATAACTCCTGGCGGGGTGTCACCTACGGCAACGGTTTGTTTGTGGCTGTTGCTTCTGATGGTACAAATCGTGTTATGACTTCGGGTAAAACTGAGTTGAATGTACTAGCGCATAATAATATTTATCAAGGCGGTATGAGTATCTTTGGTAATGTTGGGATTGGTCTCGTAACACCAGAGTCTGAGTTTCATGTAGAGGGTACTATTCGTGCTTCTAATCTCGGTGGCGGGGCGACTACACTCAGTACTGATGCTAACGGTAACATTATTCGTACTCCTTCTGACGCTAATTTAAAAATAGCGGTGGTAGAATTGAATG
>DAOLBU010000002.1:51207-56846 GCA_035324355.1 Minisyncoccota bacterium
TACAGCTGCGAGGGGTGTCATACGCCTGGCTTGACACAGAACGCTTCGGTGTCGATCGGGAAATTGGTTTCTTGGCTCAGGAAGTTGATTTGGTTTTCCCGGAAGTAGTGCGCAAGGGTGGGGAATACTGGTCACTAAATATTGGAAATTTGGTAGCAGTCGTGGTCGAAGCCATTAAGGAAATATATGGACGTATGATTATGATAGAGTCCAAGGTCGATATTCTTGAACTACGAGTACAAGAGTTAGAGGCTTTACTTAACCACATTCCGGCTAATAATACACTATCTCCGGAACCGACTCCTGAACCAGAACCTGTGCCAGAAGCAGAGTCTGTCCCTGAGCCAACTCCGGAGCCTGAACCTAAACCCGAGCCAACACCTGAACCTGAGCCCGAACCAGAAACCCCGTAATAATGAAGTAATAAATAAAATATATGAAAAACTATAAATATATATTTAAGTCTCTGGGCAGCTTCATTTAGAACAGGACTGCTCTAAGCGGCACAATTCTTTGTTGTCCTGCGTAAAATATTACTCACCGTACAATTAGTACGACTCGTCATATTTTACTTGGCCGCCTTGAATTGCACTCGCTTATGTCTGTCCTTCGAATATAGACCCAGGACCCAGGAAAGTTGTACACAAAAGACCAATTTATCAGTCCAAAGAGCCAAAATTACTGTTAAAGTTAAATTATTAAAACCGCACGTATGAATATTAAATATTATCTAAGTAACGCTACTCAGTCTCTTGTTACCACAAGTCTAATTCTTGCTGTGATAGCGACCATGTTCTTTATGGTTGAGCCAAGTGTTGGTAGAGCAGTAGCAGGTACTCCGTTTACCATCAAACAAACGATTACGGATGAAATTTCTTTCTTGGTTCAGGCACCTAACGTTACTATGGTAGGTGCCCTACAAGGTATCACTGGAGGTACGGCCAACGGTTCAACAACAGCCGTTGTACGAACAAACAGTGCTGGAGGATACGTAATGTCCATTGCCTTTGCTACTACAAGTTCTGGTAATGCCATGCGTGGTGATGTTTCTCTAAGTAGCGCTATTCATGATTACCCAGCTACTGCCTTAGGCGAACCAACCTATCTATTTTCAACCGCTAGTACCTCTGCGGTTTTTGGCTACACTGCTAGTGCTGCTGATTCTGCGGACTTAGATTCTTCTTTTATCAATGATGGTAATGATTGTAATGAACCCGGAAGTCATACAGCAGACCGCTGTTGGATGGAGCCAATGACTACTGGTTTCCAGATTATTGATCGGGGCAGTAGTGCGGCGCTGGGTGCTACCACTACAGTACACTTCCGGGTACATGTTCCAAACTCGCCGATTCCAGCTCTAGAAGAAGATGTCTATACAGCCACAGCAACCTTGACGGCAACTAACCAATAGGGGTATTGTAGTCAATATTATGACTGCAACAAATACTATAAAAGCATATATCGCTTTTGTTGTTGGACTCTTATTTTTACCCCTTTCTCTAACTTTAGCCCAAGAAAATAATCGTCCTGGTAGTGAAGTTGTTATTGTCACATTAAGTGAAGCAGTCGGAGCAAATAGTGATGCAACCTCAACAGCTGTAGCGGTTGAGAATACCAACAACCATTGGTTTAAATCCGAACAACTTCAAGGAGTGATTGATCAAGGTGACTTTGTGGTAGGGCCCGGGCGCGTGGAGCTTGAAGTTAAGCCTGGAGAGACAGTGGTCTATGAAATTTCTGTAGCTAATCGTATTAGTGACGGACGAGTTTTTGATTTAACTATTGAGGATATGTCTGGTTCCAGTGACGGTTCACAGTCAGTGGTACTGTTAGGTGATTCTCGTGGACCTTACACTATTAAGGATTATATTAGTTTCCCACAAGATTCTTTCACGCTCGCCTTGGGGGAGAGAGCCAAAATTCCGGTGACAATTAGTATTCCTTTAGATGCTGAACCAGGAGGTTACTACGGTGGAGTACTTATCTCTACAGTTAGAACTGAAGGAATGGAAGAGAATCCCACCGCTCCACGCTCCCCGATTATCGCGCGTATTGGCACATTATTTTTCGTGACAGTACCAGGCGACGTTGAGACTTCGGGTGCAGGGAAAGAACTCACGAAAGTTAATAAAAAATTATGGTATGAAAAAGGACCTATTCGGATGAACATACTTTTTGAAAATACTGGTTCAATCCACCTTAATCCCTACGGAGAAGTACGCATTCATAATTTATTTGGTGAAGAAGTTGGCTTTATCGAACTTGAACCTTGGTTTGTTCTGCCTAAGTCGTTACGTACCCGAGAAGTTATTTTTGATCGGGGATTGCTGTTTGGTCGCTATACGGCCACAGCCTATGTTAATCGAGGGTATGATGACATTGTGGATGAGTTAACAACTACTTTCTGGGTTTTGCCTTGGAAGATTGTCGGAGGTGCTTTCTTAATCCTCTTCTTTATTCTCTTTAGTCTGCGCACCTTCTTTAAAACCTTCGAACTTAAACGTAAAGGTTAAAAGCCCATGACTTTTCGTTCCTTTTACAATCTTCTCTTACAATCAGCTGTACTCACTCTCATCCTGTGCGCTAGTATTGTGTTTGTGTCAGCCGAGGTGCGTACAAGTAATAACTATCACATGCAAAGCGATAGTGTAAATTTTAGTGGAGGTTTATCTGACTCAGCTAGTTATAGTCTGGAAAGTACTGCGGGAGAAATTGCTACCGGTTTAAGTGATAGTGCCTCATATAGTTTGCGTGCTGGTTACCAACAGATGCAAGAAGTTAGCATTAGTATGACAGCTGCTGCCAATGTGGTGATGTCTCCGACTATCGGGGGTATTACTGGAGGAGTCGCTAATGGGTCAACCAGTGTGTCTGTTTTGACCGATAGCCCAGCAGGCTATCAGTTAAGTATTCAAACTGAAGACTCACCGTCCATGCAAAAAGATGGAGACACTATTGCTGATTATGTACCAGTTGCTAGTCCAGATCCTGACCTGGTTTTTTTGACTAACCCGACACAAGCACATTTTGGCTTTTCACCGGAAGGAGATGATATTATTGATCGCTTTAGAGACAATGGTTCGTTATGTGATGTGGGTGGGAATAACACTCCTCTCGTGTGTTGGGATGGTCTCAGTATTAGTGAAAAAATAATAGCTCAAGGTCTAACTAATCACCCAGGCGGAGCAACTACGACAATTCATTTTCGGGTAGTCGTCGGGGGTGGGGTAGTAGTACCAGAGGGTGAGTATGTTGCTACCACTACTCTAACAGCCATTGCGTTATAATATTATGAATGATGACGCACATGGTAGAAAAAACACTAAAGCTTTTCAGAGAAATTCAAGAAAGATATCGTCAGCTGATTTTTGGCTTTTTTTGTTTGGGAGTATTGGTGCCAGCGGTGTCATTGGCCGCTAGTAGTGAGTTTAATATTAGACTCTTAGTGGGAGAAGATATTACTCCTCCCTCCACCCCAGTCTTACTTGAAGTTGTTCCCGTGGCGCCGACCCAGATTGATGTTACCTGGAGTGTTTCAGCTGACAATTTTATGATGGGCGGGTATGTGCTCTTGCGTGATAGTCTGCCGATAGCCACTACTACTTTAACGACTTTTACGGATACTGGATTAATGCCTGAAACGTTATATACCTATGAGGTATATGCTTTTGATAACGCCGGAAATATTTCCACCACATCAAATGCTTTAGCGACTACTACTCCCGCACAAGTCGTTATCATCCCCACCGCTACATCTACATCTACGTCTCCTTCGAGTAATCGAGTTTTTCGATTAGTTAATCTTGACATAAAGCCTGAAACTAATAGTGCGCTTTTTTCTTGGCAGACTAGTCTACCTTCTCGGTTTGTTTTGCGTTGGGGAAGAAGTGACGCTTATAGTGATGGTTATATTATTAACGATGTTTATCGTCAGTCCCAGCAAACCTCAATCACTAATCTCGAGCCAGGTACGGTGTATCTATATGAATTAATTGGCTATATGGTAGATGGTCGGGAGGTGGTCTTGAGTCGTGGGGAATTTAAAACCAAGGCTAGAGAAAACAACATCCCCGTTAACGTTTTTGGATTAAACTATCAAATAAATGGTCATGATGTAGCTTTATTCTGGAGTCGCTCAGCACAAATAGCTGAAGCTACTGTGAGGGTGGTTCGTAACCATCTCGGCTATCCGACAGATCCTTATGATGGGGCAGTGGTCTACGAAGGCACAGGGAATCAGTTTTATGATTCTGGGGCTTTAGAATTCTACCCGACACAGTATTATACGGTTTTTGTAATTGGGAATGATGGGACTATTTCTTCCGGAGCCGTTTTAAAAGTGAGTAAGTCCCCGAGCACAGGAGTCGGCGAAATAGTAACTGAGGTGCCTGAAATAAATCTCCCAGACTTTAATTTTAACCGGGCGAATATTATTATCACTCAAGGTGGGCAAATGTATAATTTTGATTCAGGAAAAATAGTCCTCTCCTCGGCAGAAACATTTTTAATCAGTATTCCTTACCAAGCCTTGCCTCGACATCTAAAGTCGATTGTCGCAACTATTCTCGATCCTGACAATCATAGGCAAGGCTATTCTTTTTTGTTGCGCATTAATAAAGACCGGACAGCTTATGAGGCTTCAGTGGCTCCTTTTGCGGTAGAGGGGGTGTCCCGTTTGGAGATCGAAATTTTTGACTTTGAAGCAGAGGTTGTCGGACGTTATCGCAAGCAAATCGAGTTTATTTACCGAGGTAGTAGCCAAAATGAGGTGGTTTTTCCGGACAAAATTGTCAGTGTGTTTAAACCACTAGTTCCGATACTGGGATTTTTATTCCTAGTCTTACTTTTCCTACTTTGGTTTCTTTTCCGTCGCCGCCAAGAGCCTGAGGATAATCACTAGTGTACCTAGGGCGATTTACCGTTATAGTAGTAGGAGTTAGCAATAAGTTTTAGTTTTTTATGGTTCGTGTAGCAATTAATGGTTTTGGTCGCATTGGAAGAACTTTTTTCAGATTAGCCTTTGCTCATCCTGATTTTGAGGTGGTGGCTATTAATGATCTTGGTGATTTAGAAAATTTAGCCTACTTACTAAAATATGATTCAGTCTACGGACGGAGTCCTTTTACGGTAGAAGTGAAAGACGGCAACCTTTTGGTGGATAATAAGAAAATTAATTTTACGCAAGAACGTGAACCTAACAAGCTGCCTTGGAAAGATTTAAATATCGATGTTGTAGTTGAATCTACTGGGTTCTTCGCAACGTATGAAGGTTCTAAACTACACTTAGACGCAGGAGCGAAACGGGTGGTCATTTCAGCCCCCGTAAAAGGTGATCCAGCTGCGGTAGGTGTGACTGGTGCAACTGTGCTGATGGGAGTCAATGATAGTGAGCTTGCGACCTGTCAGATTTCTTCCAATGCTTCTTGTACCACTAACGCGACTAGTCCTCTTATTGCTGTCCTAAAAGAAGCTATTGGAATTGATAAGGCAGTTCTAAATACTGTTCATGCTTATACTGCCTCACAGTCATTGGTGGATGGCCCGAGTAAAAGAGATCATCGTGCTGGAAGAGCCGCTGCATTGAATATTGTGCCTAGTACGACTGGAGCCGCTATTGCTACTACCTTGGCTCACCCAGA
>DAOLBU010000003.1:0-36420 GCA_035324355.1 Minisyncoccota bacterium
TGCCGGAATGTCTCGGCCTGAAGCGCTCCTGCGGAGCGAGTTCAACTATCTGCAGGAAGCCGCTCAGAATAAGGAGAGTGGCGATCTCGGATTCGTCGGCCGGTGGCTGGCGAATGTGGACGACAACCTGAAGGGATTCGACAAGGCACAGTTCTTGAAGGATCTCTTCAGCGGCAAGGTGGCAACACCGCCCGCTGACTGGCAGCCACCCACGGACGAGATCGTGGTAAAGAGCGTCAAGGACGCCGAACGCGTTCTCCAGATGCTCGACGCTTCGCTCTTCAAGGACGAGAAGGAAATCCGCAAATGGGCTGCCATGCAGCTTCGTCACGTTCATCCAGATCGCCTGCACAACGCCAACGAAAATGTGAGGGCGTACGCAGCGAGACAGACGCGAGCGGTATACGCCGCACGTGATCTCCGGATCGCCCGGCTGTGGTCGTCACAAGTAACAGGACTGAGCAGCCCCACTGCTTACCCGCCATGTCGCAAGACCTCTGGCGGGTTTTTACTATTTTAGTTGGGCGGACTTGTTTTGTTGGAGCTAGTTCGAACCCCTCTCGAGTAATCGAACCAGCTCTCTCTTTGGTGAGCCAAAGAGTGATGGAACCAAATAAAAACATTGTCCAGTAAGGCTTTTAGAGCTACTGACACTGGATTGCTAACGACGCTTCTCGAGAGGATAAAAAGTGACAAAAGTGACACTTTTTACAGAGTTACTGGGTCGCGTGTAGTTTCATCTAGAGCCCAACCATATACTTCTAGTATGCCTACTTTTCCCTTATCAAACTCAGGTAACTTTTTAGGTAATTGTCCAATGGATATCAGAACACCAAATTTATAATTATATGGTTCTGCAAAGAATGTTTCATTAATCTTGTCCATATCATCCTGAAGGTCTTTTGCAGTAGGTCGAATTTTGACTTGAAAAACTACAAGATTA
Source organism: Minisyncoccota bacterium (assembly GCA_035324355.1). Taxonomy (GTDB): domain Bacteria; phylum Patescibacteriota; class Minisyncoccia; order Phycocordibacterales; family UBA918; genus OLB19. Next base: position 944 of record DAOLBU010000003.1, read on the forward strand.
TCAGTGTTATTCCCTCTATGGTGAATGACAATATCTGGACGCCTACCGTCATGTTTTATCAATTCAACATCAAGATTGTATTCAGGAAATGCATAAACTAGACCACTTTGTATATGGGAACAAATGTTCCATTCAGATGTGTGCCAAATACCAGAATCATTGTCTGAAATATTTTTACAAACGACCTTCACTTTTTCTAAAATTTCATTAATATTCATATTCATTTTGATAGCTTTTTATAAACAGATACGACTTGTTTAAGTAGCATGATTACAATACTCACTACAGGTATATACATTGAACCAGCTAGTACGAATCCGTAAATAAAATCCACCACACTGTTAATTGAGTTTATGTTTCCATTTGCAACAAATCCTAAGAATAGAAATACACTCCCATAGCAAGCAATTGTAGAAAAGAAACTCCAACTCAGATAATCAAGTTGTCTTTTTGAGAGTTTGTTCTTTGTCCACTCAAAAATTAGGTAGTTGGTAATTAATATAGTTATAAGCAAACCAGCCTTAAGAAGCGTACTTGATATCTCTCTAGTATCAGAACCATTCATGTTGAAAAGTGCTTCCAAAAGAACAGGGAAGAACATTCCTAGAACTATCGTGAACTGGAGTCTTTTTTCTACTTCTTCAATGTTTCTGGTTTTTGTTATCACAATACTTGTTATATTTAGTGGCTGTGGTAATAGAAGTTTTATGATCTAGTAGATTCAATACGATTTCTTAGCAAGAAATCATCATAGATTTTAATTACTAAAGATATCATTAGTTTTAAAGCTATTAAATAAGTTGTATAGTGAGCATTCTCATTATCCTTATCTGCTTGAGATCCATGAAGATATTTGTTACGCAAATCATAACCACCACTAAATTCCTGTTGGTTAAGAACATAATTAAAGTAGCTAGCTTCAGGATTGGTTAGTAATCCTGTCTTTTTTGCTAGCCAACCTCTATCTACCATATGATCTATCTCGAGATGCATATCCCTAGATTTGTGGTAGTAGCTTAATACGTCAACATCAAAAAGGTCCTTTAGTGCATCTACTTGGTTTTTGCTACGAAACTTAATTAAATCTTCTACTATTTCTAAAACACCCAAGTCCAGAAGTTTATTGATTCTTGGCTTTTGATGATCATCAAAATCTTCATATTTCACTTCGTTAGCTGACAATAATTCGTATAGATTAGTTGCCTGAAGTGAGTCGTTGATGTAACCAAGACTAGATTGATCTGAAAACAGAAAATACTGGATAGTTTGAATCTCATCGTTGTCGCTACATATATATACATATTTATTAACTATAAGGCTTGGAATGTTATGATAACGAACCTGATCAGACGTGATTGCCAGTAAGTCTTTATCAATTTCATTATTTTCTACGTACAATGAGAATTGTTTAATAATACTCTCCATTTCAACAAAAAGGTGGCGACTTTTTTCAAGGTATGTACTCGCTTTACTCGACGACTTATATTTAAAGCCATCAGTTCCAAATTGGCTTAAAAGGTGATCCTCAAAGAAATAGCGAATAACATCTTCCAAACCACTTTTTTTAGACTGCAGAAACTTCTCGTATAGTGCCGTATGAGATAGGGCATGTAGCCACTTTGATTCAAATGCAATACCTTTAGGATAAGTATCTCTTCCCTTAACTCCAATAAATCGTTCAAGGACTCCGAGTTCAGAATTATATGATGGCATATTTAATATAAAATCCTGTCTGACAAAACTAAAAAGATTAGCAAAGTTGTAAATTACTTGGTCTGGGTTTGAGTTTTGTTCAAGCCAGTGATTGCTGTATGAATATTTATGTACCAAATTATCGTTGGTTACTATTAGAGCCTCCTCCTGCTCGTTTGAGATACTAACTTCGCAACCGTAAGTCAGACCAGTAGCTTCGTTACTGAAAAATTCTTCGTTTAAGAGATTGTACTTACGTTTTGCTCTAAGTTTCAGTTTATCGTCAATGCCATACATAACATTGACTCGTGTCTCAGCAATTAATTTAAGGTAATTTGGGTTCGATTTATCTGAGTCAATATAACTATTCAAAAGACCGTTAATATCATCAGAAGTTAAGCTTTCTGGTAAATATACCTCACGTCTACCTGTAGCTTCTAAGTACTTGTATAAGATAAGTTCCGCATTCTGAGGAGTGCTCATAATTAGTAAGCGTATATCCTGATTATAAGCAGTAACGATAAATTTATTTTCAAGTATTTCACTAATACTTACATCAATATTTTTTAAAGCAGACAGCAAAGTTTTTGCAGAAATTTGCTCATGTATTTTATATTTCGCTAACAGAAAAATTAGATCTTGACGGTATTCATAGCTAATTTGTGTGATTAATGTTGTTATGTTTAATTCAGTTAGACTATTAAAAAACAAAGAAATCACCTTGTTAAGTTTGGGTGAAAGTGCTTTGTAAAATGAACGTTTTTCACTGGTTATACTGTTAGGTAGTATTTCGTTGTTTAGAAACAGTAAAATATTATATAGCTCGATTACTTCTTCAAGTTTATAGTCGGTTTTTTTATCATTGAAACTATCAAGATAGTCGGGGATTCTTTTTAGATCAAAATACGTAGCGTAATCATTTGCTCCGTAAAATTTTAATCGCCTAGTTACATTATCTTGTTTCATTTTTAAATTACTGAATCTATACAATCAACCTTTAATAATTCCCACGACTTTTCCACTAAACTGAAAATCATCACCCTCGTGAATGAAGATAGGTAGATACTTTTCGGTTGAGTCAGCTTTCAATACGATTCGTTGGTGTGGCTTATCTTCGTGGTAGCGCTTAATAGTTGCCATACCATCAATAACGGCCACTACCACATCACCGTTTTTATAATTTTTATAACTGCTATCGACAAGTAAAAAGTCACCACTCTCGATTTTCTTCCCATCAATTTCTGCCTTATTCATACTATTACCATCAGCAATGAGAGCGTATAAATCACTTTTGTTATAAGGTAAAAGGGAAGAAGATACTTTTAAATATTGCTGAACGTTTGAGTCAGCAAAGATTGTTGCTGGCCCACAGTTAGCTGTCCCTACAACTGGCAGGGAATAGACTGAATTCAAAGTAGTTTTAGTAAATCCCTTACGAACTCGCTTTAGCACGCCTTCAGCTAGATTCATCTGAATTAATCCAGCCTTTTCAAGTTGAGAAAGGTGGTACTTAACAATCTGTGGCTTGTCAGATACACCGATTTTATCAGCAATCGCCCTAAGACTGTATGACCCAATATTTGGGTCACTGTCTATAAGAGCCAAAAGTTGTTGTTGTTTTACATGCATGCCGTAAGCATATCACAACTTTAGAGTATCCACAATAATTATTTTACATTTTTTACACCTAGTGGTATCTTTGTAATATGAGCAAGAAAAAGCAAATATTACTCACTGATATCCAGCTTCATAATCGTGAGCGGAGACCAACAGAGAAATTCTCAAAGGCTGTAGAGGGTAATAAACGCTTGTATTGCTCACCTCGTATTGTGAAGGTCGATCATGATACTTTTACCATTACCGTATCTTATGATTTACCCGAAGATTTATCTGATGAACTAAGGTCAGGAGAAACAGAATTGGCTATTGAGTCATCAGACATCCCAATCTATTTAGGTAAAGATACTATTGAACAATTACATCAAATGAAACGCAAGCAGAATAATCGTGAATTTTACCGTAGTCCGACACGAGTTTCTCGCTAATTAAACCCAAAAAAGTTGTTGCCAGTTGAATATTACTTAGTGGTGCCCCGCATTTTGCCACGCCCACTTCGTTGAGAAAGCCTAGAAATTAAGTTTATTATTTTCTGTGTCTTCCATGCGAAGTGGGCTTTCTCGTTTATAAAATTAAATAAATGAGTATGGAATCACTATATTGGACTACAGAGCAAAGAAAAATTAATGATTTAATTCCACAAGAGGTAAACCCGAGAAAGATTACCGATAAACAAATGTCGGATCTAAAACGTAGTCTTAAAGAATACAACGTGGTTGAAATCCCAGCCATTGACTGTAATGGAAATATTCTAGCAGGACACCAGCGTGTAAAAGCACTTCAACTACTCGGTCGTGGAGAGGAATTGATTGATGTTCGAGTACCAAATCGCCCACTAACTGAAGATGAATCTAGACGGTATATGCTTGCCAGTAATGCTCTTGGTGGTGATTGGGATTTAGAAGCATTGAAGTCGTTTGATTATGACTTGCTCGTGAATATTGGATTTGATTCAGAATTACTTGATGATGTCTGGGATACTACCATTAATGTTGAGTTGACTCAGAAGGCCGATGAGGAGATATTGGCGGAAATTAAGACTCCAACAACCCAGATTGGTGATGTGATTGAATTGGGTATGCACAGGCTAGTGTGCGGCGACTCGAATGACCCAGAAGTATTGAGTCGACTTCTTGGCACAGATAAAGCTTCGATGATTATGTCTGATCCGATCTATAATATCGATCTAGATTACAATAAGGGATTGGGTGGTAAACAAAACTATGGTGGGACAGTCAATGATACGAGAAGTGATGATGAATATATAGATTTCTTGCGCCAGAACATAAGAACAGCCATAAAATTCGTACAGTCAGACGCCCATATCTTTTATTGGAACACTGAGCAACATATCTGGATCCTACAAACACTATATCGTGAACTCGGTATTCAAAATAAGCGAGTCTGTCTTTGGATTAAGAATGGTCATAACCCAACTCCAAGAGTGGCGTTTAATAAGTGCTACGAACCATGTATCTATGGGACTATTGGTAAGCCTTATCTCTCTGAACATAATGAATACACTGAGATTATGAATGTCGATATCGGATCTGGTAACGAGGGTTTTGACGATATAAATATCTGGACTGCTAAGCGACTAGCGGGGAGTGAATACAAGCATGCCACCGCTAAGCCACCTACTGTATATGAGAAAGCAATCAGAAGATGTACAAAAGTCGGTGATATCATTCTCGACTCTTTTGGTGGATCTGGAAGTGTCTTAGTTGCTTCAGAACAACTGAAGCGTCGAGCTTTTCTAGCGGAACTAGAGCCAGTATTCTGTGATTTAATCTGTTTAAAATTCGAGATGCTGACAGGCAAAAAACGTAAGTTAATCGGTAATTATGAGAAAGTCTAAGAAACTGCAAAAGCAGATTATTATTGAACTACAAGCTCTACCGAATAAATCCTACGTTTGCCAAAAACTAGGAATATCACGTCAAACCTTATATCGTTGGGTCAATGACGATATTGATTTTGAAGTGGCAATTGAAGATGCGATACGGGTTGGGACTGAGTCAATCAATGATCTAGCTGAGGGTAAACTAGTCGAGAAAATCAAGCAGGGTGAATTCAGGGCTATTAAGTATCACCTAGATAATAAGCATAAAGACTATAAACGACCCCGTCCCGATAACTGGTACCACCTCGACCGAAAAAAGCCGGGTGACAATAAGATTGTGTTTGTGGACTTTGGGAATGGTGAAGACCCTAATGATGACGTTGGTTTCAGAGTGGGTTAATTTAGTATCGAGCAGTCTCGTATAACTACACTAGACAGGGACCATCCCGAAACTCTTCCTTGTAGAGTTATTCTGGTGTCCTTTGACACATTTGCTAGACTAGCTTCATCAGCTCGACTAAAGAAACATTGTACTGATTCAAATGTGGACCCCGATTCGTTTTTGAGTGTCACATATGGATTATTCAGAATATCTTTAGCAATTGATCCAACTACTCCAGTCACTTGGACTGTCTTACCTTTGTATGTTGAGTCCGCAGCTATCTCATTAGCTCTATAGTCTGCAATTAGGTCAGTTGCTTGAATATTTATAATTTCTTCTTGCTCAATCGTAGAATTGTTGGTTCGAGTATTTTCACTACTTTGCGTAGATGTCGAAGACTGAGGGTCACTGCTCGCAGTTCCAATAATTACTAATAATATAAAACCACCAATCCAAAACCACTTCTTTTTATAAAGCGGTTTCTTCACTTCTTGAGTATTTTGCTCCATATTTTTTGCGTAGGTTTTTATTTATAAAATCTTGAGAAACACAAATGGCCACACAAGACCGACGACAACTCCTTTCGGAATTATCTCTCACTCTTTCGAGTGAGAACCTACGCAAATAAGTGCCGGCTTATGTGGCCGTTTCTATTTGCGTAGGATTTTTTCTACCATGCCAGAAATTGCTTTGCTGGTTTAGGTATTGTCGATGCATGATAGCAGATTTGCCATCATTTTTCATCTTATCGCACTACTTAATTATTGCTAAGGGTTAGGCCGAGTATGTAACGTTATTTTTAGTCTGCATAGCTTTGCACCACAAATGGTTCTGTCATTAATTAACCTATGACAGAAGTATTACCAAGTGAGTACCGCTACTGCCTATATGCTCGTAAGTCGACCGAGGGTGATGAAAAACAAGCTCTTTCGATTGACTCGCAGATCAAGGAAATGACGCAAATTGCAGAACGAGAAAAGCTTAATGTGGTTGAAATTAGACGAGAGTCGCACTCAGCCAAAGAGTCTGGGCAACGACCAGTATTTGAGGAAATAGTCCGAGATATTGATAACGGTATCTTTAACGCCATCATCACTTGGGCACCAGATCGGTTATCTCGAAATGCGGGTGATTTAGGAAAGCTTGTTGATCGAATGGATCAAAAGAAGCTCATCACCATTAAGACGTTTGGGCAAAATTTCACTAATTCACCAAGCGATAAGTTTCTCCTTATGATTCTATGTTCTCAGGCAAAGCTTGAGAACGACAACAAAAGTATCAATGTGAAGCGAGGACAGAGAACAAGGTGTGAGATGGGTTTGTGGCCAGCACAACCTCCGACAGGGTATCGAAAAGTAGATGGAAGACTAGCAAAGTGTGAAGTTGAAATCGACCCCGATAGAGCAGACATCATTAAACAGATTTTTGAAAAGATAGCCTACGATAAGTGGAGTGCTACCAAAGTACACGCATGGCTGAAGTACGATTTAAACTTCAGAACACTTCGTGGTTACCATCTCAGTATTGGAAATGTCTTTAAGGTTATCAATAACACGTTCTACTACGGGAAATTTGAATTCCCGAAAGGTGCAGGCATCTGGTATGAGGGTAAACATACGCCAATAATCACTAAAGAACTTTTTGATGAAACGAGGAATTCAATAAGGTCACAGGTAATCAAATCACAAGGCAAGGAGTTCGCTTTCACCAGAATTATGAAATGTGGCGTTTGTGGTTCAGGTATTACGGCTGATGAGAAGTTCAAGAAGCTTAAGGCGGGAGGTGTGAATCGTCACGTTTACTATCGTTGTACCAAAGCCAAAGACAGAAGTTGCAAAAATCCAGCCATCAATGAGACAGACCTCGTCACAGCTATGATCAAAATGCTCGACACTATAAGTCTCGACCAAGTAAAGCTAAATATGAAGTTAAACACTGAGATTCAGAAGTTTAAGAAGCTTCAAGCGATGTTCTTGGGCAAGAAGAAGACCGAGAAGATTGAAACAATTGATGTTCGAGACTACGCAAGGTTTGTATTGAATGAAGGGTCAGTATTGGAGCAGAGGTCGGTGTTGGAGTGTGTGAGTAGTGAACTTACACTTAAAAATGGAAAAGTAATAAGCAACGGGGTTACCTGATAGCTAGTTTCTGCATACGTTTTGTAAGGGCGTCTTTACCTCCTTCAAGTATTGCGACAATGTCATTCTGTATAGCCGAATCCTCAATTCCACCATTACGATATTCAATCAGATTTTCTTTATTCTCCGCTACAACGACATTTTCAGAGTCAGTTAGTAACAGTAGGTTTGGACTATGAGTTGCAATTATAACTTGGCGTTTTTGCTTTTGGTCTAAAATAAGTTTTTTCAAATCATCTGAAATGCCAGACACATCAATGTCGTTCTCAGGTTGGTCAATTATGATGGGATATCCGCTCTTAGATAGGTTGAAAATCAGGTCTAGTAATGCCATAGCCTTTTGACCACCAGTCATGTTCTCAAAATGTACCAAACCAGTTCCGTTTTTGTATTTAACCGATTTTGTAAAGTCTATATCATATCTACAACTTAGAAGGGCAACCAAAGCACTTTCCTTACTGCCACCCGTGGTCTTTAGCTTTGCTGTATCTGCGTCGTCAATAATATCCTTAATGATTTCTGTCAGTTCAATTTTGTTAAAGTCTTTACCATCAGTTATAAATTTCTTGAATCGTTCTCCAGAGCGACCATCTATATAGACATCAAAAAATCTATTTTTGTACGACCCAATATCATAACTGACGGTAAAGTCGAATGTGATGAAAGTAAAGTCACTAAACTCATTTTTTAGAGTTTCGACAACCGCTTCAATTTTTACTTTAAATGACAGGTATAAATCCGCAATCTCATCAATAATTTCTTGCTTCTTTAACGTTGAGTCTTTAACAAATTTGTCTAACTTTTCAATTTCTTTTTTCTCTTCGTCTAGTTTGTTGATTTCATTAAGAACTTTTTCCACTGTCTTGTTTTGCTGTAACTTTACAGTTATAGGTTCGAGATTCTTTTCAGCAATAACTTTCGCATCTTTCTTTGTTTGTACTTTTTTTGCCAAGTCGGCTAGTAAACTACCAAGATAAGTTTTTATTTCTTGGCTTGAAAGTTGCTCAATGTGCTTTTGTATTAAATCTAGAGTTGTTTGAGATAGTCCAAAGAACGCCTCGTCATCAACTGTAATAAGATTTACTTCATCGTCGTTATTAATATTTTTAATAATTTGAACGTCTTGCTCTAACAACTTAATTTCACTAGTCAAAGAGGTAATTTCGGAAGAATATTTTGACTGGTTTGTTATGTCAGTATCAGTTATGTTAATTTTACCGAGCTTGTTTATTTCCTCTTGTTTTATTGTTATTGCTTTTTCTTTATCTTCAGATTTCCCTAGAGGTTTAAGTTGATTAGTGGTATCTACAATTTGCTTATGGAGATTTAGTGCGTCTTTAATCTTTCCATTTATTTTCAACTCAATAGAATTAACAGCATCTGTCTTGTTTGCGTCCGCATTCTTAAATAAATCATTATTAAACAAGCGTGCTCTAAGCATACTGTCACGCTCATCATATTTATCACCATCCTCATAGGTAATAGCTGACAAATAGTTTTGTGGTATATATTCGACAAACTTGTTATCTGATGCACCATCACACCAGTAAATTTTAAATTCACTTAGCTTTTTAATCTCTTTTCCTCCAAGAACGTTGAAAACAATATGCTTAAGTAAAACAGATTTTCCTGCTCCTCGCTTACCAATGACAGAGTTTAAGTCTTTGCTGAAAGGGACGATATGTGTGTGTCCGTCTTGCTTATATTCAATACGGTCAATAAACAATTCAGGTGACGAATTTTTGTTCTCTGACGGGTTTCTGTCTTGAATTATAATTCGATTATCATAATCAACTACTGCCTGTCGAAGTGACTCAAAAGAAGGTTCTCCTTTAACCCATGAATACTTCGTACCGATTTCTGCTGTGCTATGTGCATCGCTACTTTGGAAAAGTGGCTTACAAACAAGAGGTTTTTCCGCGTCCTGACCCGTCCAAAATTTGATGTCGTCATTGATGTTTGCAACCTTACTTGTTGAGTGGATTATAAAGTCTGAGTCCTTAGTTAAAGATTCATACATCTGGGAGCTTCTAGAATTACCTTTACCTCTAGAAAGCATTCCGATAAGTACCTTGCTACGCAGGTTTACCAAGGCTGGGTCAGCAAGAATTTCAGTAATTTTATTAAATTCAACAACTGCAACCTTTTTGTCTGCATCACTTGTGACAGTAATAAGTGTTTTCTGAGTTCCAGAAACTGAGCAATTAAGTTTAGTTAAAAATGTCTCAATATCTTGTCGTGTAAGGTCGTTTGAAAAAATAAGATGTAGGTCACAACAATCGTCTTCTTTATTTGTATAGGTTAGCCTAAGTTCAAGGTTCAGAAAAACCAATACCCCCTTTGCTTCAAGTTTAGACTTGAGGGTCCAGTCGTTATCACTAAAACTAAAGTAATTGGTCAAACCAACAACTTTAATATCCTCACTAACAATCTTATTTATGTAGTCGTCCTCCGTAGATGGAGAAAATTGGTTATTAACCGATGTGTAAAATGAGTGCAGGTGTAAGTCCCACTTTTTCCATTCTGAACCATGACTTTGTTCTGTCCCCATAAATTATTTACCAGATTTAGTTCGGTTGTCTTGCTTGCACAGCATCTGACAGTTTTCAGCAGTTGTTTTACCACCCTCATGCCATGGAGTGATGTGGTCGGCTTCCATTTCACCTAAATCAAAATGCTCGCCGCACTTAACGCAAATTCCTTTTTGGCGTTCGTATGATTCTCGCTTCATCTTGTCGTTAAACGCTCTGATTGAAAGATGACGCTCTTGTCTGGTCAGTACATACGGATAAATGCCAGACTTCTTTGTCACGTCCTCGTCTTGCATTAATTGTGCAATCTCAACTTCAAGCTTTTCAGCGTTGAGTTTTACGTCTTTATATTGGTTATAAAGTTCACCCCAATTTACACTAGACATCTCCTTACGGTAATTGGTGAAGTTCTTTCGTACCCATGCAACGACATTTTGAAAGTATTCCCACAAAGCGTCAGCATTTTTGTCATGCTGATGAACTGCCATATATTCAGCAATCTCACCGTTATGTATCCATGACAAGGCGGTTTCTAGGTATTCTTGTCTGATAGGTGAACCAGTGAGCAAGGCTCCGCCGTCATTCGCAAGTAAATAAGCGGCACAACCAGACTTACTGAACTTCAGTTTTGCATCCGAAAGCCACTCGCCAGTATAGACAGCATTTCGTAATTCTTGGTCAGTCAGTCTTTCTCCTGCAATATTTATGATCTTGAACCAGTCTAACTTTTCCTTGTCGGTTCCTTCGCAGTGATAAATCATCAGCTCGTAATCAAGAATTTGTTCCTGTTCCTCTTTGGTAAGGTTGTGGAACATTGCTGTTCGACCATTAAAATCAACCGAAAAATCACCGTTTACAAACTGGCCAATACTGATTGTTCGTTGTTGTCCATCAAGCACCTCAAAACTATCTTTTGCTGTTTTAACCCAATACATTACGTTGAGAGGGAATCCTTTCTTAACTGTATCTATAACAGCATCACGCTGTTTTTCTTTATATACGAATTCACGCTGATATTTTGGTCTGACATCTAGCTTTCCGCCATACGCAACTACACCTTCTTCATGGTTGTCTGCGTATCCATTCACAACATCACTTATCTTGATTCGGTGTAGTTCGATTTTCATACTAATTTTTTCTCTTAATTAAAATTCTGTTATATATTTTCCGGCCTTCGATGATTGTGTAGCACTCGTATCCAATCCACCTTGCTGAATTTGCAATGCCTAATATTTCGAATTGTTCCGGATTATATTTATCGACAAATGTTATTGGAACACCCATTACTCCATCATAGTCCATTGGTATATCCGAAACCTTATCGACGTTTATGACATCGTAATTGTCATATTTTGGAAACTCTTCTGGGCTATATTTCTTGTATAAAACAATGCTTTCATTTCGTTTTGTAGTTTCTAGATTCGTAAACCACATAATTCTTCCCATACTAAAGTACTTGATTCCATTCTCAATCTTCTTTCTTGATTCAGTTGGAATGTCGTAATCCATGGGAACTTGAAACCATTTTGTCCCACCATTATCGTAACCAAGCCAAAGCTTATTTTCTTTGACGTATCCGAAAGTTTCTTTATAGGTCACAGCATTTTGGTCACCAAGAATCAAAAACTTCTTGTTGTATTCCATTAACTGAGCAACATATTCACGAAAGAGGGAGAACGGTGGGTTTGTTACAACAATATCTGCTTGTTTGAGTAACTCAATACTTTCTTCACTCCTAAAATCACCCTCACCGTCCATCGGAGACCATTCGTTATTTTTGTTTGCTTTCAGTTGTTCAGCAATGTCTCTTAAATCAAAAGCCCCGTCGCCATCCAAATCATGCACTTCGTTGATAATGAATTTATTTGCTGTCACCTTAGGGCGACCCTTAGGCGCCTCCAATACTTCGTTTTCACCAAAGAGACCAATTTGAGTATTGGCAATTGGTGATGGTTTGTAACTTGTCGCAATAAGTCGCTTGAGACCAAGTGCATTAAAATTACCTGCGAAATATTTGAAAAAGTTACTTTCAAATGGATCATCACAGTTACAATAAACAACTTTTCCTCGAAATTGATTTTTGTAGTGTTTTAACTCTTTCTCAATATCAACAATCTGAGTATAAAACTCGTCTTTCTTTGCTTGACCAGCCTTGTTAAGGCCCATATTTAAAGTTGTTTTTGTACTCATATCATTTCAAAAGTTCATTTGTTGAAACCCCGAGAGCTTTCGCTAAACTACTGATGGTTGAGAGGGTGGGGTTCGTCTTGCCGTTTTCGATGTTGCTCACAAACGAACGGTCTACATTAAGAGTCTTAGCAAGTGTGATTTGCTTAATACCTTTACTTAATCTAATTTCCTTGAGATTTTTTCCCAATTTCTTAGCCTCATCTTCCATACTCCAAGTATAACAGATTTGTTGTGCTTTACTACAACAAAAGCAAGTCATTTCTGACTTGCTTTTGTTTGCTTGATTCGATGCTTCTCGAGTGCTCGAACTAGCTCTCTTTTTGGTGACCCTACGGAGAATCGAACTCCGATTCCAGGAATGAGAATCCTGTGTACTAGCCGTTATACGATAGGGCCATTTTAAATTAAGCTTTTCCGCTCTGCTTCGGGCATCATAGTAGCAAAAATATAGAAAAATTCTAGAGGTAGAAGTATCATGTTATACTCTAGCTATATGAATTTAAGTAATAAACAAGGGGCTGAAGTGAAGAAAGTATCTACCTTAACCCAGTATTTTGGAGAAGTAATCTATGGTGGAATTGACGGTATCATTACTACTTTTGCTGTGGTGGCTGGTTTTGCTGGGGCAGCTATGTCGACGGATTCGACAACTCAGCTTACATTTGTCATCGTTTTGCTTTTTGGGCTAGCTAACCTTTTTGCGGACGCTGCGTCAATGGGGCTAGGTAACTTTCTTTCAGTCCGCTCAGAGAAAGATTTGTACAATGCAGCGAGGGAGAAAGAGATTGTTGGTTTAAAGAATAATCCAGCAGGCGAGCGAGCGGCTGCGGTCGCCCTAATGGTTGAAAAAGGTTTCTCTCCAGCCGACGCTGAAACTCTAGCGACTATCTACACTAAAAACCACGAATATTTTATTGATTTTATGATGAACCATAAGCTAGAGATGGCAGATCCAAGAGGGTCAAATCCAGCTCTCACAGGGACCGCTACATTTTTATCCTTTATGGCTTTTGGAATCATTCCACTTTTGCCATTTATTTTAATTCCTGAAGGCAGCGTCACAGAAGTCTTTACTCTTTCGGTCATTGGTACATTCGCAGCTTTAGTATTACTTGGGCTACTAAAGTGGCGTGTAGTGGGTGGGGCATTCATGTCAGCTATGATTGAAGTGGTGACAGTTGGTGGTGTGGCGGCCGTGATTGCATACTACGTGGGGACGTTCTTTGCTGGGTAAGCAAAAGATTGGGACTAAGTAATCGTCTTTTAGTCAAATAGTTTTGCTCATAGATATACAAAAGTTTTACCCGGGCTTATCCATAGGTTTTTACACACCTTTATACACAGGAGGCTGATAAATAAGCTTTTCTTGTATAATTGCTAGTCTATAGCATCTATGAGAAGCTAGTTGTAGGTTTGTGCGGTGGTAATGTATCTCTAATACAACGCTCCATCATAGGAGCAAAGCGCGCAAACCAAAACTCTACGTTGTATAAAGTAAAGGGCGCCTGGAGGGGCGCCTTTTACGTATTTAAATTATAGATATTGTTAGGGAAGTTGCACGATATACCAGCGCCATACTTTGCTTTTTGTCGTACCATCTATGATTCCTTTACTATGTATCCGCCAGCCTAGGTTCTTAAATATGGCAATTTGTTCATTGGCACTAAGTAGAGTGAAATGTCTAGGGTCGGTATTATCAGGCTCTTTGTTAGGATGTTCTGTCGGTAAGGAAATATAACCATAACTTTTAGGTTTAAGTAACCCTGCAATATTATTTAACATAGCCCCCCAGTTTTCTAAGGGGATATGCATTAGTACCGCCGCTGCCCAAAAACCACTAAATTTTTTATGCGGCAAGGTACTTTTATCGGCAATATTTCCCTGAACAAAAGAAAGTTGCGGATAGCGACGACGAGCAATTTGTAGAAATGAATTACTTATATCCACACCAAAATACTTTAGTCTTCGGCCTATTCCGAGAAAAAGCGGTACATGGATTCCGGCTGCACACCCAATATCTAGGATGGTTCCGTTTTCTGGCCAAAGGCCTACGATACTTTGAAATTGCTTTTCATGATGAAAGCTGTGAGTTTTATTATTTGTCAAAAGGGAAGCCTTCTTATCGTAATATTTTTTTGTCTTGTTTATCGATAGATTCATCTAGTTATTTTGTTTTAAGGGTGACATAGATATCCTCGAGCGCGCGTACTGCGTCCCCGGCAGCGATGTTGTTTTGATGATAGAGGACATTGGTACAGTCACCGGCCGCCCAGATGCCAGGCGTAGAAGTTTTTTGCGTCCAAGGATCAATCACTACCCGCTTATACTCATCTAAATTAATTACACCCTCTAAGTAACTAGTGTTAGGTATCATGCCAATCTCGACAAAGATACCAGTAGTAGCCAGTTGCTTGGTTTCGTTACTTACTTTATCTAAATAGGTCAGACCGGAAACAAATTTATCACCACTAACCTCGATTATTTGGGCGTTAAGGACCCCCGTCATATTTGGGTGAGCTAATACCTTTTCCACTGTGACAGGGTCTGCTTTATATGCCGCCCCTCTTTGCAGTAAAGTAACACTTTTGGCGTAGGCTAAAAGCTGAGCTGCTGTCTCAAAGGCGGCGTTGCCGCCGCCGGTAACTACTACATCTTGTCCACTAAACATAGGGCCGTCACAACTGGCGCAGTAGGTGAGACCTTTGTGTTCAAATATATCAGCGTTAACGGCGGGCAGTTGTCGGCGCTTTGATCCGCTGGCAACTAGTATCGTTTTTGTTTCAAAAACATCTCCCGAAGCTAGAGTAACTGTAAATCCTTCAGAGTTTTTTGTAATGGTAGTAACTAGAGAATTAGATTTAACATCGACATAATCACCAGCATAGGTCTCGAGGTGGGCTTTAAGATCAGTGGCTAACTTATCACCAGGAATTGACGGGGTACCAATCCAGTTTTGGATATCTGGAGAGACAGTACTTTGGCCACCCCATTCTTTGGTAACAAATAAAGTTTTTAATTGCTTACGTGAAGCATATACTCCTGCTGCAACTCCTGCAGGCCCGCCACCGATAATCGTCAGTTCATACATAGTCTCAAATAATTATTTATAGTTGAGCTATTGTACCGCATGAGGAGATAAGTACAAAATGCTTTCGCTACTAGGCATCCAAAAGTTTGACTAATATACCCCTAGGGGGTATATTATCAGGTATATATGCTAAATAAAAAACTTGATAATCGTCTTAAAAGAATAGGAGGTCAGCTAGAAAGCTTGCGCTTGAAAATAGCAAATGATGGAGATTGCCAACAAACGATAAACCAATTTTTAGCCGTTAAAGGTGCTCTTAATGCAGCTTTAAATGAGTATTTAACTAGCACTATCAGTAAATGTACGAGCAAAGACAGGTCAGAGTTAGCTCAATTAATAAAAGCATTAGTAAAAAATTAACTTTAACCAGATGACAGACTTAAAAAAATTCGGTTTTTTTCAATACGGTCAGGAAATACCTAATTTAAAAATTCATGGTGTAGCTGCTCCGTATCCCGTTCTAAATGAAAGGGCAATCCGGGCTGGAGCAGGTTTGATGTTTGCTGCTGGTCTGTTTGCCTTTTTCCACGCATTTTATTTAGGTGACTTTGTGTATATTCAAGTATTAGTAGTTCTATTTTTTATAGATTTTTTGATGAAAGTGGTTATTGGCATACGGTTTTCACCTATTTCTCGCTTGGCGAATTTGATAGTAAGAGGTCAGAAGCCAGAGTTTGTGGGGGCAGTACAAAAACGCTTTGCTTGGAGCATTTGTCTTGTGCTTGCAGCCACCATGATTATTTTACTTTTTGTTTTTGAAATTAGGAGTACAGCTAATTTAGCTATTTGTGCTGTTTGTCTCACCTTCATGTTTATGGAGAGTGCATTTGGAATTTGTGTTGGTTGCAAAATATATAATACTTTACTGAAATATAAATTAATAAAACAACCGGAATACAAACCCGCATGTCCAGGAAATGTTTGTGCGATTGAGTAGTAAAATATAAAAGCTTCGATTTAAATCGAAGCTTTTATATTTAGAAATGTTGGGAACGGTCACAAGTTACTTACTATAATTGTTCGCTACGCTCCAATTCTAGTAAGTACTCGCGACCCGTAAAACAGTGTATAGACACTGTTTTACCGCTGTCTCGTTGCCCTAGGAAGGGGCGACTCGCATCGCTGCGCCTGGCCGTCCGCTAGGTTTAGATTTTCTTAGGAAATCCGTCACCGGTCACGAATCACTAAGTATAATCTTGCACTTCGTGCAGATTCTACTAAGTGTTCTCGATCCCGGCTCGCTGGTTCACTGCTCTAGGAATGAGCAGTTTACATCGCTGCGCCTGGCCGTTCGTGTTTTTTGCATCAAAGCTTATTTAAGCTTTGATCTTCGCAAAAAAGCCGGGACGGCCCCCCAATCGTCACCATCGTCTTCTTCGATTGGATCTACTGGCTTAGGGTCTCGCTTTGGCAACTCATTCATTTTGCTAGCGGTAACTGCATTTTCTGGTACTGGCGCTGGTTCTGGTTTGCGTGGTGAAGTCAGAGAGTTAAAAATTCTTCCTCGAGTTGATTCGACTACTTCGTCCTCTGGTTCTTCAACTCGGTTAGGAGCAGTAGGAACCCGTCGGGAGATATTGTTTTGACCATTGTAAGCTTCTTCGGGGAAACCGGTAGCAATCACAGTAACTTTAATTTCATTCTTCTTTAGTTTTTCGTCCCTAATGGCTCCAAAGATTACTTTTGCATAAGGATCGATAGATTCAGTAATTACCCGCGCTGCATCTTGAATTTCCAACATAGCCAAATCATCACCGCCAGCAATAGCAAAGAGAACGCCTTTAGCTCCAGTGATAGAAACTTCAAGGAGAGGGGAGTTGATAGCAGCTTTGGCCGCTTCCTCAGCTCGCTTTTCGCCAGTGGCAACGCCAACACCCATCAGGGCTGATCCAGCGTTTTCCATGACACTTCGAATATCAGCAAAGTCGACGTTGATGATACCTGGCATAGTGATGAGGTCAGAAATACCTTCGACGGCTTGCTTCAGTACGTTATCGCATTGCTCGAAAGCATTACGGACAGTAGTCTCGCGGTCGACAATAGCAAGGAGACGATCGTTAGGGATGGTGATGAGTGCGTCCACTTCTTTCTTCAGTTCCTCAATACCTTGGAGTGCTAAACGCATTCTTTCTTGTCCTTCAAAGAGGAAAGGCTTGGTGACAACACCAACAGTGAGGGCGCCACTTTCGCGAGCAATTTTAGCAACCACAGGAGCAGCTCCGGTTCCGGTTCCGCCTCCCATACCGCCGGTAACGAAAATCATATCGGAACCTTTGATCGAGTTGTTGATTTCTTCACGAGTCTCTTCAGCCGCTCGTCGTCCTTGTTCAGGATTCCCCCCAGCTCCAAGACCTCGGGTCAGGTTCTTTCCAATGTGAATTTTCTTCTTAGCTAGTGAATGATGGAGGTCTTGAGCATCACTGTTGATAGCAATAAACTCTACACCTTTTACCTTGGAGTTCACCATGTAGTTCACGGCATTATTGCCTGAGCCACCCACACCAACCACTCGAATTCGAGCGAAAGACTCAACGTCAGATTTAATTTGTTCCATAATATATTTTGTAAAAAATTTGCTCGTACCCACCCCTCCGTACAATTTATTTAATAAGCTTCCCAATCATACATCTTTAAAAACTATCTGTCACGATATTGACAGTAGTGTTTTTCGTGTGATTGACACAACTATAAATTTATTACGGGAGGAACTGATTAAACCAAGAAAAAATGCTTTTTTTAGTTTGTTTTACAATACCCAAAGTAGAGTTGTCTTCAGTATCACTAGCCCCCCACATACATAAACCATAAGCGACCGCCCAAGTAGCATCTTTAACTTTAGTGTTTTTTCCAATTTCAAGAGTGGCCGTTCGAGCGGGGAGTGAGAGGACGGATTTAGCGACGTCTACTATGCCGTGACAATTGGATCCACCTCCGGTGAGGATAATACCGGCTGGCAAAAGGCCGTCGCGCTTAATCTTCTTTAGATGGGTGTCGATGAGGGTAAAAATAGTAGTTAATCGATTTTGGACAATTTCATCCAGGCGCTTTTTAGAATAAGTAGCGCTAGTCATTCCTCCGCGCTTAATCTTTTCAGCATCTTCAATAGAAACCTTAAGACCCAGGGCAATATCATTGGTAATATCATTCGCTCCAGCCGGGAAGATTTTTAAGGAAATAGGGGTGGAGTCTTCAAAGACTACAATTGAAGTAGTTTCCGAGCCGATGTTCGCCAAGATACAACCAGCCTTCTTTTGGGTTTTGCTAAGCATGACAAAGCTGGCGGCGAGTGGGGAAGCGATAATGTCTTCGGTATAGACACCAATACTTTCAATGGTACTCATTAAGTCATTGATGTGCTGCTCATAAGAGGTGATAAATAGAACATCAGCTTCGAGTTTTGTCCCACGCATTCCTTGGGGTCGACCCATGACCTCGACGCCATCAATAGTGTAGCGTAGGGGAATATTGTGAAGAATTTTGCGGTTGGGAATATGGTCAATAATGCGGTCCTCACTATCTTGCATTACTTTCTCGACATCCATCGCTCCAATCTCAGAATCGGCGCGTGCGGGGATAATTTCACCTCTTGAGTAGGTTTCCTCTAATCCGATACTTCCAATAGCTACATGAGCCTTTTTCACAATCACACCAGCAGCTTTCTCCGCCTGGGCGATTGCACTTTTGACACTTCTAGCCACCTCGTCACTCTGATTGATATAGCCACTTTTTAAACCGCGACTTTCCGCAAAGCCAGTGCCAATAATCTCGGGAATAGTATGTTCGGCAGCATTTTTAGGGACACGAGCAATAGCCACCTTAACGTTGTAGGTGCCAATGTCGATTCCAGTAATAATGTGATCTGCCATAATAAAAAAGACTCTTAGTTAATCTTAAACCGCTTTAGGTAACATTGTTCTAACTTCTCCATTGTAGCGCCATGATCATGTCCTTTCAAATGAAGTAAACCGTGGATAAATAAAAAGGCAATGTACCCTTTTTGGCTGAGGTTAAAATCTTTGGCTTCTGGGTAGGCTATCTTTGGGCAAAGATATATTTCACCCTCACTAGTACTTAAAGGGAAAGATAAGACGTTCGGAACGTAGCTTTTTTGTCGATAGGTAGTGTTTAGTTCTTGAGCCCGCTTCGTTCCAACAAAGGCGAGGGTCAGGATATATTTTTTGCCTAAAACTGCCTCTTTGATTTTTTCATAAGGGTAGGTTGGGTAATCTTTGATTGTACTAGCAAGAGTAAAGCTTTTTTCTACCATGACATCAGTATGACACACACCCTACTAAACAAAAACCCCTTCAAGTAGAGAAGGGGTTTTTGTGTTAACGACGGTAGCTTTTTTGTTCGCTAATCTTACCGAGCTTTAGTAATTTTTCGTAAGTTGTCTTCTTGACTAATTTTTTCAACTTGGCTCGTCGTTGAACGTTGTCGCTCTTGATGCGAGTTCGGTAACGGCCTGAACGAACTTTAGGAATAATACCAGCTCCTTGGACACGCTTCGTAAAGCGACGAATAACGTTTGCGCTACTCTCGTTGTTATTTTTTTCTACTTGGACATTTATTGCCATATGTGGCCAAGAGCATAGCATTAAGCGTTGAGATACGCAAGAGAAAGTAACAGTTAGGTAATATTCTTAGTATTTTATTGGTATCGAATTGCTTACGTATTTCAACCATAAGGCTCCGTCAGCTTGCTTTAGGGGTAGTGTGGACGACGTTTATGCTTAAAGTTTAGTTTGCGTTTGGCTTATTCTTTCTTCTGTTGAATAGCTGTTGAAGTTCATCAGGTTCAATTTTACTTCTTTGAACAAGCTCTTTGTAGCGCTGGTATACTTCTCGTTCTCCCTCAGGTAATAATTGCTCAGGAGGCACTTTACTCCGCTTAAGAGTTACTTCGGAAGTCGAATTTAACGAATCCCCCAATTGGGTGCTAAATTGTCCTATTGACATAGTGCCAAGCGGAATTAATTCTAAGAGAGCAAGTATATTAGAATCGCCATTATTAAGTTGATTAAACAGCTTTTCAGCAATGGAGTAACATTTTAGGGCACTGTCCCAACTGGACTTTTCATGACCCACCTGGTACAAGTCTCCCTCTAGCACACGTCTTTTAAAATCTAATGCACTAATCTCTGACTCTAATGATTCTTTTTGTGTTTTGCCAAAACCTAAAAAAGTTCTGTGCCTAGAGAGTTGATTAGTTTTGAGAACAATCTGATCTTTAATATTTACGAGTTCTTGATTTTTTTCAACTGATTGATGCTTATATTCATCCAGCTTAACTTGTGCAGTACTTTTATCAGGAAATGTAAGTAGGTATTTACCATTGCTATCAACTGTCACTGTTATTATCGTATTTAATCTAAAATTAAAGGGTTCAAACAGAGCCTGATTAATTACTTTTTTAAAGGTAGTAATTGCTTCTAACTCTGTTTTTACTTCAGTTTGTAATAAGGGGAATTTTTTTTGAAGAGCTTCAATATCATGTGCTTCTAAATGTTGATCAAGGCTAGCTTTATTCCACTGTTTATCTATTGCTTCCTTAAGATGCAGTTTTATACTATCTTTAACATTCTCAAGTGAACCCATTTTATCATTGTACAGATCTTCTATTTGATTCACTGTTAAAGAGGCTTTAGGAGTAGTTCCTCCACGAAAGTCTTTATCTCTCATGTTGTTCATCAGAATATTGCTAACTTCATAAGACGTCTCAGTCAGTTTCTCCATCCGATCATTACTTAATATCTTATATACACCATGGATAAGCAAAATTTGTAAAGACGGATGTGTAATAGACACTTTCTTTAATTCAACTAAAAAGGTTTCTAGTTTACGTAAATCTTCAGGCTTTATCTCAAGGTCTAATTGCTTGCTGTATATTTCACCCAATGCTTCCTGGGCAACAGACTCACCAGCAACATCTGCAAATTTTGCACCTAGAGCAATATCGTCTGGGGTAACAAGTTTAATTTCATCTAACTTGTTTCCTAAGTTAACAGAATCAAAGTGGTATACTCTACCTGACCTTTCTACACGTATTGAATCAAAAATTCTTTCTGATTTATTTACATGGGTCTTTTCTAACTCACTCGTTAAGATTTCCTTTTGTAAATCAGGACGTTTTCTGATCTCTAAAAGTGTCTCCTCTTTCAGGAGAGTAAGCTTTTCTAGCGTTGTGTTAAGTCTTACTAACAAACTCTCATATTTTAATGAATTTCCTAAAGCTGGATCTGAGTCATGCTTTTCAAGTAGTGCAGCAGCTTCATCTTTGGCGTCCTTAAGAGGGGCTACTGCTTTGCGCAATACTTGACCCTTTCCTGCAGAGGCAGCTTCCAGTTCACGTACTTTATTTACATCACTACTACTTGCAAATTTCGAATCTGAGGCTAAAAGTTCATCGGTGGAACGTATGCCCTGAGCATTCAAAAAATTACGAATTGCCAATTTCTGAGCCAATTCTTCAGGAGAAAGATCTTCAGGTACTAAAAATATCTCATCTAACGTACTTCTTGCTGCAATTAAGCTATCTTGTTGTAATTTTACATCACTGAGTTGCTCGGTGGCATTACCGTGAGTCTCGGCAAGATTCTTTAGAGCATTTGATATTTCTAGTATATGTTTATCTACATTGTAGTATGTAGTTCTAAGTTTCTCAGTATATACAGTCTCTTGTTCAGCAGCTTCGGCCAGTTCACGTAATTTTACTGCTTCTATTTCTTCTTCTGCTGCCACACGCTTTAATCTTTCACTCTCTAAAATTTCGTCTTGGACTAATTCAGCTAATGATTTTGATATTTTTTCCATATTGGGTTTTGCTGTTAATCTCGAATCTTATGTTGAAATTTTAACGCTAAGTATGTGTTTATTATACCATAAGACATTCCCTAGGAAACGGACATTTGACGTTTTAGCTTTTTGAGCATGTTATCAATGGAAATATTTTCCTGATTTCGATCTTTCATGTCCCGCAAAATCACTGTTTGGTCGACAAATTCCTTTTGGCCAATAATGACCGTGTACCTGACGCCACGATTTTCAGCGTCTCTAAGCTGGGCTGATAGCGAATCGCTAGCCAAGTCATGTCGGACATGAATTCCGGCATGCTTTAATTGGTCTAAAACCATCAGACTGCGGATTTTTGGTCCAAAACCTAATTGGACAACATATACTTCTGGTTCCACGGACTTAGTTTTAGGTAGACGACTTGGTTGTTTGGCGTTGCGATAAGTTACCACGGCGCCTGCAGCGGGAATACGGGTACGGGTTTTTTGATACAAAAATTCATCATAGCGTCCGCCACGAATAGAGACATGTGGGGCAGTAGGATCGGTAGTATTGGCTTCGATGGAAAATAGGGCATCTGAATAGTAATCATGATGACCAAGCATTTTGGGATCGATTTCGTAAGGGGTTTCTGTCATGTCTAAATACTCCACAATTTCACGAAAATGTTTGCGGCTTTGATCACTTAAGTATTCAAGGGGATTTGGACTGCGGCCAGCCAAATCATGTTCTTTTTCGATTAGATACATTAAGGCAGAAATAGGATGGACTTTCATTAGTTCACGAGCTTGAGGGGGAAGCAGATCAATTCTTTTACGTAAAAAATTAGTTAGTTCGCGACTGTAGCGGGTACTCGATTCAGTATCACCAAGGGAATTAATTCGCACAAAATGGTCTTCCTGCTCGAGCTCTGTAAGCATTGATCGACCCACTTGAATTAAGATGGCTTCAGCGATACTTTTCTGGACGTTAAAAATACTTAAAGTAAATGCCGTCGTGTCTTCTTCTGGTAGTTGCTGGAGGGAGTAGAGTAATACCGGAGTGCCAAGCGCATGAAGATTCTCTTGGCAAAAAGTCGTCACACCATTGGTGAGGAGGCATTGTTGCGCGTCTGCATTTTTTTCAGCAGCTGTAAGATTGTATGGCAGGGTGACAGTGCAGTTTTTGCACAAGGGATCTTTTTTGATAGCGTCAGCCGTACGAAAGCCAAAATGCTCAGCAGTGTTAGTGGCGATTTTTAGAAACTCTGTGGGTGAATATTTCATAGGCGCTTAATTAAATTTATTCGGCGCTACTGGTATTAAGGTTATTGATGGCTCCGGGTAGGTAATCAATGGCTTGTGGTGGGAAAAGGCGCAGAAAAGCTTTGCCAATAATACGTTCTTCTTGAAGTACGCCCCAGACCCGCGAATCTGAACTTTCGTCACGGTTGTCGCCCATGACAAAATACTCCCGTTCTCCTAATTCTTCAGTAATCATGGCGCCGGGACGCATAGACTTAATATATGGTTCGTCTAGAATAATGCCCTCAGGATTGCTGCTGTTGGTCACAGTAACAGTACTATCTACGATAGTGATAGTGTCTCCTGGAATAGCAATAATACGCTTAATGAAGAATTTGGACGGATCGCGAGGGTAGCGGAAAATGACTACGTCCCCCCTCTCTGGTGAGTGTAGGCGATAACTCACCTGGTCAACTATCAAATATTCACCATTATGGAAAGTTTCATTCATCGAAGCACCCGACACAATGAAAGGTTGAGCTATAAACATCCGAATTGGTACTACAATCAAGATAGCAATTAAGGAAAAGCGAATTATTTCAATAAAAGAGTTCTCCGGTTTCGATGGCTCCGTTTCATCGACATGAGGATAAGCCAAAATTAGTTCATCAGATTCAGTTTTTTTGTGTGATGAGAACAAATTCATAACTAAAGTTTCACCATTATACTCGATACAAAATTTAAAAACAATCAACCTCAAAAACGACTCAAGAATAGTATTAATCAATGATAATTTTGATTCCACTTTCAAGCATTAAAGTGTCTGAAGATAGGAATAAATAAAAAATTAAAAGACGGTATTTAAAGTGACGCATGAGACTAAGGTGGTGTACAATATTCAGATGTATTACGTTGTGGCTTTGGGAAATCCAGGTAAGGAATATGAATTAACTAGACATAATGTCGGCTTTTTAGCGCTTGATTATTTGGTAGCCGCTTTGGCTTTACCTGAACCCATAAAAAACAACACCTACAATGGACGTTTTAGTAGAGGGAAAATAGGAGGAAGTGAAGTCAGTTTGTTATATCCTGAAACCTTCATGAATCACTCTGGAGCTGCTGTAAAGAAACTCGTGGAAAAGGACGAGGCAGGTGCATTAATGGTTATCTATGATGATGTTTCATTGCCATTTGGCGAGATGAAAATCTCTTTCGGTCGTGGAGATGGGGGACATAATGGTCTGAGGTCAGTTATTGATTCACTCGGAACAAAAGATTTTATTCGACTTCGTATTGGTATTGCACCAAAGTCATTCTGGACTGGTAAAACGAAAATATTGACTGGTGAGGAATTACCGAGGTTTGTACTTAGTAAATTTTCTAAGAGTGAATTAAGTCAGTTGCGAGAGGATGTGTTAGTCAAAGTAGAGCAAGCGATTAGTCTAACTCTTAAAGAAGGCTACGTTAAGGCAATGAATAAGTTTAATTAAGGTACGCGCTACAAACAACAAAACCGCCAGCACTTCGTGCTGGCGGTTTTGTTGTTTGTGTTTTAGGTTATTACTTTGTTTCTGGATTACCTTCCTTATACGAGAGAGTCATTCGTTGTTCAGTTGGTTCAAAAAGCGTAATTTTGAATTTGTATACACCACCTAGAGATAGAGTACTCTTTAGTTTTTCTTCTTTCTCAAACTCAGAGATGTGTACTAGACCGGCGACACCTTCTTCAATTGAAGCTAAGGCACCATGCTTGTTGTACTTGATCACTACAGCATCAACAATTTGGTCTTTCTTGAATTTCTTACTTGCTTCCATCCAAGGGTTATCTTTTAGTTGTTTGATAGAAAGTGAAATTTTGTCATCCTTAACTTCAATCACTTTGACCTTAACTTTGTCTCCAACCTTGTAGAGAGCTCGAGTATCTTCGACAAGACCCCAATCTAGTTCAGAGATGTGTACTAGACCTTCAAGACCTTGTTCAACTTTAACAAAGATACCAAAGTCGACAGCACCAGTAACTTCTCCGGTAAGAACATCGCCCACTTCGTACTTACCAACTTTTTCTTCCTTCTCTTCCTTTTCTTGTAGACCCTTTTCAGAGAAGATGAGCTTGTGCTCTTTTTGGTCCGCTGTAATCATGACCACACTTAAGTGCTTACCAATGAGGTCATTAAGCGCAGATAGAATCTTGTCTTTATCGCCATCCGCGACACGTGGATAGTTATCGGTAGAAAGCTGTGAAGCCGGTAGGAAACCTTGGATACCTTGCCATTCAATAATGAGTCCACCTTTGTTTGCTTCCTTAACCAAAAGACTCATGACAGTGCCACGCTTGACTGCCTCTTCAGCATCTGCCCAAATCAAAGCTTGGCGTGCTTCTTTGAGTGATAGTTCAATATAACCGTCTTCGTTTTCGGTCATAACGACCTTGGCGGCAATTGAGTCACCAACGGAAACTTTCCGCAGGATATCGCGAGCATTCATGTACTCACGACCATAAATAATACCGGTTCCAAAAGGTGGTAAGTCAACAAAGACACGTGCTCGACCAATGGCTGAGACGATACCGTCTATTAACTGACCTTCTTTTGGTGCAGCTGGAGTGTTGGTGGCATAAGATTGCATCACCACACTACCACTACTGACCGTAGTCATTTCGTTCATATTTTATTTTAAGTTATTCCGACGACACGCGTCTGTACTGCCGAGTCTCAGGGCTGTAAGCATCAGTACAGGGTTAACGTGTGCCGCTAGGAACTAATAATGAAGAACCGGCGTTATAGTTAAATTTCTTTGTTAAAGCTATTAACTAATACCTCATCGTACCAAACGTACGCCTTGGTCTTAGTCGCGGCTTTGCCTCGAACTTTAAATCTATAACTCCAGTTCTCGTACCAAAAATGGTAAAGAGAAATATAGTATAGATGTGGTGCTTTGTCTAGTTTCCAACTAAAGACTTCTGCTTCTCGCTTCTTTGTCGTATACTACTGTCACTATGGTTATTACATATCACGGAGGACAGTGTTTTAAAGTATCTTTTGGTGACACCACCATTGCCTTTGATCCAATTGCTAAAGAGTCAAAACTTTCAGGGGTTAAATTTGGAGCTGATGTGGCTTTTGTGTCACTCAATCACCCAAACTTTAATGGTGCCGATCAGGCCGCTCATGGAAATAAGGCACCTTATGTAGGCTGGGGTCCGGGAGAGTATGAAGTGGGAAGTGTGACAGCTCGCGGTTTTGGCGTTAAAACTACCTATGAAGGTGTTGAGCGTTTTAATACTATTTACCAAGTTAAACTTGAGGAAATGAACATGATCTTTCTCGGTGCCCTAGGGACTGCCGAAATTGATCCGAAAATTTTAGGTGAGTTTGGAGATATTGATATTCTCTTTGTACCTATTGGAGGCGGTGATGTACTTGATGTGCCTCAAGCTTCTAAGTTTGCAGTTAAGCTTGAACCGAAACTCATTATTCCAATGCATTATGATAAAAGTGCCCTAGCCACTTTCCTTAAGGAGATTGGAGCTGATGGGGATATCATTAGCGATAAACTTACGATTAAGAAAAAAGATATTCTGGAAATGGAAGGTGAGGTAAGAGTCTTAAACATTAGTTAAGTATTGATTTAAGCTTTTTCTCAATTCAATTATGAAAAAGTTCTTTAAATACTTACGTCGGCAACCAAAAAACGTTCGAGACAATTACGCCCTTCTTTTTAGCGGAATCTTTGTCCTCCTGGTCGTCTCTTTCTGGTTACCGGCTCAGTTTGGCGATAAAGAAGTGGAAAATGTTGCTGAAGCTACAGAGAACAAAGAGCAGCCCTTCGGGACACTTCTAAAGGGTATTAAAGATCAGTTTGCTTCAGCTCTATCCTCAATGACCGGCGCTAATGCAGAGGTAGGGACTGAAAACAGCGAAACGATAAAAGTTCATCAAGGTGGGGCCGGAGAATTTGTGTTGTCAGAAGAAGATGTTGCTGCATTGAAACTAAAAATGGAAGAAAGCAGGACTGAGGTTGAGGTTGCTCCCTCAGGGGTTTACCAAGAGGTAGTAATTGCCACCACTTCTGCTACCAGTAGTGTAAAGACAGAAGCCGAGTAGATATGTTATAGTTGTTATTATTTTTTATTCCAGTTCTAAAGATATATGCCGAAAAAGACAATTACCGCTGAACTACCACAACCAGCGCCACGAGGAATAGTGGCTCAGGATATAACCGGAGAGATGGAGACCGCATACCTAGACTATGCGATGTCGGTTATTACGCAGCGTGCTTTGCCGGATGTGCGAGACGGACTGAAGCCGGTACATCGTCGCATTCTTTACTCCATGCGCCTTAATGGCCTTACAGCTAGTGCTAAATTTAGAAAGTCAGCTACGGTAGTGGGAGACGTACTTGGTAGTCTACATCCTCATGGAGATACTTCTGTTTATGATGCGATGGTAAAATTAGCGCAACAATTTTCGACTCGTTATCCATTGGTATTAGGGCAGGGAAACTTCGGTTCTATCGACGGTGACTCACCGGCTGCTTATCGTTATACTGAAGCAAAGATGTCGAAGTTGGCGGAAGAAATGCTTCGTGACCTAGAAAAAGATACGGTTGATTGGCGGCCAAACTTTGATGGTACTAAAAAAGAACCCACTGTACTTCCAGCGGCGGTACCAAACTTACTTTTGTTAGGTTCGCTCGGTATTGCGGTAGGAATGGCGACAAACATTCCGCCGCACAATCTCCGTGAAGTAGCAGCGGCGGTAGCACACTTGATTGATAATCCAACTGCGTCTACTGATGATTTGCTCAAGTTTGTCAAAGGTCCAGATTTTCCGGTTGGTGCGGTGGCTTTTAATCAGAAAGATATTGCTCATGCTTACGCCAATGGTAAAGGCGGAGTAGTGGTCCGAGGGGAGGCTGAAATCGTCGAAGATAAGCGAGGTACTTTTGCTATTATTATCACCTCAATTCCTTACCGGGTGAACAAAGCGGATTTACAAATAAAGATTGCTGATTTGGTTCGCGATAAGAGGATTGAAGGCATCCGCGATATGCGTGATGAGTCTACTTCTGATATTCGGATAGTGATTGAGCTTAAGGCCGGTGCCCAGCCACAAACAATTTTAAATAAACTCTACAAACATACTCAGCTAGAGGAAACTTTCCACTACAACATGGTGGCTTTAGTGGACGGAATTCCGCAGACATTATCCCTGAAGGCTATCTTAGAGGAGTATGTTAAGCATCGATCAGAGGTGATTCGTCGCCGTACGGATTATGATCTTAGTAAAGCCCAAGATCGTGAACATATCTTGCTTGGTCTTAAGAAAGCACTTGATCATATTGATAAGATTATCAAGCTGATTCGGGCTGCCAAGGATGTTCCTACTGCACACGCTAGCTTGATGAAAGAATTTAAATTCTCGACGTTGCAAGCTCAAGCTATTCTCGATATGCGTCTTCAAAAGTTGGCTGGTTTGGAACGAAAGAAGATTGAAGACGAACTAGCTGAAATTCAAAAGCTTATTAAAGAACTCGAAGCCATCTTGAAGAGTAAGGCACGAATGATGAAGATCGTGAAAGATGATCTTATGGAAGTGGCTGAAAAATATGGCGATGATCGGCGAACAAAAATCATTAAAGGGGGAGTGAAGCAACTTTCTCAAGAAGACTTGGTGCCAGATGATGAGAGTGTGCTAGTGCTTACTCAAGGTGGGTATATTAAGCGAACAAATCCAAGTGAATATAAGACCCAAAAGCGTGGTGGTGTCGGTGTCGTGGATCTTAGTACTAAAGAAGAGGATGTGGTGACAACCCTGCTTACTACTTCGGCTCATAGTGATCTGCTCTTCTTTACGGATAAGGGTAAGGTCTATCAAAGTAAGATGTATGAAATTCCTGAGGGTAGACGAGCCACTCGGGGTAAGTCGATTATGAATTTCTTGCCTTTAACACCGGAAGAGAAAGTGACTTCTGTCTTGGCGGTGCGCAAAGAGGAATGGACTGGTGACTGGAGTCTGATGATGATTACCAAAAATGGTGTGGCGAAAAAAAGTGACGCTGTGGCTTTTAAAGATGTCCGCCGTAGTGGCTTGATTGCAATTACTCTTAAGGAAGATGACTCCTTGATCTCAGCTCGTTTTGTCGGTAAAGGTGATGAGTTGTCGCTGGTGACACTACTTGGTCAAGCGATTCGCTTTAAAGAAACTGATGTGAGACAGATGGGACGAACAGCGGCTGGTGTGACGGCGATGCGCCTAGGAAAGGGAGACTATATTGTCTCAGCTGATGTGCTAAAAAAAGATGATAAGAAAAGTGAAATTTTGATTGTCACTAGACAAGGTTATGGTAAAGCAACTCCAACTAAAGAATATAAGATTCAAAAGCGTGGTGGTTCAGGTATCAAAACCGCTAAGGTGACAAGTAAGACGGGTGACATTGTGTGCGGAATTGTCTTATCTGAAGATGAGCGGCATGATGGTGAATTGGTCATTATGAGTCAAAAAGGTCAAGTGATTAAGTTGCCATTGAAAGACGTGCCAACACTTGGACGGCAGACTCAGGGGGTACGGGTAATGAAGATGCGGGAAGGTGACGCGATTGCCAGTGTAGTCTTTGTTTAATGAGTAAACTTCTTTCAAAAGTGGCGCATCTGCACTGGTTTCAGAAATTTTATTCCGCATCGTACATCCCGGTACGTCTTGTCATAAAATTTCCTCCAACCAGCACACCTGCAACCACTTTTGAAAGAAGTTAAATAATGCAGATAAGAAAACGTTAAAGCCCCGCGGACCTACGGTCCGCGGGGCTTTTGCTGTAGTTATTTCACACCCAAAGATAAAAGCCTCCTTTTATTCATGTATACTATAGGTAATGAATTTTACTTTACCTGGACGTTTTGTTATCCCTGAGGTTGTTTCAACTCACTTTCATTTAAAAGAAGGGGATAGTGTGGCTGACTTTGGGGCCGGAAATGGTTTTTTCCTAAAAATTTTATCGGCCGGAGTGGGTCAGACCGGTAAGGTCTTTGCTTGTGAAATCCAAAAACCTCTAGTCGAAAAGTTAGGTGAATTTATTCGTCTAAATTCACTTCCTAATGTTAGTCCGATTTGGTGTGACCTTGAGGAGCAAAACGGGATCAAATTGCCTAGTGATTCACTCGACGCTGGTATTTTGGTGAATACTTTATTTCAATTAGAAGATAAGCCTGCAGCTTTAGCGGAGATGCGACGAGTCCTTAAGCGTGGCGGCATTCTGCATGTGATTGATTGGTCTGAATCATTTGGAGGGTTGGGTCCCCAGGCTGGTGATGTGATTACAAAAGAGCAAGCTACTGCTTTGTGTGAGGCTGAGCAGTTTATTTTTGAGCGGGATTATGAAGCTGGAGATCATCATTACGGCTTTGCCGTTAGAAAATTATGAAATTAAGACCATTTGAATTAGCGTTGGTGGCGGTCTTTGGAACTCTTTTTTTACTGGCCCTGGTTTTATTGAGTAGCTATTCACCGAAAGTAGATCCTAATGTTAGTAGCTTAGCAGCCGGAGTTTCTATTTGGGGGACAATACCGGAGACAGCATTTTTTGAGGTGTTAGCAGAAATTGGTAATACTGATCCAAATTATAAGAATGTTTCTTATCGTTATATCTCTCCAGAAAATTTTGATAACGTTTTTATTAATGCTCTGGCTGACCAGGCGGCACCTGATTTACTTTTTTTATCGCACGAAAAGCTAATTGAGCATCGTAAACGGCTCCAAACAATCTCATACAATTCTTTCCCAATGCGTGATTTCCGCAATCTCTATATTGACGGAGCAGAGATTTTTGCTCTTAGCGACGGCATCTATGCCTTACCAGTAGCAGTTGACCCACTTTTGATGTATTGGAATCGGGATATTTTTGCCGATAACGGCTTACTTAAAGCGCCGACTACTTGGGAAGAAATAGTAAATCAAATCGTCCCTACATTTACCCTAAAGGATAATAACCGTAACATCACTCGCCCAGCGATTGCTATGGGAGAGTACAGTAATATAAAAAACGCTTTTCCTATTTTATCACTCTTACTATTACAAGGTGGTAGTTCCCTGGTAGGGGAAGGTGGTGGATACTACCAAGTGCGATTGAATGAAAGTGTCGGACAAGCATCCGCTAACCCATTTACTAATATGGCCACTTTTTTCACCAACTTTAGCAACATTAATAATACTTTATATAGTTGGAATCGAGCCTTGCGTCTTGATACTGAAATGTTCCTGAGTGAAGATTTGCCAATTTATTTCGGTTTTGCTAGTGAAGGTCGAAGTTTGGCAGCCAGAAACCCGAATCTAAGCTTTGATGTGGGTGAAGTGCCACAGGGCGCTTCAGCGTCTATCAAACGTAACTACGGCATTTTTTATGGCTTAGCAATACCAAAAGCAGCCAAGAATAAAACTGGCGCCGCCGTAGTACTACAGACACTTAGTAGTGAAGGCCATGCTCAAAAGTTGGCAGACCTAAGTGGCTTTGCCCCAACGCATCGAACCGCTTTGTCTTATGGAAGTAACGACATTTTTGGACGGGTCGCTTATGCTTCAGCGATCTATTCTCGCGGGTGGCTTAATCCTGATCGCGATCGTTTAGATACTGTTTTACAGCAAATGCTCAGTAGTATCACAGCCAACCGAAATAATATTTCTTCTGCAACTTTAGATGCTATTACCCGAATTAGCCAAATTTATTAAGTTATATTTTATGTCAACACCAATCATCCTTACAAGAAAAGTTTGCACTCATCTATTTTATGGTGCTGTTATATTTTCATCACTTCTTTTAACTTTGACACCATTTGTATCTCTAGCACAGGACCCTACAGGGGGGCCAGAAATTAAATCTACTGAACTCAAAAATCCTCTCAACGTAAATACTATCGAAGAATTAATCGAAGGTATTCTAAATATCGTTCTTATTTTAGCGGTGCCGGTGATTGTCTTCTTTATTATTTATGCCGGTTTTCTTTATACGACTGCCCGTGGCAACGCCGAGCAGGTAAAACAGGCGACGACCGCTCTTACGTACGCCCTTATAGGTGGAGTGTTGATCATTGGGTCCGTGGCGATCGCTGAAATTGTCAAGGAATTAGTCTTTTCGTTTAAGGCTGGAAGTTAACAACTCAATATTTTATGACAACACCGACATCATTTAAAGGTTTAGTAAACGAACTTCTCGGTATAATTAATCTCATTATCCCTCTCATTTTTGGAGTTATTTTTATTTTTCTAACTTGGAAAATTATTGATGCATGGATCATAAATGCGGGAGATGAAAAGAAGGTGGAAGATGGCAAAAAATATGCCCTAACTGCGGTCATTGTAGTCGTACTAATGATTGCTGCTTGGGGCATTGTCGAGATGTTACGTAGTTCTGTTTTAGGAAATTAAAAAAGTTATTTATACACAACGGTAAGTAAATATTACCTTTTTAACCTTTTTCTGTGTATAATTAGAGTAAGATTAATATTTAATATTTAAAAGATTTTATATGCGACGAATAAAATTATTTACTGGTACCGTAGCGGTGTTTTTGTTACCTTTTTTAGTATCTGCACAGGGACTTGCAAAAGGTGATGCTACTGGTGGAAGGTTCGGAGAATTGTTGGCAAACATTATTCAGTTTTCTAGTACAGTACTCATTCCATTTATTATTGGTATTGGATTTCTAGTATTTGTCTGGGGAATGTTCCAATACTTTATTCTAGGGGGAGCTAATGATGACTCAAAAGAAAAGGGTAAAAGTTTAATGATATACGCTACCGCTGGCTTCCTCTTGATTCTAATTTTCTGGGGTATCATTAATTTGCTTGCTAGTTTCACTGGCCTCCAAAATGAGTCTCTTGATAAAAATCTTCCCACCCTCCCATCACTTCCAGGTCGTAATTAGTCAACATCCTTGAATAATCAACACAAAAACCCCGTCAGGGGTTTTTGTGTATTAGCGGGGAATATCGGCTGAGTCTTTGCTATTATATAAATTATGGATAACTCAAAAACAGCTGTCGAAACTGCCAAAGGTTTTGTTGATCAAGTTGATAAAATTTTTCTTTTTCCCTTAATTATTCTTTTGTCCAGCATTGCCTTTTTAGTTTTTCTTTACGGCTGCGCTGAGTACATTATGAATGCAGACAATGATACGGCTCGCGAGACTGGTAAGAAGCATATTACCTTTGGACTTATTGGCTTAGTAATTATGATGTCAGCCTACGCTCTATTAAATTTAGCAGTGGGGACTTTTGGTTTAAGTAAGCAACTAGACTGTGCCAATAAACCAGATCAAAATGGCTGTGACTTTATCTTTTACCCGAATACTGGTGTGGGAGGTTCTAATCCTGGCGGGTCAGGGGGTACTAACCCTGGCGGGTCGGGGGGGACAAATCCCGGTGGATCTGGTGGAGGAAATCCTTAAGCAAGATAAGTTCGATTTCGTGATAAAAAAACGACCGGGCCAGCAAAAGCTAGCTCGGTCGACCCAAATTGGGATTTTAAGAACGTTTCCACGTCAGTGGCATCCTGCCAATGGACGCGTTGCTTTTGGATGGCGTACAGTATCGAAAGGCTTCAACAGCCTCTCTGATGTTCGTTTGCGTAGCCACCTTCCAGTCGCCGTTGTTGAGGTACTCGACTTTAATAGAAGCACCTCCCCAGCCTGATCGCAGATGCCAGCCAGCCGGTATTACTACCGGTGCTGACATTCCTTGGTCACAGTGCGGCACTGTGATAGCGGTAGGTAGTTGGCTACTCACCGCTTTGGTAAGTCTTGCGACCTCCTCCTCTTCAGCTCGCAACTTGGCTTGAGCCAGGTTGCGAGCGATTGTGTTGCTGTCATGCATACCTACCTGGGTCGACGGCACGTCATCATCTCCCATCCAGGAGATGAACACGCCTAAAGGTATCAGAATCACCGCCGCCCAAATCAGTCGGCCCGAGATAACCTTAAAGAGGCTGTGCTGAGCCTCTCTTTTTTCTGTGGCCGCCGCTTCTTGGGCGGCCCTGGCTGCTTGCGCACCTTTTTTTGCGCTCATTTGGAACTATCTCCTTTTTTTGTCCCTTTTTTGGGACTAGGTGGGGTGTATCGATTAGCAATAGCGGCAAAAGCTGCCGCCGCTTCCGGGCTCAAGTCTTTCAGTCCACGGATATCAATCACGTGTGTGGACTGGTCAAGCTTCATACCCTGAAGGTTGTTTGAGGCCGCCATTATACGGTCTCTCACTATGCTGATTTCCTCAGGGGAAATTTCCCCATTAGCCACCAAGGCTGCATACGCTTTCCGTTTGATTCCCCTTGCTTTGCAGATGAAAGCTGGAATGGCGTCTGCGATGATGTCCATTTCCATCTGCACCCCCAAAGTCTCGCTGATTTGCTTGTCAGCCGTGACCTTTGAAACAGTCACGTCTTCCAGCCATAAACCATATCTCTTCTCGAGGTCCGATTGAAACAGGTTTCCGTTGGCGTCGAAAATAAATTCCTTAGCCAGTGCCGCATTTAGAGCGGAAACCCCTTTTAGAACATCTCGTACATTCCGCGACGAGAGGCGATTTACTAGCCAGGCCTGAAATATTGACGAAAATTCTCCCGCCATACTTCCAAGGCCGCTCAGGTACTCCGGCGCACGTTTGATGTCCGGACGCATGCGAAAACTGCTCTCAAGCGTCACTGCACCATCTAGGCACTGGATGCGACCGGTGAACTCTTCACTACTGCTTCCAAGGTTCAAGACGTTCTTACCAGAACGCTGCTCCCAAAAAAAGGAAGTATGCACTCCTGGTCCATACGTCACAAGTGGCTCGCCACCAGTTAGGCTAGCGAGGGGGTCGATGGTAACAAACGCTTCAACCGCGTCGTTAAAGATTAGTGAGCGTTCTAGTATCTTCCAGAACGCGGTAATAGTCGCCACGACAGTGACAGTGATGGTCAGCCAAGACCATAAGCCGACTATCTTCAGGATTACAA
>DAOLBU010000003.1:36430-51458 GCA_035324355.1 Minisyncoccota bacterium
ATTGCTGCCGTTTTCCTGAGTCCCCGATCTCTCGTTGTGATGAGTTGATCAGTCTGTTCCAGGTTAACAACATCGACACCTCGTCCTTTTTGAGCAAATAGCTCAGTAATTCGGCTGAAAAATGTCATTTTACTCTCCCTATGTGGGCAAACATATCGTTTACCCTAATTGTCAATGTTCAGTCAGCAGGATTGCTGCACCTGTCTATTTACTATATTACCATATTTAAATCCAAAAGTCAAGTTTTATGCCTTTAATCAATGGCTTTAAATATAGCCATTTTGTACAAATTTATGAATTTAAGCTTCAAGGCCTCTTTCCTTAGGTTTGACTTAGACAAAAACAAAGGGTAACCCTAGGCAACTTTACCTAGGATTACCCTTTGTGGCTATGTGTGGTTGCGTGCAACTGTTAGCTCTGGTACCATTTTGACTTCTCATCAATCTATTTCACTATGACTACTGCTACTAAAAACATGCTACCAAGAGAACAAAAACGCCAAGCAATTTTGGCTGATACTCGGCCACGCAAAACTATCTCTTTTTATCGTTATGTGAAGCTGGCAGACCCAGAGAGCTTTCGTCTACGTTTACTCTCAGCCTGGACTGATTTTGGCTGCCTAGGACGTATCTATGTTGCACATGAAGGCATTAACGCCCAAATGAATGTACCAGAAGAGAATTGGGAAAAATTTGATAATTGGATCCATGCACAACCAGAATTATCGGGTATCCCATATAAATTTGCTGTTGAAGAAGGAAAGTCGTCGTCTTTTTATAAATTAGCGATCAAGGTGAAATCTAAGATCGTTGCTGATGGCCTTGATGACTCTACTTTTGATGTCACTAATACCGGGGAATATCTGACAGCTAAAGAAATGAATGAATATGTCGAAGATCCGAATGCGGTGGTGGTTGATATGAGGAATGCTTATGAGAGTGAGATCGGGCATTTCCAAAATGCGATCAAACCAGACGTTGATACCTTTCGTGAAGAACTGCAGGTGGTACCTAGTTTACTGAAGATCCATAAGGATAAAAAAATTGCGTTGTATTGTACTGGCGGAATTCGTTGTGAAAAGGCAAGCGCGTGGCTAAAACATCAAGGATACACCAACGTCCGTCACTTAAAAGGGGGAGTAATAGATTATAAGCATCAGGTAGAAAAGGAAGGTCTGCCAAATAAGTTTCGAGGAAAGAACTTTGTGTTTGATGAGAGACTAGGGGAGCGAGTAGGGGATGAAATTATTTCCACTTGTCACCTCTGTCATAAGACAAAAAGTGATACACACTATCATTGCAAAAATCAGATCTGTCACGTGCTCTTTTTGGGTTGTGACAGTTGCTTAGAAAAACATAAAGGCTATTGTGGTCTTCGTTGTCGAATTTTAGATAAGGCACCCGCTAAAGCTAAGAAAATTTTTGCACGGTACTATAATCGGTACTTCCGCCCAGCTCAGTTTAAGAAAGCGAAATTGCGCCCAAGTACTTAGGGCGGAGTGTTCGCGGGGACGTATAAAACCGCCAGAGGCGGTTTTATTCTGTGCGCGGAAGAGGAATCTTTCTCGTTACACGAGCGGTACAGGTTTCATATCGTACTCGCTTCGCTGCGTGCGATATATTCAACCTCTTCAAGTCCTCTCTCGAAAACTATCGTTTCTCCACGTATATAAAAAACCGCTCGAAGCGGTTTTTCCTTGTGCGCGGGAGAGGACTTGAACCTCCACAGATTGCTCTATTAGTTCCTAAGACTAACGCGTCTACCAATTTCGCCACCCGCGCAGGTATGCCGGAAGAGTATAACATAATTTATTAAATTGTCTTTAGGTATCATTTCGCTTGTTTAAGCTGGTAATTTATTGTACACTTCCTGTCAATTCATGCGCCCTTAGCTCAGCTGGTAGAGCAGCTCCCTCTTAAGGAGAAGGTCCAAGGTTCGATCCCTTGAGGGCGCACAGTCTAGCGAGACCTACTGAGAGGCCTAAAACAAGGCTATTATAGATGAAAAAAGTAGGCACCCCCCTATAGGTATCGAACCATAGGTAATTTTAGCTATATTTTAAGCCACCTCACAAAAGTGGACTAGGAGCAACTCAACTTAATTTATATCTCAGTGTGTAAATCTGCTAATATTGCTACATGGCGTTCTCTTTCTCACGTTTGATAATTTCAGAATCAAATCGGATTACATATATTAAGGCATTCGAGTTGGTAGCGATGAAATTTCCTAAAGCCACACAGCGGGTACCGCTTCTTGTGTAGGTGAAATTGACGGCTTTAATATATGGCTAGGGTTTTGGAAAGGCGTACCGTCATGGAGATGTTCCTGTACAGAGACCTTGTACGCTCAGTCTAGGAATCCTTGCTTACATGCAATTGCTCTGTCTATCTCATGGGACAGAAACCGAAATGTTCCCGATCCTACAGATGACGATATTGAGTTTCTTACGGCAAAGCACTGAAACCGAATTCTTTCTCATATACTTTAATTCTCTTTTTAAATTGCCTTTCCAAGAAATCGATCTGGGAATCACGTATATCGATAATGTATTTCACTCCATTTCCACGCAATCTTCCAATATATTGTTTCAGTTTCCCTTCGAATGAGATAGGGAAGGCAAGAACTAACACATCAAATCCTTGAACATCCAGCCCTTCCCCAAAGAGCTGACCTGTTGCAATTAGAACTTTAAAATTGCCAGCGACAATTTGGTCATGCTTCAATTTTCTTTGTAGAGCTGAATCGTCGCCTGAGAGTGTGACAATTTCTGTTGTACTTCGCAAGTGTAATGCCAATATTTCTATGTGTTCCTTCCGTTCTGTTAATAACAGTATTTTTCGATTTTGCTTTAGATGATTATTCACTGCGTTAACGATTAATCTGTTTCGTGCCGTATCGAACGATATGGTCTTTGCAAGCACTTCATAATGGTCATTCTTATAGCGAAATGGGAGATCTAAAAGTGAAGGTATAATTTCTATATCAAAAGTTTTTGACTCTGTACCAGTGATAGTCTTCATTTCGGCAACTATT
Source organism: Minisyncoccota bacterium (assembly GCA_035324355.1). Lineage (GTDB taxonomy): Bacteria > Patescibacteriota > Minisyncoccia > Phycocordibacterales > UBA918 > OLB19. The sequence goes on from DAOLBU010000003.1 coordinate 39,464, forward strand.
GGTCCGATACAAAGCTCAGCGATGTGGTGTTGGTCAAATCTGCGTTCGTGAGTTGCCGTAAGTCCGTAGCAGTATTTACCACTAAACCCACGAATTGTTTCACGATATGTTTTGGCAGGAATATGATGACATTCATCAATGATAATAACTCCAAACATACTCCGAATTTCATTGAAATTTTTATACCTTGCTAGGCTTTGTAGCGATGCAACTGTAATTTGCTTGCCTACTTTCTTTTTTACACCTGATATAACTCCGATATGAGCTTTCGGGATTCCAAGAAATTGTTCAATTCGCTCGACCCACTGATGGAGGAGTTGGTTTCTGTGGACAAGAATAATTGAAGGCAATGTAAGTCGAGTAATAATTTCAAGAGCCATTATAGTTTTACCGCTCCCTGGAGGAGCAACCAGAATACCATTCGTATTTTTAAGCACCTGGGTGACTAAATTTTTCTGTTCCGCTTTCAACTCAATCGAGTTTGAAAAAGAAACATCGTCAAACTCACGCTTTGTTTGTGTGAGCGTATATGAGATACTATTTTCATTCAAAAATTCAGTAAGTGGAACTATAAATCCTCGAGGCAGAATGGCCTTATCTCCCACTTCCTCAATAAGGTGGAAGTATCTCTCGGTACTGAAGGTTGATTTTCCTAGACGCATTTTCATCCCGTATTCTTTGTTAAAAATATTCAAATTCTCCTTAATAAAGTTTACGACAGGTTTCGAGAGTTCATTTCTATTAATAGTTATGTTTCCGTCAACAGAAATATTAATGCCCGACACAGAGCTAGTTACATTTTGTGTGGTAGCGGCACAACATATTTTTTCATACGCACTATTAAGCTCAGAAAAAGAGTGTCTATGAATATTTTTTAAAAACTCCCATTGATCTGCGTAAATATCGTCGGATTTTGTATCGTAAAATACGGTACACTTTTCCGTTACTTTGTAACCTTGTAGTGGAGCACCAATTAGATTACCAAATCCACCGTCTAAAATGGTGTCCTGATTTGGAAATAATCGATCAAAACTATCTTCTTTTTTAAATTCCGATTGTGGCGATACTTCTGCAATTAGAGTGAGCATGATTTTTCGAGACTTCCAACATGGGTATGCTTCAGCAAAAAATACCCATACATGCGCACCGTTACCTCCGCGTGAAATTTCTGCATAGACCAACAAACCATTATCGGCACACTTTTCTACCAGACGTTTTGCGTCATCTTTCCAAGTAGTTTCATCAAAATCAGCAGCAATAAAATATGAGGTATTATCAGAAAGTATTGGGTATACTCCGATGGTCTCTTTTCCACCAAGGTGCGCAGCAATTACCCTCTCATTAAGGGGAAGGAGTGTCTTGTTCTTAAAATCTTTAAGAACACCGCCGTGTGCTCGATGGGCATTAAACTCGTTCCAGTCAAAAGTGTATGCGGGTGACCAACCACTCTTTGTATCCTTTTCCCATCTTCTTGCATAAACATCATCACGACCACGAAATAGAGATGTATACAAACTGATATGTTCTGGATTTATATCCATATTCGTTTAGCTAGATTTTTCGGTACCTCGTTGTTCTGCCTTGCCCGATACGCTCAACTTTCTTGAGTCGAAGTAGAGTATCAAGTGCCTGAGAAACCGTAGGGCGAGCAACATTTGTCGCTTTCGAAATTTCACCTGGAGTTGCTTCATCTATTGTTACTAAATACTGCCACACAAGTAGTTGTTTTGGAGAGAGTAATTTCTCAATACTTTCGTTTGATAGAAGTGAAATTGCCCCTTTTGCCTGCGTAACCGAAATATTTAAAAAGAATTCTAGCCATGGACATAAATCCTCAGTATCTGTACCAAAAGTTTTTTGACTCTGACGTAACACCACGTAATATTCTGCTTTGTTGTCTTCTACTAATTTTTCATGCGAAACATACGGTACGTATTCATACCCATGTTGGAGCATAAGTAGGTTTGTAAGTATTCGACTCATTCTTCCGTTTCCATCTTGAAATGGGTGAATCTTTAAAAATTCAACAATAAAGTGAGCGATGATTATGAGGATATGGATTCTCTTTTCTTTTATTGATTTTTGAGTCCACTCCATTAATTCCTGCATGTCCTTCCCCGTCCTCCATGCTGGTGTTGTGGCAAAAACTATAGCGACTGATGCCCCAGTGTCATCAAGCATCTCTACTTGGTTCTCAGCACTTTTATAACTACCACGATGAAGAGTATCTTTATCGGTATATTTTAGGAGCTCACGGTGAAGGTGCTGAATGCTACTCTCAGAAAAAGGAATCTTACTGTATGCACTAAATACATTTTCAAGTAGTTCATAGTATCCTTGTACTTCTTGCTTATCTCTGTCCTTGAACTTTTCCATAGTGAGTCCACGCATGAGTTTTTCGACATCTTCGTCAGAAAGCTTTGCACCTTCAATACGAGTAGAGGCACCCGTAGAGGTGACGAGAACGGACCTTTTGAGTCGTCCTAGTATCTGCGGATTAAGTGATGCCCCTCCGACAAATCTACCTTTGAGTTCATCAATCGTAGTGATGAGTCCCCAAAGATTTTGTGGTATATTTTTTATTCGTTTATCGAAGCGATGCATATGTTAATCTAATATTGATGATATATGAGATTATATGAGATTAGACCCGCTATTGCAAGGGCATCTTCCGTTCGCAAGAATTGACTAACAGACCTATATTTTGAGCCACCCCTCTAGAGCTACCGAGAGGGGTTCGTCCCTAGGGCACAAATAAAAATGCTACCAAAAGTATCGGGTAGCATTTTTATTTGTGCCGGGAGCGGGACTCGGTCAGGAGTCAATTATTTTTATACTCGTAAACTCGTTAAAAATATATTGCTCACGACCCTGGCTCATTCCACTTCGTTGCATTCCGCCTTTCGTCCCTCAGACAATTATAAAACACACCAAGAAAATGGTGTGTTTTATAATTGTGCCGGGAGCGGGACTCGAACCCGCACGCTTTTTTAATAGGCAAAGGATTTTAAGTCCTTCGTGTCTACCATTCCACCATCCCGGCACTTGGTGGTTTTTTGGGAGTCGGTCACTCTCGTGGTTATTTGTTTTGTCTTCGACTCACAAATAATCTCACTCGCTTGACCACAGCTCACTGCTTCGTTGCCTAATTAAAGGCAACTCACATCGCTCGTCTTTTGACCAAATTTTCAAGAAGCGTTAGCGACTATGAAAATGGAAATACTCCTGTGGTGCGACTCCCACCCGGACCACGCCTGAGCGTGGTCCTCCAGGACTCATGCTATTAAAACGCTTGAGGCGTTTTAATAGCATGAGTCCTGGGTGGGAGTCGAACCCACGTATGGCGGTTTTGCAAACCGCAGCGTTAACCACTTCGCCACCAGGACTTAATAGAGACTACTTTAGCATTAATTTGGCCGGTCTTCAAAGGATATTGTCTGACTAGATCATCACTACTTGATGCCAAAAAATAACCAACTACTTAGAGTTAGTTATTTCTCTAATCCTCTGGAAATGTCATCAATATGCTGCCTGTGACGCTCGCCAAAGTCGACACTAAATTCAATGAAGGGAATAATCTTTAGGTTACTTTTTTTCTTAATATAACCACGGATCTCACCGCCTGAGCGTTTCAAAAAAGCCAAAGCAGCCTCTTCTTTACCATCCGGGATGGTAGTGAAAAAGATAGTTACTCGACGATAGTCAGGGGAGGTACTAGTACGAGTGACAGTGATTAGAGGGTCTGTATTGGCTTCTTGTTGGATAAAATTGGCGACGAGTTCACGAATTAATGACTCGACGCGGAGATGGCGGTCTGACATATATTAAAATTAGGTAATAACAATGTCGTACGGTTCTAGATAATCTCCGGGCGCAACCTCATACTTAGTTTCTAGTTGGAGTCCAAATTCACCTTCAATTACTTGCTCTACATCGGATTTATATTGCTGTAGGTTTTTGATGGTACCTTTACCAATTTCTACATCTCGACGCATAATCTTAACTCGTTGTTTGAGTTTGATTACTCCTTCTTCAACTCGTGCACCAAGGACATGGAGATTTTTTTGTGAACTGAAATATTTCAATAATTTAATCTTTCCAGTTTTTTTCATTTCTTCAATGCGTGGAGTTCGTTCCTTAAGGGCATTGTTCAGCCAATCAGAAAGTTCGTAGATAATGTCAAAAGTATTAATCTCTACACCTAATCTTTCGGCTAATTCTCCAGCCTGTCTTTCTACTTTCACATTAAACCCAACGATGATGGAATTTTTGGTAGCACTCACATTTTGAACATCGTTTGAACTAATGTCACCAACACCAGAACCAATTATCTTTACTGCAATTCGTTCAGAACTAAATTTACTTAGTTCATGTTCAATGGCATCAACTGTCCCAAGGACATCGGCTTTGATTAAAATAGGAATGGTCGGCAACTGATTAATGTCTCGAACATTAACGGCTTTAAAGGGCTGATTAGCAGCGACAGCAACTTCAGCTTCTTTCTTAGAATTAACCGTATAGAAAGCTGCACCAACAACTGGAATATCACCAAAACCAACAATTCCGACTGGAGTGGCTGGCGGCGCTTCATTAATCGGTTTTCCTAAATGATTTTCCATTATTCGTACTGGAGTGAAACTAGAACCGGAAACAACAAAGGTACCTTTTCGGAGAGTACCATTCGTGACAATCAAGGTGGCGGTGTTGCCTCGTTTTGGATCCATTTTCCCTTCAATTACTTTTCCGACTGCCGGTGCGTTTACGTCAGCTTTAAGTTCAGCTATATCAGCTGCCAGAATAATGATGTCGAGTAGCTCGCCGATATTTTCCCCAGTTTTAGCGGAAATACCAACCCAAGGGATGTCGCCACCCATTCCTTCAATATAAATCTCGTTCTCAATTAAACTAGTTTGAGTGCGGGTGATATTGGCGCTTGGCTTATCAATTTTATTTATAGCAACAATGTACGGTATGTTGGCTTGTTTGATGGAAGCGAGAGCCTCAAGTGTCTGTGGCTTGACCCCATCTTCGGCAGAAACCACCAAAACTGCGATATCAGCTACATCAGCTCCTCGAAGGCGCATTTTTTGGAAAGCCTCATGGCCTGGAGTGTCCAAAAAAGTGATATTTTCCACAGCCCCATCTTTGGTCTTGTGAGTGACACAGTAGGCGGACAAGTGTTGTGTGATACCACCAGCTTCACTGTCGACACTGTTACTCTTACGAATATAGTCTAAGAGCGTTGATTTTCCATGATCAATATGACCCATTACCACCACTATGGGAGGGCGTTTACTAATATTCTCGGTGTGATTTTTTGTTTTTTTCATAATGATAATAAGGAAAAACGCCAAGCCGGCAGACTAATAAATAAGTGTTGGGCAGTATAGCAAAGATTTACATATTTTTCACCTTATGTCATGATTTTGATATGTTTTTCAATACCTGGTTTAAAGGCCGGTCAAAACGGATTTATCTTGATCATGCGGCGGCTACGCCCATGCTTCCTTTGGTCAAAAAAGCTATGGAACCTTTTTTGACAGATTATTTTGCTAATCCTAGCGCAATTCACCAGGAGGGTCAGTTTGCTAAGAAGGCGGTAATGAAAGCTCGGCAGGAAATCGCTACTATATTAGGTGTGCGTCCTTCGGGGGTGACTTTTACCTCAGGTGGTACAGAAAGTAACAACCTAGCTATTATGGGTCTGGTAAAACGGTTACATCGAGAAGAGGGGATCCCATACAATCAAATGGAAATTCTAACTACACGTCTGGAACATCCTTCAGTTTTAGCAGTCTTACCAATTTTGGCTAATACTGGAGTTAAGGTTAATTTTGTAGAAGTGGATAGTGAGGGAAAAATTACGCTGCCGGCCCTCAAGGCTGCCTTAACTAGCAAAACCTTTTTGGTGACCTTTGCATACGCTAATAGTGAAATAGGTGTAGTTCAGCCGGTCCAGCGACTAGTGCGAGAAATTCGACGGTTTGAGAAAAATTTGTCGCATAAAATAATTGTTCACCTTGATGCAGCTCAGGCACCACTATGGTTACCGTGCAAACTCCCTGATTTGGGAGCTGATCTCATGTCTCTTGATGTGGCTAAGTGTGGGGGTCCAAAAGGGTTAGGACTTCTAGTGTCACATGGTGATGTACCACTCCTTCCCATACTTTACGGTGGGGGACAGGAAGAGGGGCTAAGGCCAGGTACGGAGAATGTGGCGGCGATAGTCGGCTCAGCTGTCGCTTTACGCTTGGCGCAAGCAACATATAAATCTAGAGCTGAAAAAGTGATAGGGTTGAGAGATAATTTTTTTACGCTGTTACCAAAAGCTCTGCCAAACTCCATCATCAATGGACCATTAGGTGACTCACGCTTAGCTAATAATATTAACTTCTCATTACCTGGCTTTGATACCGAATACGCAGTAGTTTACTTAGATAAGCACGGTATCGCCGCGAGTACCAAAAGTGCTTGTGCGGGAGCAGGTGGGGGAAATAGTACGGTGGTCCAAGTTATTTCGTCTGATACTAAAAGAGCCAGCTCCACTATTAGGCTCACTCTTAACGAAGAGACTAAAGAACAGGATTTAAAAACTGTGCTTAGTTTGCTTCAAAAATATCAAAAATTGATGTCTAACTTGACTCCATAGTTTATATATTGCAATATATAAATAACGTCTGCGTAGTAAAGATTGTCTGACCGTTTATATTATCCCAAAAGTTTTTCCGTGTTTCCGTCTACGTACCGTATAATCATATTGTCTTATGCCTAATTTCCAAAATTTCACATCCAAAGCCAAAGAAGCGATTCGCAAAGCCCATGAACTAGCTATTGAACGCGGTCAAAACCATGTGAGTCCAATTCACTTGCTAACCTCACTTGCTATGCAAGATGAGAGTATGGTTATTTCGGTTTTAGACCGACTGGATATTGATATTATTGCGTTTACTGACTTACTACTTGAAGCACTGGAAGCAGTAGAAATGCAGACCACCATCTCACCCTCATATCAACTTTATCTGACTCCAGAGTTAGCCAAAGCGCTCGATTACTCAGGACAGTTTGCGGAAAAAACTGGAGACGCCTACGTTGGTGTTGAACACCTTTTTATTGCAATCCTCGAATACCCAGGCCCAGCACTGGAGATCTTAAAGCGGGTAGGTATTGATAAAGATAAAGTGACTCGCACTATCAAAGATGTGCGTGAGCATAATGTAAGTGATGCCCAGACACCTAAAAAGTATCGGGCATTAGCTAAGTACACACGTAATCTCACTAAGTTAGCTCAAGAAAATAAACTTGATCCGGTTATTGGACGTGATGTTGAAATCCAACGAGTGATTCAAATTTTGTCTCGTCGGACAAAAAACAATCCGGTCTTAATTGGAGAAGCGGGTGTCGGTAAAACCGCTATTGCTGAAGGTTTAGCTCAACAAATTGTCCTCTCACAAGTACCAGAGTCGGTAAAGGAAAAAGAAATTCTTTCACTGGACTTGGGGCTTTTGGTAGCGGGAACAAAATTCCGCGGTGAGTTTGAAGAAAGACTGAAGGCAGTCATGAAAGAAGTGGAAAGTTCTGCTGGGGACATCATTCTATTTATTGATGAGCTCCATACCATTGTCGGTGCTGGTCAAGCTGAAGGTTCTATGGATGCTTCAAATATGCTGAAGCCCGCTTTGGCGCGAGGTGAAATTCGGGTCATTGGCGCTACTACCTTAAAGGAGTATCAAAAACACATCGAAAAGGACCCAGCTCTTACCCGACGCTTTCAACCAATCTTTGTTAATGAGCCTTCTCAAGAAGACGCAATTGCGATTTTGCGTGGTTTGTCTGAGAAGTATGAACTCTTTCACGGCGTGCGCATAACCGACGATGCTATTGTCTCGGCAGTTAATCTCTCTACTCGATATATTACCGATCGTTTTTTGCCTGACAAAGCCGTTGACCTAATTGATGAAGCGGCCTCAGCTATGAGGATTTCGCTCGAAAATAAACCAGAAGAGCTAGTCATTGCTGATAGACAGGTACGTCGTTTGGAAATCGAACGTGAGGCCTTGCGTAAAGAAGTAGAGGTGTCAGTAAATAAAGTAAAAATTAAAGCTCGCATCAAAGAGATTGAAAAAGAAGTGGGTGAACTAAAGGAAACCACTTCAGCAATTGAAACCAAATGGAATAATGAACGGAGTGCTCTGGCGGAAATTAGTAAGCTCAAAAAGACTTTGGAAGAATTGCGGATGGAGGCAGAAAACGCGGAAGCTATGGCCGACCTCACTCGCGCAGCGGAAATTCGTTATGACTTAATCCCTTCGACACAAAAAACTTTAGATGAAAAAATGAAGCGTCTAAAGAAACTGCAACGCAGTCGCCGTCTCTTAAAAGAGGAGGTAACTGAAGAAGATATTGCAAGCGTAGTTTCCAGGTGGACTGGTATTCCGGTATCACGAATGCTAGAGGCTGAAGCCAAGAAATTAGGTCGCATGGAAGAAGTTTTGTCAGAGAAAGTGGTGGGACAAAAACACGCTATCAAGCTAGTGGCTGATGCTATCAAGCGTTCTCGAGCAGGGATTTCTGATCCTAATCGCCCAATCGGTTCTTTTCTTTTCCTGGGGCCGACAGGGGTGGGGAAGACCGAGTTGTCTCGAGCATTAACCGAATTTATGTTTAATGATCCAGACGCTTTGGTACGGATTGATATGTCTGAATTTATGGAAAAACATTCCGTATCAAAAATTATTGGTTCTCCTCCCGGTTATGTTGGTCACGAAGAAGGTGGATCAATTACCGAACGAGTGCGACATCGACCATATTCAGTGATTTTGCTTGATGAGATTGAAAAAGCCCATCCAGAAGTATTTAATATTCTTCTGCAAGTTTTGGATTCTGGTCACTTGACCGATGCCAAAGGAAGAAAGGTTAACTTCCGCAACACGGTCATTATTATGACTTCAAATATTGGGGCCGAACATATCGATCGAATGTCGAACTTTGGTTTCTCTGCTGCCGCGGATAAGGGTGAGGCAGCTCAATATGTCCAGGCCAAAGATAAGGTTATGGAAAGTCTCAAGCACTTTTTTAGACCAGAATTCCTTAATCGTCTCGATGAGATTATCATCTTTGATATTCTTTCGGCTGAGACAATTCGCAGTATTGTGAACATTCAAATTGCTGACGTGGAGAAGCGATTAGAAAAGAAGGAAATTGTTCTTACTGTTACTCCGGAGGTATTGGAATATCTAGCTAAAGAAGGTTATGACCCTAAATTTGGCGCCCGTCCTCTAAAGCGTGTCATCCAGAGCCGGATTTTGACTCCGGTGGCTAACATGATGGTGGGCGAAGGAATGTTGCAAAAGGGTACAGTCAAAGTGTCCATGCGAAAAGGAGAGTTGGCTTTTGATATCACCAAAAACTTACCGCGCAAATCAAAATCTTCTAACGTTAAAACTCCAGTTAGTGTATAAAACAGCTTTAAGCTAAACCAAAAAACTCCCTTAGGGAGTTTTTTGGTTTAGGTTTTCCTGTAATAGTAAAAGTTCTACCGGAGAATGATTGTCTTCAAAGACCACATCGGCTGCCGAAATCAGTGATGTTGGGTCAATGTAGAGATTATTTAACACCTCTACGCCAGTATCAGTTTGGGTGCTGATAAAGTTGGAGAACGAAATTTCTTTATCATCATGTCGCATAAAATACATTAAGTTTTGGGACAGCTCAGGCAAAATTAACCTGGTCGTATAAATTTTGGTAGTGGGAAATACGGCGGTGACCGTTTTGGTAAAAGAACCAGTCAATGTTTGGTTCTCCGTTCCGCTTCTTGATCCAATAAAATTCATAATTATTACCCCATCAACACTAAGACTTTTCTTAAGAGAAGTAAAAAATTCTTTTGTAACCAGATGTGGCGGGGTAAAAAAACCTGAGCTAAATACATCAACAAAAATAAAATCGTACTTACTATGATTGCGATTCACAAACACCCTAGCGTCCATGGCGTGGTTTTTGATTTGTGGGGTACTAGGGAGCCGGAAATACTTTTTGGCTATAGCGTATAGTTCGGGTTCGATCTCCACCACATCTTGCTGTAGATTTGGGTTATCGAGATAAAGGGCTCGGGGTACAGTATATGCACCGCCACCGAGATGGAGAACTGTCTTGGCTTCTGGGACTAATTCTTTATAAAAGAAAGCAAACTTGGCGTAAGGGTAAACTAGCTTATCACTGTTTAAGTAAATTGCTGCCGAGTGGTTGACCTCTCGCTTGAGAAACCGGGTCGGCACGTCCTCTCGATAACCATCAAATACTCGGAGATGAGAGTAATAACCATCTTTGGATACTAAATCGCTAGCGCTTGTTTTGGTGGTGACTAAAAAATAAACTAATGCCGAAAGTAAAATTAGAGCTAGTAAAAGTAATGGTTTTAGGTTGAGGTCGTTTCTAGGATCATAAGCATTAGATTTTTTTATAAATACCCTAAGACCAATGGCCCCACTTAGACCGAGAATGGTTAAAATCACCCCGGTCAAAATCATAGTTTCTCTTAGTCCTAAGAGAGGAATTAGTACAAACCCGGAGAGTAGGCTCCCGGTAATACTGCCGGCAGTGCTCCAAAAAAACGTTGCTCCTACAACGGAACCGCTCACACTCGTGTCGCTGTTTTGTGAAAGTAGTTTAATGACATAAGGGGAGTCGATACCTAAAAGAAATGCTGGGGCAAAGTAAAAGAGAATCGCAAAAACTAATGGTCCGGTCATGATGGAAAAACCATCGGCACTAAGTGGAAGAAGGTAGGTCGACAATAGTGTCAAAGCTAATAAGAACAATCCGCCGGCAGTAATGATGATGTATAGTGGTACTACAAATGGAAAGCGATCAGATAATTTTCCGCCATAGTAATAACCGAGGCTTAAGGCAAACAATACTACTGTTAGGACACTAGATAAAACGTATAGCGATGAGCCGTAATAGGGAGTAAGAAATCGAATAGCCGCTACCTCCATGATTAAGACAGCTGCACCGGTTAGAAAGACAGTACTGTAGAGAAAGAGACGGGCGAGTTTTGGCATCACTTTTAGTATAGCAGGGAAGCCTTTAATAAAAAAAGAAACACCCATCCAAGGAAAGCTGGCGGGCGTTTCTTAGATGGGTGAGGGGGTGAGTTAAGATGTCTTACGGGCGATTTCGACCATTCGGTGCAGTGTGTATCGTTTGGCGCTACCCGAACGGGGAGACACTTTATAAGCCTCTACCAACTCGTCGACCGTTTCCAGGCGACTGATGTGGTAAATCATACAAGCGTCCCATTCTCGCTTCAAAATATCTAAGAAATCTTTTTTGTTGACAGGAATCTGACGAGATAACCAGAAAAACTCCTCCCCAGTAGTAGCTATCTCAAGATACTGTTGGGCCAATTCAATTAATTGATTTTCTGCTTCAGAACAGTCCAGCTCACTTTTCTTAAACTGGTCAATGCACTCTTTAAGCGAGTGTAAGCAATCCCGATGAGCAGACCTTGATTTTTGATGTGGAGGTATCCAGGTGTGCGGCGGATTGGGCTTTGAAATCATTACCTCCGCGAAAGCCCAGTCTGGGATACCAGTCCGTTGGGACAACATTTTTGCCTGGCGAATAATGTTTGAATTTTCGGTTGAATTAATTACTGCCATGAAATTTATCCTCCGTTGTAATCTATAATGAACACTCAGGCTTTCTGAGTCGATGTTTGTATTAAGCATTGTTTTATTAACAAAGTTAAGGTTTGCTCCGGCGCCCAAATCAAAACTCCGGGATTCGGTCACTCTCATGGATTTTCTTTCGCTTCGCTCATAAAATCTCACTCGTGCGACCCCGACCATTTCGGCCCACAGGGACCCCAAAATGGTCCTTCGAATCCCTCCCAGCGCTACAAAATACAACAAAACCAAAGCGTATGCTTTGGTTTTGGTATTATCTCTAAAAACCTCCGGCTTTAGCCGGAGAGTACGTTTGAAGGCAACGCCGT
>DAOLBU010000004.1:0-14115 GCA_035324355.1 Minisyncoccota bacterium
TTGCCATACCGCTCTATTTTAATAGATTGGTTGCAATTATTTATGGAACCTAGGCTACTGTCTTTTTGCCATCTTCTAAGTGTGTGCGATAATGGTAGGCATGTCAGAACAACAAGATAATCAACTGGATACAACGAGTGATAAAAAAACGCTGCGAAAAAATAACTTACTCGGAATTTTTTTGGCTTTATTCCTAGCTGCCGGCTCATTTATTAGCGGTACTCAAGTAGACAAAGTAAACCTTACCAACAGTCAAACAGCCGGTCTGTTTTCCTTCTTTAGTCGACCACTTCCTAACACACCAGCAACTGAAGCTGATCTATCTCAATTTTGGCGCGTCTGGGAATTAATGGATAAAAAATTTGTCGCAGCTAGCACTTCTTCAAGTATCACCGCAGAAGACAAAGTTAACGGGGCCATCGAAGGTATGGTTAAAGCTTATGGAGACCCATACACAGCATTTTTGCCACCGGTTGAAAGTGCTGCTTTTGCGGAAGATATCTCAGGAAACTTTAGTGGCGTTGGAATGGAAATTGGTATACGCAATGATTTGATTACTATCATTGCACCACTGCCAGGAACGCCTGCAGAAAGAGCTGGGTTACTACCTGGGGATATCATCACTGAAATTGACGGCAAGACCACAGACAGAATGAGAGTCGATGAAGCTGTCCGCTTAATTAGAGGTGAAAAAGGGACAGAGGTAGTGTTGTCAGTTTATCGTGAGGGAAATCTCGAGATTAAAACTTATCCTGTCATTCGTGACACTATTGATATCCCAACTATCGCTACAGAAAAAGTTGATGACGTTTTCATCATTAGACTATTTAGTTTTAACGCCCTATCAGAAATGAAGACACAGGAAGCATTACGCGAATACACTCGTAGTGGTGCTAAAAAACTCGTTCTTGACCTACGAGGTAATCCAGGCGGCTATTTACAAAGCGCCGTCGCTATCGCTAGTTACTTCCTTCCAACCGGAAAGGTAGTAGTGAAAGAGAGTTATCGTGAGACTGATATGGAAAAACTCTATCGTAGTACTGGACGCACTATTCACGACTTTAACAATGGAGACTTTGTGGTGTTGATTGACGGAGGCTCAGCTTCTGCCTCAGAAATCCTTGCTGGTGCGCTTCGTGAACATGAAATAGCTACCTTAATTGGCGTTAACAGTTTTGGTAAAGGCTCTGTTCAGGAACTTGTGTCACTACCTGAAGGTTCGTCAGTCAAAATTACTGTAGCTCGTTGGTTGACCCCACATGGTATTTCCATTTCTGAAGGTGGTCTAAAACCTGATATTGTCATTGCCCGTACTCCAGAGGACCGTCTAAACGCCAAAGACCCCCAACAAGCAGCAGCTATACGTTTCCTTAAAGGGGAAGAAGTAGTGTCTGAATAGAGTTAGCCAACTGCAGTAGTATTTGTTAGAATAACACCGTTTTAAAAGTGTAAATTACGTCCCAAGATATGAAAGTCATCCTACTGCGCGACGTGGCCAAAATCGGACGCCGACACGAGATAGCCGAAGTTCCTGACGGTTTTGCTCTCAACAAGCTCATTCCTCAAGGTGACGCCAAGGCAGCCACAGCAGCCAACATCAAGAGTGTTACCCATCTGCAAAAAAAGAGTCAGCAAGATAAAGAAGTACTTATCGCTAACCTAAAAGAGATTGCTGAAAGTCTTACAAAAGAACCTCTGACAATTACCGCCGTAGCTAATGCTCAAGGTCATCTCTTTAAAGCCATCAGTGAAAATGATGTTGCCACTGCCGCCAAAGTTAGGGGTGTAAATATCCCAAAGGATTCTCTAGTCTTTGAAACACCGATTAAAGCGATTGGCGAAGCTGTGGTCATTATTAAGTCTCAAGGAAAAAGTTTTCCTTTAACAATTAATGTAGTCGCTAAATAAAAATATGTCACGAACAAATTTTACTAACATTACCTTAATTCTGATTGGTTGTGGTGCTCTCGTTGCCTTACTATCCGTTTGGCTTGGTTCTAAAGCTACCACTCCTCAAGTTTCTTTAACCGATACGAACGAATCTTTAGTAGCACCATTAAATATTGACCAATTAGCCGCTTACCAAACAACTATGACAAATGAATCAAACCCGGTAGCTGAATTTACCACTAACTTAGGAAACTTTTCTTTAGAACTCTACGAAGACGTCATGCCAATTACCGCCAGTAATTTCATTGAACTAGCCGAATCAGGCTATTATGACGGTATTAAATTTCACCGCGTAATTCCAAAATTTATGATTCAAGGTGGCGACCCAATCACTAAGACTGATAACGTAGCGGCTTATGGTACTGGCGGTCCGGGTTATGCTATCCCTGACGAGCATGTAGCTGGAGAAAAAAAGCTATCTAATATCAGAGGCACCATTTCTATGGCCAATAGTGGACCAAACTCAGGTGGCAGCCAATTCTTTATTAACGTTGCCGACAATGCTAATCTCGATTTTGATAAACAACCCCTCAGTTCAAAACACCCAGTTTTTGGACAGGTAATCGGAGGGATGGAAGTAGTAGATGCAATTGCTCTCGTGGAGCGCAACGAACGAGACTTACCTCTTGAACCGGTAATCATTGAGTCAGTAAAAATTACTCGCCAATAGAAACAGAAGCAACTTACCCCACAAACAAAAAACACCAGACTAAAGTCTGGTGTTTTTTGTTTGTTGGGTTAAAGGAGGTATTACGCAGCACTGAGTACGTCTACAGCCTTCTTAGTGATGGTTTTTCCATCAAAACGAGTCTTGCGCATGTTGCGGAAAGATACAGTACCAGCTACAGCAGCAAAAAGAGTATGGTCCTTGCCAATAAGTACGCCTTTACCAGCCTCAATCTTAGTACCACGCTGACGCACAATAACGTTGCCAACCTTAACTAATTCTCCGGCTGCTTTTTTGATTCCTAGGTATTTTGGCTGCGAATCTCGCAGGTTTTTAGCGGTTCCCGCCGCTTTCTTGGTTGCCATAGTATATAATTTATAAACGAAATATAACGGAAAGAGTATACGATATATGTTAGAAAAACTCAAGTCTTTAATTCTTAACGATCAGGTCTTCTATAGCCTGCTGATTGTTTTGGTAGCCATCGTGTCCTTTTGCCTAGGAAGACTTTCACTTATCCCGGACACTCCTGTCACCAATCGGGTAGAGATTAAGCAGCCTAAGACAGCACCTGAAACAAAGACACCTCTAACTCTGGACACTGAAAGTAAGGCTCCTTTTACCACCAGTAATAGCTCTAGCGGCGCGACGAACGGGACAGTGGTTGGCTCCCGTTCAGGCAGCAAGTATCATCTTCCATCTTGTCCGGGAGCCAAACAAATTAAAGCAGAGAATTTAATAAATTTTAGTAGCAGGGAAGCAGCAGAGGCAGCCGGGTATAAACCAGCTGCTAATTGTCCGCAACTACAATAGAATAGGAGGGTACTCAATTTATTACTGTGCGTTTCTTCAAATTACTATATCAAAGCGCTAAGCTGTGGATAGAAAATGACATGGTTTACTATGCCGCTGCCTTTTCCTATTATGCGCCATTAGCTTTAATACCACTCATTCTTATTTCATTGACTATGGTCGGTCTCATCTACGGCCAAGAATTTACTGCCCAAATCTTTAATGCTTGGGGGGAGACTCTCGGCACAGACTTAGTAAAAATGCTCGGCTTGGCGGTCGATAATCTAACCATCGCCACCAACTCATATAGCGTACCTGTAGTAGGAATTATATTTTTCTCAACCATTTGTCTGGTGGCTTTAAATGTTCTCAGTACTGCTTTTCAACGACTCCGTGGTGTTGTTGAGCTTGGCTTTATTAATTGGCTTAAGCGCAGTCTGCGCTCAGCTATTTTTATTGTGATCTTACAACTGTATTTAATAGGAATCATTGCTATTGAAATATTTCTTAGTCTAATTGAATTACCGGCCAGCGGCTTTATTTCACAAGTTGGCTTTGGTTTGTCTTCAGTGATCTTTTTTAGTGTTCTGTATCGGTTCCTTTATAGTGACAAACCTTCAGTGAAGGGAAGTGTGGTTGGTGGCATTATCGCTGCAATTTTATTTATGGGAGCGAAGCACGCTGTTTATCTCACTCTTCTTACTACGCCTTCATTAAATTTTTATGGAGCCGCAGGACTTATCCTTGTCTTACTGATTTGGGTTTATATCTTAGCTGCCATTTTGCTTTACGGAGCAGCTATAGCCACTACCTATGATAAAATTTATTTAGAGGAAAAATCTGAAAAAAATATATGATTGTTATCGATATCGAAGGCTCAGGCACCAACTACGAAAAGCATTCAGTAGTCTCTATTGGGGCAGTAGATTTTTCTAATCCCGAAAATCGCTTCTATGGCGAATGTCGTATTTGGGACGGGGCACATATTATGGAAGGAGCACTAGAAGTGAACGGTTACACTGAGACAGAAATTACGGACCCTAAGAAACAACCAGAAGCAGAACTGGTCCACGCTTTTTTAGAGTGGTCACAACACATGAGTGACCGAACATTAGTAGGTCAAAATGTTTCTTATGACCGTGACATACTCAAGGCCGCCTGCGAGCGTGCTCACGTAGCTTATGATTTAGCTTACCGCACTATTGATACCCATAGCTTATGCTGGATGCATATGGTGAAGCGGGGACAAACACCTCCCATTGACCCACAGCACCGCCGGAGTGCCTTAAATCTGGATGCGGTAATGAATTACTGTGGCATTCCCGATGAACCTGAGCCACACAATGCGCTGACAGGCGCCCTCTCACACTGCGAGGTAACAGCACGCCTACTCTACGACAAAAAACTTCTCCCCGAATTTAGCCAGTATGAAATACCATGGCTAAGCACAAATGATACAATATGATGGATATGGTCAAAAAATTATTCGGCTTAAAAAAGAAAGCTACAAAAAAAGAATTACCACACTGTCGAGTGGTCAATGAACTATTAGACACAAAAGGAAATGACGGAGCGATTCAGTCTTGGCGCGTGTTTCGGATAATGTCAGAGTTTGTCCAAGGTTTTGAATTACTACGTAATTACGGTCTGGCCGCTACTTTTTGGGGTAGTGCTCGCATCACACCGACCGAACCATACTATAAAGCTGCGGAAGAACTAGCGGCGAAATTAGCCAAAAAAGGTTTTACAATTATCTCTGGAGGAGGTCCTGGTATTATGGAAGCCTCAAATGTTGGCGCCTTTAAAGTTGGCGGTAATTCTATTGGCTTAAATATTAAACTACCATTTGAGCAAAAATTAAATCCTTACACTACCGAGTCACTCAACTTCGACTTTTTCTTTTCTCGAAAAGTGATGCTGACCTTCTCTTCTGAGGTGTATGTATATTTCCCAGGTGGCTTTGGGACCCTAGATGAATTTTTTGAAATTATTACCTTAATTCAAACCAAAAAAATTGAAAGAATTCCCGTAGTACTTTACGGGAAAGACTTCTGGGAACCTTTGATTACTTTCTTTGAAAAGAGTCTCTTGAAGAAACACAAAACTATTAGTAAGGAAGATCTTGAATTGTTTCACTTAGTCGACACCGTTGAAGACGCTTATAAATACATTCTCAAGCATGCACCGTGCAAGAATATTCGCCAAGTCTAAATATATGTTTGTTAATTACTTTGATGACAAAAGGGTGACTGAAATAGCGCTAAATAAAAAACTGAAGGCGCTGACGTCCTATCGAGAAAAAATTACTAAAGCTATTCAAGAAAACGATGCCACTGTACCGGAACATTCTCTTTATCACAGCAAAGATTTTACTCTTCATGAAGCTATAGCACAGGCTAAGAAAAAATTTAAACTCGTAGACCACGTGGTCCTTATTGGTATTGGTGGGTCTAGTCTGGGGACCGAGGCAGTGCATGCCATTCTAAACCAAGGCAAAGCAAAGCTAACAGTATTGGATACTGTCTCAGCTTATAAACTCGATTTATTAATAAAAGAACTGTTAGCGCAAAAGAGCCTAAAAAAAGTTGCTTTCTGTGTTGTTAGTAAATCTGGTACTACTACTGAAACTTTAGCCAACTCAGCTGCGCTTCTAGAAACCCTACAAAAGAAATTTGGTGATGCAGTTTATGAGCAAACCATTTTTATTGGTAATCCGGACACTAGTCTAATGCAATACGGCCATAAAAGGGGAGTGCCCACCTTGGCCATGCCAGAGATTATTGGCGGACGCTATTCTGTCGCTACCGTTGTTGGCTTAGTTCCCTTAGCTTTATTGGGACATGATACCGATGATTTTATTGCTGGCTATCTGGATGCCAATCAACCAAACTACGAGGCAGTGACAGCGGAAAACGCAGTCAGACTTGCTTTATATCATGAATTAAAATACCCACACTATAATTTCTTTGCTTTTGAGAGTCGACTTGAAAAATTAGGTCATTGGTATCGTCAACTTTTTGCTGAAAGTCTCGGGAAAGAAACTGACCAAAGTGGTAAAGCAGTAAAAAATGTAATGGTCCCCACCATCTCTACTCCGACCGAACTACATTCTGTTGGTCAGTTGTATTTGAGTGGTACCGTAAATCACTTTACTGACTTCGTCACATTTGATGATGAGGTAGTTGATATTAAACTTTCAAATAAAAATAAATTAGCTAGCTCGCTAGTTGGTCTAACCCTTCAAGAAGTCGCTACCGCTTTGTATGGCGGGGTCATGGCAGCGTACCAGGAAAGACAATTACCATACCGCACTACCATTTTTGAAGAAGCTTTACCATATTCTGTTGGTCTCTTTATGGGTATGCGTTTGCGCGAAGTAATGTATATAGCTCATTTATTAAAGGTGAATGCTTTTAATCAACCAAACGTGGAAATATACAAAACTAAGACAAAAGAAATTCTTGGCCTATGAGTTACTTACTCTTCGACATTGGAGGAACAAAAACCCGAGTAGCCTTAAGTGAAGACTTAGAGACTATCGCTGCCAGCAAATCCTTCGCTACTCCAAAAACTTTCCAGAAGGGGATTAAAGAGATCATTGATACTGCTATCAGCTTAAACCCAAAAACTCCCATCAAGGCCGTAGCTGGAGGGATTCGTGGCATGCTAAACGAAGATCGTACCGGTATCGATAACGATGCTGTATTATGTAATTGGAGTAAGCAGCCACTTGTTACCGAACTAAACAAACATTTTAAAGTACCGGTTTACCTAGAGAATGATGCGGCACTAGCAGGACTAGGAGAAGCAGTCTATGGAGCGGGAAAGGGAATAGATATAGTGGTTTATCACACCATTAGCACTGGAGTCGGTGGGGTAAAAATTGAATGCGGAAAAATCGATGTTTCAAGTACCGGCTTTGAACCGGGACATCAAGTCCTTGATATTGACCGCACCATCCTTGGCGATGAAATATCACCGACACTGGAAAACCTTGTCTCAGGTACTGGCCTCGAAGCTAGACTAGGGATGAAGCCATATGAAATTCCTCAGGAAGACATGGTTTGGGATGAACTAGCTGAGTACTTAGCTCAAGGCTTGCGTAATACCATCCTTTATTGGTCCCCAGATGTGATTGTCCTTGGCGGCTCGATGATTCAAGGTGATCCCAAAATACCACTTGAAGCTATTCGTAAATATACGGTTGAGGTACTTGACGGCTTCGTGGCCTGCCCATTTATTACCACTGGAACATTCAAGGATGAGGCGGCGCTTTACGGATCTATGGCTTATATTAAGGATAGAATGGCTAAGTAACTTGGTAGTTTAATTGACTTTTAGTCTGATGTGTGCTATACTAATATAAATCCGCAATTTGTGCTATTATTTTGCGGTTGTCAGTGAAAACTGATATTTGTTAGATAAGACAATTGGCTTATTTTATCCACCGTAATACTTGCGGTTTTGGCAGTAACATCGATTACAGCAGCTCCTTCAGACACGGCCTACGGCCAAATTGTGAGTATCGCCGCAACGGAAAAACAAACTCCGGTGCAGTCACTAGATACAGAACGAATCGTTCGTTCTTATTTTAAAGATATTCCAGTTATGATTGAAGTTGCTCGTTGTGAATCGACATTTCGCCATACACTTGGGGACGGCAGTGTGCTTAAAGGGGTAGTGGATCCAGCAGATACTGGAGTGATGCAAATCAACAAACGCTACCACGAGAAGACAGCTATTGCTATGAGTCTCAACCTTGAAGATATTTACCACAACATGGCCTACGCCCGACATCTCTATGAGAAGCAGGGAACACAGCCATGGAGTGCTTCAGCTCCTTGTTGGAGTCGAACACTTGCGGCAAATATCTAATCTCCAAAAGAAAAACGCCTCTTCGTGAGGCGTTTTTCTTTTATTTAATTTTAGATACGTATTAGCTGTTACTTGATGAAGACCATCGTCCAGCACCAAAAGCAGCAACATATAATAAGCCGCCAATAATAGCGAGGTTTTTGAATAGATTAACATCTTCAAAACTACGGTGAGCAATGAGGATTGTTAGTACGGTAAAAACAATTAAAGCACCGGCAGCACAACCGACATTACGCCCAATCACCAATGCTCCACCAGCAACAACTTTTAATATAATAACCAACCAAGCTAAAACTAGTGGGACAGGTAAAGACAAGGTAGCAAAATAACCTGCTGCACCAGCGGGAGTTTGCATAAAATACATCCCTAGGCCACTAACTAAAAAGAGTAAGCCCATAAGGACACGTCCCACAACCACTCCTTTTGTTTGTAATAATTCTCGCTGTGAATTTGATAACATATAATATTGTTCTTATTATTTAATAAATAAACTAATCTATACTAATTATAGCAACTAAAGTAGAAAGTTTGATACTATAGATGAATATAATAACTTATGAAATACTGGATAATGAAGTCTGAACCTGATACCTTTTCAATTGATGATTTAGAGAAAACGAAGACACAGTTTTGGGATGGCGTCAGAAATTATCGTGTCCGCAATATGTTCCGGGATGAAATGAAAGTAGGGGACCGAGCTTTCTTTTATCACTCTAGCTGCAAGGAAATCGGGATAGCAGGGGAGATGGAAGTTATAAAATCTGCCGAAATTGACCCAACGCAGTTTGATCCTAAAAGTGATTACTATGATCCTGGAGCGAAAAAAGACACTCCGCGGTGGATGGG
This sequence comes from Minisyncoccota bacterium, assembly GCA_035324355.1. GTDB lineage: Bacteria > Patescibacteriota > Minisyncoccia > Phycocordibacterales > UBA918 > OLB19. The sequence goes on from DAOLBU010000004.1 coordinate 9,131, forward strand.
GCCAACGGTAAAGTTTGTGAAAAAATTTAAGCGGATATTAACACTCGGGGAAATTAAACGTAACCCAAGCCTTCAAAAACTTGCTATTAATGAAAAGGGGAATCGACTTTCAGTTACAGAAATAACAAAACCAGAGTATCTCAAGCTGAAAAAATTAATTTGACTTATATAAGTAAAATTACTATGAAAATTGGAATTTTTAGCCTCGGACTAAACGGACTGACATACCTGAAGGCCACAGCAAGTGAACTACCAGAGCATGACTATGAACTCTTGGCTGACACAAGACAAATTAGTATGGATGCCACAATGATCGCAGATGCAGTAGAGAAGGGCATAAAACAGCTAATATCGAGGCGGGCGAGCTTGATTATAGTTCTAGATAAAGCTCACGAAAAAGTCTCAGAAATTCTTCCTCCTAAGGTAGAAATTATATTTTCGTCAACTCCAACTAATCTAAAAACTTTTTTAGCAAACAATCCTGAACTAGAGAAGTCCTTAAGTAGAAATCAAACTAGGAACATTACCTTAACAGAGAACACCCCAGAGACCGACCTAGCGGTCGCCACCATTTTAGGCGGTACTTTGATTAGGGAATAGAGCTATACAGAGCAATATGGTGATGTCGCACAATATATCTTTTGCGACATTAGATGTAGGGGATGAAAGCTTACTTCGGCCTAAGGTCTCCTTCGGGGATGCTTCCTGTACGAGGCTCTAGGATCGATTCTAAGGCACTTCATTTACTCTCCAAGGATATCTACTTCGTCTATTCATTACCCTTGACCCCTTACTACTCTTCACTTAGATTATTAGAGGTTAACGAATGTCAGTGTCGATATCTTATATAGCCAGAAAATATTTCTAATTTAAATAGTTTATAAAATTTTTTTACCGCTGAAATTAGCTTCTTAAATAATTTATTTAAATTATTTGGTGTTGTATATATTGAAGCTGTAAATTTATTTTTTCTACTCGGCCACTATTACTACTAAAGACTGGACACCAAACCCTCGGAGTCACCTACCCTCTCTCCCCTCCTTCCTTTAATAAAATATTTTGCGACATTAGTTTACAAGAAAATGTTTTTTATATTATCTAATGCAGGGACTTAAGCTAGCCAGAATTTCTTATCTATGCCAGATTGTAAAATGATACCCTTTAAAAGTTCTTGGCTTGATAGACTTAAAGGCGTGGTACGGTACACAGACCATATGCATTTTGCTGTCTATAAAATAATAATGGCCTCCATTTGTATGATGCAAACGAAAGCCATTATCCTTTAAAAAATCACTTACCTCTTTGAAAGTCCAGTTGAATATTCGTTAGGCATGAACAGATGACACGCCGTACATATCAATTTGGTAAGGCGATTTTAATGGATTAGAAGCATGCAAATTTTTCCACATACTTTCGTATTCAGGATCACCTGTTTGATTAAGTGACTGATAGCCCCCTTTTGTCCCTTTGACTTTACCAACCGTCTTGATATAGCCCTCTGCCACTTGTAGCAAATTAAAATATGCGAGCTTTGCATCGTCACCGGTCTCTACAATATTAAATTCCAAGGCAACAGCATACCATGTGTCACCATCCTTAAATACAATATGTCTAAATTGTCCTCTTTTTGGGGTATTCATTGATATTACTATATATTGGCTTATTTAAATTGTCTAGACAAAAAATGCGAGTATTGTTTCTTAAGATCTTACAACGGCCTTAGATACAGTGCTGGGTCGAGATATGCCTCTGTCGCCGCTACTGGCGTACTAGCTGGTCCACAGCTAGTGACTGTCTTGATTTCATTAAATTGACGTACAGTTACTCCAGCCTTCACGTATAAAGTAAAGTGCAGATGGGGGCCAGTAGAAAAGCCGGTGTTGCCGGTGTAGCCGATTATTTCGCCTGTAGCTACCTTTTGACCAGGTGTAACACTAATAACGTCCTGATGTGCGTATAGAGTCGAGAGACCATTAGCATGATCAAGCAGTGTCCACTTCCCCCACGAGAAGCAGCCTGGTACTAAGTCAGTATTGCCTGTGGCTCGCACAGTACCGGAAAGTGGTGCATAAATCGCCGTACCCCGAGGAGCACCCATGTCGATACCCGGGTGATAAGCACGTCCACCATAAATCCCTGGATTACGTTTCGCAAACTCAGAACCACCGAAATTTTGCGTAATAATCACATTTTTCAAAGGCCAATCAAAAACGGCGGTTCCGGAAATTGGAATAGTATTTGGGTCTAAGATGAACTGTAACTTAGCTTCAAACTCCCGCATCTCTTTAATAATTTGATCTCGAGCTTGCTGTTGCTGTGATAGCAGTTTTTGGTATTCCTTCTCCTCATTTTTAGTTACCTCAAGTAGACTAGATTGTTCAGCTTGATTATTAGAAAGTACATTATTTTGATCTCGATATTGCGTATGTAGAGACGCTAACTGAGTTCGCTTGGTAGTATTTTCTTCACGTTTGTCTACTAGCAGATTACTCAGCGAAGTTAACTCTCCCACCTTATACGACATACTGTTACGAACAGTTTTGTGAGCTTCAAAGGTACTCCAAAAATCCGACAGTTGTTTATGAGTTAACAATAGTTCAACAATAGAAGTGTCACTTCCCTTGTATTGTGAGCGAATAATCTGAGCGATGGCACTCTCAATTTGAACAATACTTTTTTCCGTTTTTTTGATTTCTAAAATTAGCTTATTAATCTCGAGATCTGTAGAAGAAATTAAATTTTCGGTTCGGGATATTTCTGCTTGCACTTTTTTGCGTTCAAGAACTAATTGATTAATAGCCTTCTGCAGCGTTTGCTTTTCTGCCCCTACTACTTTTAATTCTTGATTAAACTTAGCTATTTCTTTCTCAATTTGCTCGAGTCGACTTCCCCGCTCTTGAATATCTTTTTGCAGCTTTTCAAGCTCCGTGGTTTCTGCACTAGCAAAGGGCACTAACGAAAGTAGTGGAATAATAATCACACCGAAGGCAAAGGCTAGGAAAGTATCTCTAAACATTACTCCCCTATTTTATCACACGCTACTTTGATTCTCGCTAAGGTTTCCTCTTTTCCAATAATATAGGCAATAGTAAAGGGGTCTGGAGACTGTGCCCTACCTGATAAGGAGATTCTTAAAGGCCACAAGAGCTCACCCTTCCCTACTTCTTCGGCATATGGCCACAAAGCGGCTTTAATAGACTCACTTGAGCTAAAATCCGCTTCCGTCAGCAACTCTTTTGCTTTTTCTAAACGAGGCTTAGCCTGACTCAGTTCTAGGTCATTTTTCCACTTCAACAGTTCTGGTTCATAAGATTCAGGCGTAGTAAAAGCAAAATCATACTCTCCAGTTAACGCTGCTTCAGTAATGTCTGAAGCAACATGTGTCCTTTCAAAGACTGTTGGTACCAAACGCTTTAATATCTCATCATTGTAATTAGGAGACTGTTTTAAGGCCTCGGGCAACACTGCTGCGATATATGTCATTAAGCGGTCAGGACTTAGTTTATTTAAGTGCTGTTTATTCATCCATAATAATTTTTCTTCATTGAAAGCAGCGCCAGCACGATGTATCTTTGATAAGTCAAAAGCTTCAATTAATTCCTCGAGTGAAAAAACTTCTTGTTCTGTTCCTGGATTCCAACCAATCAAAGCTAAGAAATTAGCCATAGCTTCAGGCAGAAAACCTTCATTTCGATAATCTAAAATATCTTTAGCACCGTCTCTTTTGCCCAATTTTTTTGTCCGGTCGTCGCGCAAAATTGGCGGCAAGGACACAAAGACTGGGTAAGCAAAGCCCAGCGCATCATAGATACTGAGAAATTTTGGAGTACTAGCAATAAATTCATCCGCCCTCATAACATGAGTTACTCCCATTTCATAATCATCAATGATGTGAGCAAAGTTATATGTCGGATAGCCATCAGATTTTATCAAGATAATATCATCGAGCATTTCTTCACCTGCACTCAAAGTACCCCGAGCTGCGTCATTCCACGTATAGCGCTTTACTTCCGGTACTTTTAAACGAAGAGGTTTGGTCCCATCCCATGGCAAAAAAGTTTCCGGTCGGTGGTCTCTATACAAGAAAGGCCTTTTTTCTTCCGTAGCTTTTTTTCTGAAGACTTCCACTTCTTCAGCTGTGTATGGATCTGGATATGCCAATCCCTTTTCAACTAACATTTCGGCGTATTTTTTATATGAATGTAGTCTTTCAGACTGAATACAAGAACCAAATGGTCCTGGCTTATCTGGCCCATAATCCCAATCAATTCCCACCCAAGAAAGTGATTCTTTGATGTGCTCAATTGAATCTGAAACTTCCCTACCCTTGTCAGTGTCTTCAATTCTTAATATAAAAGTTCCTGCATGTTTTCTTGCGTACAGATAAGCATAAAGAGCGGTTCGCACTCCTCCAATATGTAAATATCCAGTCGGGGACGGAGCAAAACGCGTGACAACTTTTTTTGGTTCAATCATAAACTATAAAATTTTAATGCTCGGTACCAACTTTAAGTAAAATTTGAGCAATTTTAGCTGCGGCGTCAGTGGAAGCAAAGGCTTTGGCAGCAGTGCTCATTTCAGTATAACGGGCTGGATTGGTAATAATAGAGTTAATTTCAGTGGTTAGCAAGGTTTCCGTTAAATTTTCCTCTTCTAACACAGAAGCTGCCCCGGTTTTCGCGTAAGCGTAAGCATTAGTACGTTGGTCTCGACTAATATTCTCGGGTATAGGGATAATAATACTTGGCTTACCATGTGTAGCTATCTCAAAAATAGTGGTACTGCCAGCTCTAGAAATAACAATTTGAGCAGCGGTCAAAAGAGCATTTACTGTATGTCCATCAAGATGCTCAGCAATAAAGTAGCGATTTTGAAGATTTGTATTTGAAATTAATCTTTGAGCCGTTACCACCAACTGCGCTTTTTTACCTGACCCTACTTGGTGGAAAATGCGGTAATTCGGCAATAGTTCATCTAAGCAACGT
>DAOLBU010000004.1:14125-14806 GCA_035324355.1 Minisyncoccota bacterium
CCGCCGGTAACATATATGAGCGGCAAATCATTGGTAATACCAAGAACTGAAAAAGGATCACTAATCGGAGCTGTCACCTCACTTCTAAGTGGAATACCTATCAAGGCTGTTTTATTGACCGGAAAAAATTTAGCTGCTTCTGGGTACGACACAGCTACATAACGAGCAAAATTCTTCGCCAAGAGACTAGCCCGACCCGGTACCGTATCCGAATCATGAATCACCACCGGAATCCGCAGAAACCTAGCTGCCAAAAGCACCGGGACACTTGTGTACCCTCCTTTACTAAAGATTACATCTGGATAAAGCCAAAAAAGTTTAACGAGAGCCACAAAAACACCAGCGATATTGCGGAAGAAATCAAAGAAATTTTGAATGGAAGGATAAAGTCGTAATTTACCAGCTGGGCAATAGATAAATTTAATATCTTGCGCTTGGAGCATTGGTAAATTATATGGCTCTGGTCCCATGTAGTATAAATCTAGCTTAGGCGACTGTTCCGTTAACGATTCAGCCACTGCCAAAAGTGGGTAAAAATGTCCGCCAGTACCGCCGCCTACAATTAAGATACGCATCATGAATAGTTTATCACGACCGCAGATTGAGATTGCGATATTTCGACACATTCAGCACAATTCCGAGAGCAGCCAGAGTGGACAAAAGCGCCGTTCCACCATGACT
>DAOLBU010000004.1:14816-22593 GCA_035324355.1 Minisyncoccota bacterium
GCCAGCCAGAGGTACAATTCCAATCATACCGGCAATGTTTAAAAATGCCTGCGTTACTATCAAAGTCATAAAACCAATCACTAAAAGCATCCCAAATAAATCATTTGATTCTGTCGCAATTTTAAAACCACGAAAGGTAAAAAAGGCTAAAATCAATACCAAGAAAAACGACCCAACAAAACCAAACTCTTCAGCATAAACCGCAAAAATCGAGTCCCCTATCGGCTCAGGTAAGTACTCAAACTTTTGGATACTTTGACCATACCCACGACCAAAAAATCCACCTGAACCCACGGCAATTAATGACTGTTGTAACTGATAGCCGCTGCCAAGTAAATCGCTACTAGGATTGATAAAGGTAGTAATCCGGTCCATTACGTATGGACGAGTAAAAGCAACGGCAGCTATCAGCAAGATGCCCCCTAGTGCCAACAAAAGTATATGCTGCCATTTAGCGCCAGCAGTGACAAACATGGATGCTCCCGCAATAGCCATTAGTAAAAAGCTATCTGTATCAGGCTGGGCCAAGATAATCACAGCTGTCACAAAAATTACCCCCAAAAATGGCAATACGCCATAAGTCCAAGTTTCAATTTGGCGATGTGTTCCTGAAAGCAAAGTGGCCACATAAATTACAAAGCCTAGTTTAAAAAGTTCAGAAGGTTGGAGTGAAGTGAAGCCTAAGTCCAGCCACCGCGTAGCTCCCCCGAGCGACATTCCCAAGCCAGGAATAAAAACCGCTAGAGTCAGTAAAGCCGTAGCCAGAAAGATATAAAAAGCATACTGTCGCCAATTTCGATAATAGATATGGCTAGTTATGACCATCGCTATTCCCCCTCCAACAATGCCAAAGAAAAATTGACTAAAGGCTACCGAGGAAAAACTAGCCCCGCTACGAGCCAAAAGACCAAGTGAGGCTGAAGAAAAAATAAAAAAACCACCGATCACCAAAAGCGCCACCAGTATAAATAAGGTTGAATCAAAAGATTTTGGAGATCGACTACTCATAATAAGGCTGTTAGTACTAACCCCATGACAGCACAAATCATCGAGATAACCCAGTAACGCATGGTCACTTTGTAAGATGGCCACCCGATAGCCTCAAAGTGATGGTGTAGTGGAGCGATACGAAATAATTTCTTTCCGGTTAGTTTACGGTACAGAATTTGAATGACGTTTGAGAGTACTGTGACTACTAACAAAAAACCAATGACTGGGAGTAAAGCGACACCATGTCCCCCTACCAAATCATCTGTCATCATTACCACGGCCGCGAGGGTCAGAGTTAAAGCCATAGACCCTGTCTCAGTCATCCAAAAACGAGCTGGCGGAATGTTAAACCATAAAAAAGCTAAAATTCCTCCAGTTACCATTACGCAAAAAGCCGCCAAATCGTACTGCGACTGCATAAAAGCTACGCCACCATAAGAAGAAAAAATAATGGCAAACCCCCCGCCAGACAGACCGTCTATTCCATCAATAACTCCACTCGCATATAATGCATTCGTAAGTAGGATGAAAAATGGAATAATTAAAATTCCTAAGTACAATGGCTCAAGAAAAGGTAGTCCAATACTATCCACCCCGAGTTTGGCATAAAACCACCAACCCATGAAGGCAGCTATAGCACTGATTAAAATCAAACGGATAGATAACCGCACACCCTTCCCGCCGTGCTGAACGTCATAAAAATCATTAAGAAAGCCAATAAAGGCGCCAAACACCAGAGAAGCTAGCGGTATCCAGGTTTGCGACCGACTCAGGAAAAATAAATCGTCAAAAAAGTTATTCTCCGTTATCAGCGTCATTAGATACAAAATAAAAACGCTAATGATGACGCTACCCCAAATGACAATTCCCCCCATACGCGGGGTTTTAGTTTCCTCTTCCCCTTTAAGACGATTATATTCTAGAGCTGTGTGACCACCAATAGCCGTCTTTCCGCCCTGTTTTTTCCAAACTTTATATTTATATAAATAATACGTGAGGAGTGGAGTAATCAAAATCCCAACACAAAAAGCCAGAACGGCCGGTAATAATAATTTGATGATTAAAATTTCCATAATTAAATTTTGCTAACCATAGAAGCCTGAACGGCAGCTACTAACTTTTTAACATCACTAAACCGCTCACTGTGAGTAGAACCAAGTACGGTCACAATCACTGGACGGTTAAAACCAGCATCAAATATAATAGTAAGATTTCCCCCTGCCAAATCAGTATAGCCGGTTTTTGAGCCCAGCAAGTTCGGGATATCCAGTAAGACACGATTGGTATTTTTGGCCTCGTGATAATCACCACTTTGATTGTATAGTCGGGTAGACTCAGCCACAGTTGGTCTAAGCACTTCTGGGTAATTAGCATAAATATACTCAAGCAAAAATGTAGTCTCCCTAGCACTACCATAAGCACCAGCTCGAGACGGCGAGACATCTAAACCTGTCGGATTAAGATATTCATGAGTCTGCAGATTGAGCTCGCTAGCCCGAATATTCATCGCTGCTACAAATTGCTGCAGTGGGTTTCCATTTCCCAACTTCTCCCCCACTGCTTCCGCTAAAGTCTGAGCGGCACTGTTGTAGGAAGAGACTAAAGCAAAGTCAGCCAAATCTTTTACTTCATATACTTCACCCGGCAATAGACTGCCAGCGCTTTCTTGACTGGCGGCCGCAGGGGAAATTGTCACCAACGTATCGTCCGCCACTAATTCGTAAGCCACCAAGGCAGTCATTAATTTAGTGATCGAGGCTAATGGCAATTTCTCATCCGGATTCTCTTCATAAAGAGCCCTCTGCCCCACCACATCCCAGACATAGGCCGCTTCAGCCCTTAAATTTACCGTATCGATTTTTTGAGGAATGACGACACTTTCATCTTCTATTAATAAAGTAGTATCTGAGACAGTAGCTAATTTTTCGGGCTCACGATTAATAATTATTAAAAACTTAGGAATGATGACGCTACCAAATAGTATCACCAAAAAAAAGCCAATGATGACAAGTTGAAACTTAACGGGAAAAGAATTGTTCTTAGGTGCTTCCTGACTAGTTACCGAACCATCCTCTCCGTCATTATAGATAAATTGATTTTCCTCATTCATATGTCTGTTTCAATTGCCACTTCGTTAAATTTCTCCAGCGCATCAGCTACCACTGCAAAATCTGGTAACTGACGTTTCTCCGTTACTCCGAGGTAAGTCAACAAAGCTGGGCTGATAGTAAACTCAAAAGCATTACGTGCTTTGTTATGTTGCCTATCAATAAGGCCTCTAATTAGTAGGTTCCGTAAAATAAAAGAAGAATTGACACCGCGCACTCTATCAATCTCCGCTCGCGTCACTGGTTCCTGATATAGAATGATAGCTAAAGTCTCTGCTCCAGCCTTACCAATATCAGCCTTCAGTTCATTTTTGCGCAAGGTCTCGATAATCGGAGCTAATTCACTACAAGTAACCAATTGTATTTCATCACTGGTTTCCACCAAACGCATAGCACCTTTTTCCAATCTTTCTTTAAGAGTTACTAAAGCATTCCGCAGTTCTTCATCGGTAATGCCAAACAACTTTAAAATGGTCTGCTTTTTTTGTGGAGCAGACTTATAGAAAAGAAACCCCTCTATTAGGATATCAATCAGCATAGCCTTATTCTAGCACAGTCATGGGCTATATTTTGAGTAATCAACCCCTCAAACCCCAAATCTGCGGAGGGTTCCCCTCCGCAGATTGGGTAACTTATTACCTAGTTTTTACCTAGGGTACCCCTTTGTTGGAATTGCGGAGGGTTACCCTTTGTTGATATCCTTTATAGGTTAGTGGGTTGAGAGGCTATAGATAACTTGGGGTCTGGCCTTTCTCTAGTTCGATTTCGATATCAGCGTACTTCCCTTCCTGTTTGAGTAGCAGATTACCCTGTTTGAATAATTCAAGTAAAGCTAGGAAACCAACAATTACAACCTTTCTTTCGGTCTCACCAACGTGTAATTCTGAGAAGCGGACCTGTAGACTATCCCTAATCCTTTTTTCCAGACGTTCCATCATCTCTTCCAATGAAATAACCACTTTAATCTTGGCCTTAGCGGGTAATTCCTTTTTTGGTAGATCATTTAGGACATTAAAAATTGCTTCGCGTAAATTCTCTAAGCTACAAAATGTATCGGGTACGAAGACAGGCGCTGGTGCTGGTGTAAATTGAGGCGGATACAAGCGCTTTTGACCAAACAAGACTTGTAGAGGTAAGGCAGCATCACGAATGATCTGGTAATAACGCAAACGTTCCTCCAAATCTTCAATACTGGTCTCCTCTTCCTCAGTTAACTCTAAAACTGGTAGCAGGGATTTTGATTTTACCAACAACAAAGTGGCTGCAAGACTTATGAACTGCGCGGTATTTGGAAGAGATAATTCTTGCATCTCGATCACCTGCTTCATGTACTCATCAGTCACCGCCGCGAGTGAAATGTCATTGATTAAAAGTTTGCGTCGTTCAACCAAGTCCAAAAGCAGTTCAAGGGGACCCTCAAAGACTTCTGTTTTCACTGAAAAAATCGAGCTGACTGTCGGTGTCATATTAATTAACTAAATCATAGCACGACATTCGTTCCTAAAACTTACCCTTGGTAGAAAAAACCATCTTTAACCATAGTTTGACACACAGTTTCAGAAAAGATTTTTATGTAAGGATAATTTTCTACATATTTATCTTTTATTGAGCGCCAATTCTCAACCGTAGATTTATTTTTAGCAAAAATGGCTTTATATTTTTCGTGGTAGCACTCAACAACTGGCTCAATTTTATCTATCGCTTTTACAAAGCGTGACTCGGGACTAACTTGCGATTCATACTCATCTATTAGAGCCGTCATTGACGCACGCATATGTGTCGGTATTTTTTGTTTAACTACTAACATAGCGTCTGCTTCGACTATTTTCCTGGCCTCGTCCTTGAGATAGCCTAAAACATCGCCCGTTTCAATCTCATCAATGTCATGTAAAGTGATCATTTCATAAATCCGTGTTCGATCCCAAGTCCCTTCTGGATTCTCTAATGGTAAGAAGTATTGGGCACAAATGTGCATGCCATAGATATGTTCTGCTACTGACTCAGTACTGTCTTCTTGTGTCCTCCTTTGAGCATAGCGAATTTCCTGCTTTAAGCCGTAGAGATACTGTAGTTTCTTTAATTCCTCCATAATAAATTCAGGAGTGTAGTCAGCAAGAGTAATCATAGAGGAATAATTTATTTAATTACTAAGCTTGTTCAATGAAAGCGACCAGAAGCCTGATTGGCTCACCCGTTGAACCTTTGGCTAATTTATCTCCCGGAGTACTGTCCATTCTTGGCGCCATATCAATATGAACCCAAGGGACATTTTTAGGCGCAAAGAAAGACAAAAAAGTTCCGCCTTCAATGGCACCACCGAAGCGCGAGAAGTTAGTGGCAATGTTACTGATATCCGCCCGATGACTCTTAAGTGGAGCTTTGTATTCGTCCCAAAGAGGTAGCGGCCAAACCAAATCACCACTAGTCTCTCCGAGAGTAGTGAGTTTTGAGGCTAAAGCCTCATCTTTAGTCATTACCGCACTGGCTTGTTGTCCGAGAGCCACCAGAGAAGCGCCGGTCAAGGTGGCGACGTCAAGGATAACTTTAGGCCCATAGCGCTCACTATAAGTCAGGGCATCAGCCAAGACCATCCGTCCCTCAGCGTCTGTGTGCAAGACCTCGATAGTCTTGCCGTTCATCGCGGTCACAATATCACCAGCGCGCATGGCGGTATCAGAGATAGAATTTTCGGCTGTTGGTACCAGAGCTATAATATTTTTCTTTAATCCTAGCTTAGCCGCAGCGGAAATAGCCGCTAAAACCGCTGATCCTCCAGACATATCCATATGCATCTCATGCATAAAGCCAGTTGGCTTTACATTCAGTCCGCCAGTGTCATAGGTAATTCCCTTCCCAATTAATACAATCGGCTTCTTATCCTGACTCACTTTCTTACCCTTCTCCTTACCAGCTCCCCAGTATTCGGCAATGATGAATTTGGTCTCACTTTTTGTTCCCTGTCCAACTGCCAGAAGAGCACCCATTTTTAATTTCTTGATTTCTTTTTCACCTAATACTTTAAGACTTATTTTAGTCTTAGCGGTCATCTTTTTAGCCGCATTACCAAAATCAGTTGGTGACAAATCACAACCCGGTGTATTGGCGATTGTTCTTGCTTGATTAATGTAGTCACCCAAAATCAAACCACGCTTAATTCCCTCTTTGGCAGCTTCGTTACTTAAGTTAAAAATCAGCACTTCTTTCAGATTTTTCTTGTCAGCTTTCTTAGTCTTATAGGTCGTAAATTCATAGTCGGCCAGTAACAAATTCTCAACTAAAGTCGAGGCCAGCCACTTGTCTCCATGTGTGGCCAAAGCCGGAAAATTTAAAGCAGCAAAATCCAGAGCTAAGAATTCCACTTTGTGACTTTTGGCTGCTTGAATGATTGACCGGGCGAGTAGCCTAAAGGAACGAGCAGTAACTTTACTTCCCTTCCCGATTCCCATTTTGTAGACAACGACTCCGCCTGCTTGTTCGACAAAGCGATGGTGTGAAGCCGGTTCATTAGTCAAAACTAGACGACAGTATTTTTTGGCTAAAGTAGTTTCTGATTTGTTGGTGGTTTCAATTTTAAGCATATGTTGATGATTATACACTAGTTGAGCTTGGGACTAAAAAGGCCGGAAGCGAAGCTTCCGGCCTTTTTAGTCTCAGGTGAATTAGCAGAATACTTTTACTCAGCCTTCTTAGTAGCTGACAAACCCAGCTCCACTAACTGCTCTACAGCCAGCGGCTTTGGGGCATTCATGACGGCTGTGTGTCCTCTTCTGGTCATTGGAAAGGCTTGCACTTCTCGCAATGCATCTTCGCCCATCAAGTTCATCATATTTCTTTCTACTCCTAGGGCAATACCGCCGTGTGGTGGCGTCCCAAAAGTAAAGGCTTCTAAAATGTGTCCTACTTTGTCTTGAATTTCTTCTTCAGTGTTGCCCATTACTTTATAAACTGCCTTTAAGATTTCTGGCTTATGAGAACGGATACTACCGCCACCAGCCTCAAACCCATTGCAAACCAAGTCATATTGCGACGTCAAAATATTTTCAATATTTTCACCTTTTAGTAAGTCATCCAAATGTTCCTTTTTAGGCATTGAAAATGGATTGTGAGTAAAGGTCCATGTTCCATTATCAGTTTTTTCAAAGAAAGGAAAATCTACCACCCAAGCATATGCGAGTACACCATTCTTCTTATCTTCTTCATCGCGCATGTCGAATTTATCAGCTCCATACTTTGCCATTGACTCAGCGTAAGTTACGCGCGGAAACGGCTTTTGCTTAATGGTATGACCTAGGGACTCAACTACTTCAGTAATCATATCTTCGATGATCTGCATCACATCGTCACGTTCGACAAAAGACATTTCAACGTCAATCTGGGTATGCTCGTAACCTCTATCAGCCCGCAAGTCTTCATCACGAATAGCGCGTGCAATCTGAACATATCTTTCGAAACCAGCGTTCATTAGAAGCTGTTTGTATTGTTGTGGTGACTGTGGCAAAGCGTAAAATTTACCAGGATGATGACGGCTAGGTACAACAAAGTCACGTGAACCTTCTGGTGTCGATTCAGTCAAAAGTGGTGTTTCTATTTCCACAAAGTCTTGTTTCATCAAAAACCCGCGACAACGGCGTACGAACTCGCTACGCATTCTAATATTGCGTTGCATTCTCTCAGTCCGG
>DAOLBU010000004.1:22603-24892 GCA_035324355.1 Minisyncoccota bacterium
ATTTCAAATGGCGTAGTCGCCGCTTCACTTAGAATCTCAATACCAGTAATTTCAAGTTCAATGTCGCCGTTTTGTACCTTATCATTACGCATTTTTTCTGGTCGCTCATTGACCATTCCCGTCACAACAACGACACATTCTGCGCGTAAAGTCTTCGCGATTTCGAGTACCTCTGGCTTACCAAACACCACTCCCTGCACTAAGCCACTTCGATCTCGAAAATCAAAAAAGGCCATCTTGCCTTGAAAGCGAGATACATTGACCCAACCATTGATAGTCACCTCCTTCCACTTGTGTTCACTTAGTGAACCGATGAGTATTCTTTCCATATTATGTAAGGCAAAACCCTATATTATTTTAGGAGAAACGTAAACGAGTACAATTCAAGGCGTCCAAGTAAAATATGACGAGTCGTACTCAATTGTACGATCAGGAATATTTTACGCCGGACAACGAAGAAGTGTGCCGTTTACGTTGGTCCTAATTGAGTAGATTAATAACAATAGGGGCGGTATAACCGCGGTGCCACCCTACTTCTCTGTCTACGACAGAGCGCTTTTTCTAGCTTGGATATCGGACAAGAAGCCGGAGAGATCTACTGGGCCACAAGAAGTGGCTTTTCTCCTCTCACCTCAGCAGTGTCAGCTGCCTCGTTGGTTTACTTGATTGTATAAGCCACAGGTCACCTGGTCAAGCCAGTTTCTATCCAAATATCATCCTCCAGCGTCACAGCCAAACCTTTCAGTTAACTGAAAGGTTTGGCTGATCATAATTCTGACCTAGGACAGTCCTAGAGCGACTCTCGCATTTATTTGACTATTTATTTGTACAACTGTGCGTGCGTTCCAATATCTAACAAAATAATTGCTCTTTCCTCCTCACGATAATGTACTCGTACATCCCCTGTAATATTAATACTTCTCCAGCCTTTGAACTTACCAGACAATGCATGGTTATTCAGCTGGTATGAAAATTGGTCCTCGACAAAAATATCAAGGCACTCGAAGAATTTATTCTGAATATTACCTGGTTGTTTTTTAAGAGCTTTCTTAAAATTTTTATGAAACTTCACATTCATAACTTATCCCAGGAGTGCTTTTTTGAGATCTTCGACATTAGTATAGGCTTCAGATATGTTTTTTCCAGCCCGGACATCGGCCTCCATAGCCAAAAAAGCTTTTTTAGTTCTTTCATTAAACTCTGGAGCGACACTTAAAACGACTCGGCGCTCGGTAACAAATTGCTTCAAGGTGGCATTGATAACACTACTTAATGATAACCCTAATTCATTAGCTAAAGCAGATGCCTCTTTTTTTATTTTTGTATCGAGCTTTATGCTTGTTGTTGTTTTCATATTACAAAGTATATACTTTGTAATATATTTGTCAAATCAACCATTGCGTAAGGTAATCTTATTATTGTCCCGAGGCCAGGCCTCGGGACGTAAGACAAACAAAACTTTCAGTTAACTGAAAGGTTTGTTTTTTGGGTTTGGTGAAGATGAACTCCGGACAATCTCAGAGCTATAGGGAGATACCAATCGCCTTTCTGACGAGCTGCATTTTTTGCTCAGCGATCACAATCGCCTTCTCTGCCCCAGCTTGTAGTACTTTGACCACTTCACTATCAGAAATATCTGCTCTAGTAGCACGCATTGGTTCGACTAGGGTATCAATATCCTCTACCAAAGTATCTTTAAGAATCTTGTATTTGCCACTGTGTTCACGATAGAGCGCATCAAGCTCAGTCTGACTCTTCCCCAGCGCACGATAAATGATCTTGTGAATATTGTAGACATTTTCTGGACGATCCCCAGAAGAATCAGTCACAATACTCATCACTGCTTTCTGAATTTCATCTTTCGTTCCAAAGAGTGGAATCGTATTTTTATAACTCTTACTCATCTTCTGTCCGTCGGTTCCTGGTACCACACCCACGCCTTGAACAATCAATTCTTTTGGTTCCTTCAAAAGCTTTCCGTAAGCATGATTAAACTTAGCCACTGCCTCTCTAGTGTATTCAAGGTGCTGTCTTTGATCTTCACCAACCGGCACTAAGTCAACATCGTAAAGCAAAATATCGGCTGCCATCAACATCGGGTAAGTAAAGAGTCCGGCATTAGCTTCGAGGCCTTTAGCCACTTTGTCTTTGTATGAGTGTGCTTGCATCAGAAATGGAACAGTCACTTGGCAATTTAGTACCCAACCTAATTCCATATGATACGGATTATCTGATTGGCGGAAAAGGATTACTTGGCTTGGGTCTACTCCAGCAGCTAAATAATCTTTG
>DAOLBU010000004.1:24919-46543 GCA_035324355.1 Minisyncoccota bacterium
AGAATATTCACGAAGTAGTTTTGGGTCTTTTAGTGAAGTAAGGGCATGGTAATCAGCTACCATCAAAAACGTCTCATTTTTAGTATCAGAAGCCAGATCCACTAGCGGCTTTAAAGAGCCAAAATAATTTCCAATATGTAACACCCCCGAAGGCTGTAAGCCAGTAAGTACTCGTTTTTTCATATGCCCCATATTATCAAATTTTAGACAGTAGCACTACCAAAGATACTTGGTGGTTATATAAAGAAACTACACCAACATCTGAGTGATTAGGGCGGTCATTTGCCCCTTTCGTGCCGGGTCACTTTCAGCCACCAAAAGAGTAAGGGCTGTTAATGAAGCTGGATTGATATTTCGAGCTCCCTTAATCTTGGCTTTACGTAAAAACCAAACAAAGGCAAAAGCCCCAGAGCGCTTGTTTCCGTCAGAAAATGGATGGTTCTTGACCATGAAATACAGTAAGTGCGCCGCTTTCTCTTCGGCGGTTTTGTAGAGTGCTTGCCCACCAAAAGATTGCATGACGTTTCCGACTATACCCTCGATACTACCTGACGCTCTTTCTTGAGCAAAAAGTTCAGTCGCTTCACCTTTCTTCATGAGTGTCATACGTAAATCAGCGATAGCTAATTGCAGCTCCGCTGCCGAAAGCTTAACCGAGCGTTTGGTCTTTCCAACTGGCTTAAGCTCTTCCTTGTCATAAGCATCAAGTGATACCCAAGTACTAGCAAACTCTTTAATTAGCTCTAGGACTTGCTTGGGGTCAAGGGCGACATGTTCTGGCAAGAGAGCCTGGACATCTGCCACCACCTTCATAAAAGCGTCGTAATTCTTAGCGATCTGCTTACGATTGATGGTATAACCACGAGTAATATGCTCCCGCAGGGTTTTGGTGGCCCACTTACGAAATTCAATAGCAATTTTTGAGTTCGTACGATAACCTACGCTTAACATAACATCAAGGGAATACAGAGTCACCGGTTTATCTGAATTTGCAATATGCATTTTTTGCATATTGCTTTTTTGAGCAACTTCGCCATCCTTGAAAATATTGTTTATGTGCCTTGAGACAACGGACTGACCTACTCCAAATAAGGATACGATCTGCGCTTGTGTAGCCCAAATATTCTCACTGTCAAAATCACCACGCAGCTCAATAGCTCCGTTCGGTGCTTGGTATATGACCACTTCCTTTTTTAATTCTTTCTTTTTCATATTATATTTCTAGTAATGGCGCAGTTTGTAATTAGTACCTGTCCTAAAAGACAAATATTACAAATTATTAAACTCATCGACTGACATCTCAGCTTGTCTCACAACAATATTATACAGAGTCCCAATAGGGATATCTTTAGAACCATGCTTTGGAACCGTGACGATTCTTACACCATCAGCACTCTTTAAGAATAAATGACTTCCCCGTTGATGTGTCTCAATGAATCCCGCTTTCTTAAGTTTTTTGATTACCTTTAATGCCGATAGTCTAGCTAACTTTCCCATAGAGCAATAAAGTTCTAGGGCGTTACTGGAAAAAGAATTTTGAGATAAGTGCCTTCGGTCTGAAAAGCAGGCTCTGGAATTTGTTTATTGTCTTTTGCCAATAATTCCAAATAACCAAGAGCTGCGTCTTTTACATTAGCTTCAGCTTCAGCAAAGGTGCTTCCAAAAGATGAGAGATGGTTTAATTCTGGAATTGTTGCCACCACTTCACTTGAGTCTTTATCGACGACATATTCAATTTTATAACTAAAGGCTTTTGACATAATTATATTATATCACAAATTTCTACATCACGTAAGGTAGAGTAAAAACAAAGCGTGAGCCTTTACCTTCTCCTTCAGAATGTGCAGTCACATCCCCTTTCATAGCTCGAGCCATCGAACGAGCCACGAAGAGTCCGAGTCCCGTACCCATGATATTGGCAGAGCTGGCCACTTTAGCGCGTGCAAACTTACCAAAGAGTTTTTCCAATGTATCCTTAGACATGCCAATACCAGTATCAATGAATTCAACGTGGATTAACTTCTTAGCTGGATCGTCCTTTACGAGGACAGTGACACTTCCCTGTCTGGTATATTTCAGAGCGTTGTTAATCAAATTGTGTAGGATCTGTTGAGTCTTACCGAAGTCGGCATTCACAATTCCCTTACCAGTCATGTCAGTCTTGAAGAGCAGCATCAAGCCACGCTTAGTCGCATCAGCCCGCAAATCTTCAACAATGTGTTCAGTTTGCTCACGCAGATTAATATCTTTCAGTTCATACTTCATATTACCTGATTCAATTCGCGACACATTAAGGAAATCATCAATCGAAACCGCCATAAACTTACCTGACTCTGATATACGATGGAGCGCATCTTTCATCTGGTCTGGTACCGGACCAAAATTTCCCTCTTCAATCAATGATACATAGCCGCGAATAGCAGTGAGCGGGCTGCGGAGCTGGTGTGAAGCAATAGAAACGAACTCTGACTTCTGTTTATCTAGAATCTTAAGTCGTTCATTAGCATGTTCTAATCCCACTGCCAATTTTTCAATTTCCTCCTTTTGAGCCACCACCTTTCTTACACTATTTATTAAGAGTGATCCAAGGATAATAAACAGCACCAAAGTAACGGCAGCAATAACACGAGAATTTTCAATGGTTCGAACGAAAAATTGTGAAACCAATAGTAATGTGAGTCCAGCCATTAGTGCTTCAGCGGCTAGTATTTTAACTTTAAATGCATGATATTTCACAATCGCAAATGCAATCAATGCTACAAATATAGGCATGCCAAACAGTCCGATTTGTCCAATTTCCCAATCAGTTTCAATACTTCCAAGAATATTACCCGCAGAAAAAGAAAGTAAAAATAATATTGTCGCTAAAGAAACAAGTACCGTTTCTGCTCTAGGCTTTCTTTTTATTTTGAATTCGTAAATAAATAAAGCAAATATGACAATGACTATTCCAAGTTCAATATTATAGAGATAAGTTGTCCAAAGCGGCCCTTCTAGTGCCTCACGCCAACAGTTCGTGAAATCGAAACCTAATAGATTTAGTGGTGTATGCGCAAACAAGAACAAAGGTATAAATAAAGCAAATATTATAAGCTGAGACCACAATGGCAAAAAGTGTTCTCTGAAAAAAGAGTAGATAAAATATAAGGCCCCCACATATATGAACAAATCAAGGTATATAAGTGAAGACCAAACAAACATAATAATATCAGAACGGTCTGAGGCCCATAGAATCAAATCCATTAAACTCCATATAGTAAAAGAAACTGTGGTAAACAAGAGTGCTTGCGCAGGTTTACTTTTAGGGGCGTTAATAAAAACAATTAGGGAAATAATCAGCCCCGACAATGATGGAAATAAGTGTGAATAGTAGATAAAGTTACCCCAAATATTCTCAGAAAAGAAAAGGAGTGGTGCCGGTTCCCATTGACAAATTGTAGGATCAGCAATATTCATAAATTATTCGTCCTCAAAATAATCCGACGTGTCAGGACCATCAGGATTAGTAAAAATTTCATAATCTCTATCAATCATTAATACTTTATACATGAGAGTAAGTGAAAAGATAATTAAAAGTCCCAAAAAAACAGTTAATATTTTTGATATTTCATATTTCTTCCTCATAGTTAGATGATATCATAAGGAATCAAGTAAAGAATTATTTATCTACAGACCCTTATTTTCCAACTAAACATTTATGCGGACCATTCTTTCATCTTTTCATGCGCCTTTTTCATGCATTTTAAATAAAGATTCTTAAATCGATTATTTATGATAGATTTCTTTTTTTTATATTCTTCAAGACTCAAAGTAAATATTGGCCCAATCTTGCCACGACAATTTATTGAACCGCAGCTGCACTTTGGTATTGACCAACCTGGTTCCATCTCATTTAAGGAATAGTCAATTGTTATTTCTTCACCACTATTAAGTGCTCGTATTGCATATACTGTTCTTTCACCTTTGATTGCAGTATTTGGATCACATGAATGGTTTATAAAACGAAACGGTGAATTATCAGTATTAATCCAGGTGTACCGACTGGCACCAATCCAATTAACTGTACTTTGTGACAACTCATTGTAAAAATTTTTAATCAATACCTTAGGTCCATGTATGTAATCGATAATTTGTCCTTTTTTAAAAGGTTTGTTTACAAAAAGACCAACGCCATTTATGTTACTTTTTCTTACTTCCAATTTTTTCATAATGTAGTATTGCGAAACTAAATGAGCGGCCTAGAGAAATTTATAAATAATCAGGAAAATATTAATACAAATTAATATACTGATTAGTGTATTTTCACTATATCATAAACATGTAAAAATTTTTAGGTAACTATATTTTTAAAAACAAAAATCCCCACGGCGTGATATGCGCCGTGGGGATGTGAAATTGCGATTATTCGGCACGCAACATGACCGCTTCCTCTGTCTCCTCGGCCAACTGTTGTCGGCGGGGGCAAGCAAACACCGCGACAAGTCCGTGGAGCAGGGCGTTTGAGACTGGGTAAATCATCAGAGCTACCCAAGTCCAAAAGTCATACTTCCAATCCAGAACATTCCAGTTGGTAGGAAGCATAACTTCAGACTCCACTGCAGTAACCCAGACCAACAAGCCGTAGCTCATGGTCCAGACCGCCCAAGGAAGCCAATGCTCGGTCCTTGGAGCCTGCCATGCCTGCTTAAGCACCGGCAGAAATGCTGTGAAGGTCGTAGCATTCGCCAAGAAGAGGAACACTAGCGACGCAATCAGCCTCTCCCCTTCACTCAGCCATGAAGTCAAAGTAAGACCCCAAGCAGCCAGGTAAGCAGCGGTCAGAATTAGGTCGCACGCAAACGAGCGTCCTTCCCAATTCCGCTCAATCCGCCAAGTACTTGGCCAGAGTGTTCCGTCCTTGCGGAAGGCTATGATCCAGATTCGAACAGCAATGCCTACTCCGCAGGCAGAGCAAACTGCCGGCAGGATAAGCTCACTCACACTGGCACCCTGGTCGAATTCCAGGACGAAAAGAATCATCGTCCCGTAAGCGAACATCAACCAGGTGAGAGGATTGGGTTCAACCGAACCCTTGATTGACTTCTGGTAGTACACCAGGTAGCCAATGAACTGTATCAAGCCGGCAATGATGCCGACCATTAAAACGTTGTCGGTATACATTGCGTACTCCTAGTCAAAAAACAAAAATGACCTTAACTTAAAGAATCTAAGTCAAAGGCCTACCAAACTTAATTATAGCATACTTTATTAGATAAGTAAAGGTTAAAAAGGGCTGATTTATTGAGCCTAATCGATTAAATATTAAAGCTAATTTATATACAAAAACACCAGTGGGAGCATCAGCCACCTGGAGTAGGGTTATATTTAAGTCACTCAGCTACTTTGGATGATTGATCATGGATACGACAACGTAGTGCGGATCAATGATATAAAAATAAAATCGGTAACTTTTATCAATACGCGCTTGCCAGAGATTGTCAGCGCCACTGTACAACTTAGTATTTAAAGAGGGGTGACGGAAATCTGCTACCAGGTAATCAAACTGCTTATCTACCTTCTTCTGTATCTGCTTTGGTAATTTATAGTACTGCTTAGCGGCTTCTTTAGTCAATCTAATTTTCATACTTTTTTAAAAAAGCCGGCAGCTTTTTATGGAGTTCTTTACTAGAACCAAACTCAATGTAACGACCCTTTTTTAGATCTTCTAGACTCAACTTGATAGATTCAGCTAGTTCTTGTGGCATTGTGACTTGAGGTTCAAGTATAATTTTACCTTCCTTTTGTTCAACACGAAGACTTTGCCCCTCAGTTAAATTAAGAGCTTCGCGCAGTTTTTTTGGTAAGGTGAGAATGCCTCGTTGTTGTAGTTTTATAGTATTCATAGTATACAGAATATCAGTAATTCAGTATTACTGCAATGCTTACATGAAGACATTTATCTTCCTTTAATTAATATACAAAAACACCAGCGGGAGCATCAGCCACCAGAAGTAAAACTGCTCCGCCGCAAAGAGGGTTTGGATCGGGGTACCAGCGGTGAGAAATTCGGTGACTGGCAAGATATTAAAACAAAAGATGGTAACTTGAAGTCATTACCTGCCGAAACGCTCCAATCAATGCCAGATCTTAAGTCAGTGACTTACCTAAGTTTGTATATAATCTCACCTGATCCTGATATTATCAAAAGAATCCGCGGTTGCATTTAGATGAGAATTTTCCCTTGCTAAACAAAAATTGCTAGAACTAACTATTTGTTGTATAGTCAAAAGTAGAAGTCACTCCTCCGAGTGACTATCTTGTTCTCCACAATTTAACGAAGGGTATGAAAATGCAAAATGATTCTCTCCTTATAATCCCTGTTACTGCCAAAGTTTCTCAGACTAATACAGTTTTCCACCAACACGATCAAAAAATCGTCATAAATGCCCCCGGTTCTCTTATGGGACACATTGTTACATTATGTGACGGTACGCTAACAAAGGTGCAAATTATCGATTCGCTCACTTCTGAATGGGATCAAGAGTGCATCGTTGATTTGGTCGATGAGATGCTTCGTCTTGGACTGCTAATAGACTCAAAGTACATATGTGAGTATGTATGGAGATACGCCACCAACCCCTCACGTTACGCGCCAGCGGTCAGCAATCAGGAAGCGGCTAACCTGGCTGAAAAAGCTTGGGGGCGCCAAAAGACTTCAACTAGATGCCAATATTACCCCAAGTCGACATTTGACTTCGGTAGTCTTCTTGAAGACAGGTGTTCGACTCGCAACTTCTCGAAGCTGCCAGTCGAATTGCAAGTAATCGTGGACATGCTTTGGTGTGGATATGGCGAATGCAAAAATGCTAAACGCACTGTACCGTCCGCTGGTGCACTATATCCAATAGTGCTGTACTTGGGACTAATGCGTTCTTCAGGAGAACTTTCTCCAGGTGTTTACCGCGTTAGTCTCAGTCAGATGTGGTTAGTAGGGTTTGAATTAGTCTCAACGGATGTGGCGAGATTCCAAAGATCATTCATGGACCCACTAATGGCAGAAAAAGCACATGGTGTGGTGGTAATCGGCGGCTCTCTGCAACAAACCGCTGAGAAATACGGTAACCGGAGCATGTTGTATGTTCCACTGGAAGCGGGGCATGTAGCACAGAATATTCATTTGACTGCATACTCCCACAACCTTGCTACTGTGGAAATCGGCGGTTTTGCCGAAGATATGCTACGTACAGCTTGCGGGATGTCAGATGAATACCTCCCGATGATTACTATTCTGTTTGGCCACCCATCACAGGAGGTTGACACTACTACTTGTGTGTCTGAAGTTGAATGGATCCTGCCAACTGCCATGTCTTACCAAGCTCCGTTCGCTATTGCGCAAGCAAGAGTGTCACCGGAGTTGAATGAAGATTGGTCGTATGGCCGAGATATCTCCCCTGAAATGGCCATGATTAAAGCTGTATCCGAAGCGAAGGAATGGGCTGCATGTGGTTGTATTCTAAAGGGGTTGTTGAGGGCGCGATTAAAAGACGTGCCTAATGCGATCGATCCGCGAACTGTCATTCGCTTCCATGAAAGGCAGTACGAATTACCTAATTTTCCTCTAGTGCCATTTGACGAGGAAATCACATATGAGTGGGTGGAAGGAAAAGATGAGTTGACAGGTGTGAGTAAACACCTATTGGCTGACCTCGTCTATTTCCCATACTTTGGTGAATCTCCACCATACCTCTTCGCAAACTCATCAGGTGTTGCGGCACATCCTGATCCGCAAGTGGCAATCGAATCTAGTGTGCTCGAACTCATAGAGCGAGATTCATTTATAATTGCCTATCTGACCGGGTTGAGCTATCCGACAATCTCGGTGAGCTCATTGCCTCGGTATTTACAAGAGCGCATTGCGATCCTTGAACAAGAAGGCTTCGAGGTTACGATCAAGGATCACACCCTTGACCTAGCCCCCGTCGTGACTGTCTTGGTTCGAAACGTGGCATTGGTGTATACCAATTGCGCTTCATGTTCTCGTTTCGTGATTGAGTCGGCTATTGACCATGCGTTGAAGGAGGTTGAGGCTTCGGTCTTGGCAAGACTGCAAAATGGTCCTGCGACAGCAGTAAAACCGTCGGAGGTGATTATGCCTCTACAGCATGGAGCGCTATACGAACAGAAAGGATATTATCGTAGAGCAGACTTTATGTTTGGAGGTGAAATTTGCGACCTTAAAGAGCTGTCTGTCTCGGTAAATTCTTGGGATAGGCTGCTAAATGTGTTGCATCAGAAAGATCTTTCACTGATCACCACCAAGTTATTTCTTTCAGAACAGTATGGAGGCAACGGCGATTTGCACATCATGCGATCTATTATCCCTAGCCTTGTACCGATGACCTTCGGGTACCGACAAGAGCCTGGTGGAATGAAACGATTGTACGATATAGCAAAGCAGAAAGGAAAACGTTTGACCTACGGAAATATCCGGAAGTTCCCACATCCTTTCGCGTAAATCACAACTTAGGGCAAGGAGTACAACTCCTTGCCCTATTTTTTATCTAAAAAATAGGCGGAAGGAAATTTATATAATTCACTAGCTTTTAATCCAATTGCTTTAATTCTGTCTTGTACCAATTTAAAACCAAGTGAGTAGCCAGACCAACGTTTAATATTCTCACCACCAAAAAACCATTCGTCATTTTCCCAGCCACGATGATCTAAAATATCTTTTGCTTTATTCCATAAGTTATCTAGCTCTTCTTCCGTGAACGATGTGGCGTAAATAGATGGAGGTAAATCGGGTTGTACCTCTATTTCAAAACTCTGCGTTAAACCTTCTGCAATCAGAGAGTCAAGCAGTGTTCCATTTTCCCATGGCACATACTGCTCTCGCACTACGTGCATGTATTCATGAATAAGTGTACGAGCAATCTCTGTTTCGTAGTTATTCTTAAAATGTGGGTTGTTAAGGTCTAAGTAAATATCAATACAACGTGCATCTTTACTGTATTGTCCTGAGCTGCCCAATTCAGGAATAGAACTTACAGGACTGTGACGCACGACTATATCCGTCTCTACTTCTTCTGTTAGTGAAACTACTATCTCTAGAGTGTTATTAAAAATTCTTCGGAGATTATCCGTAATCAAATTAAGTTCCTTGTTGGTTTTAAGAAAATGATAGTGAAAGTTTTGCATATCTATATTGTAGCAAAGCACTTATTGTAAACAAAGAAAACAAGCACAGTATTATTGTACCAAACCTGTCGAGACCATTTCTGAGAAGTGTGTTCAAACATCATTTCTAATTTATCTTGACCCATTTATACATTTCTACTGACATTATTAGCTCCCGTTTCAATTTAATGTCAGCACTTTACGTCTCCTTTAATTCTATTTACTGACAAGCAAGACTTTTTTCATTATATTGACACTCATACAACTAATGTATATATTTAAGCATAGACCCTAAGGCCGGACTATGTCAATCCTTGACATTTGACTGTATTTTGCCTAGAAGTCTATCTAGAAGGAGTGTCAACATGTCACGTAAAAAGCAGTTCATTTTCAGCACCAAGATCGTTCTCCCGTGAACAAAATCCGCTCCGGCTGTTTTCAATCTCAGTGCCGCAGCGGCGGAGGTGGAAACGGCAAGTGCGGCGGGAAGTGCAGCAAGTAGAACTTCCTGGTAGACGTAACGTATAGACGCGGTATTCATCATACCGCGTCTATTTTTAATTACCAGAATCTTGCAAAGATACTATCGCGCATGCATAATTTTCACTATAATTTTCTTACAACTAACAAAATTAGTCTAGAGTTGAAGATTTTTTAAGAAATGAGTCAGTCAACATTATCTGATATCCGTCCTTCTTACTACACTTACCTTACATCATATTTAATTCTCATCTTCTTAATACATTCATCAGTGTCATATGAAACCACTTTCTCTTCAGACACCAGTAGTTTTCTTTCCATGAACTACTTATTATTAGCTAGTTCTTTTGAAATTAGAGTACATTAAATTGTCGTGCACTAGTTGTTTTCATTGCGCTTTCTAACTTTAATTGATATACAAAAACACCAGCGGGACCATCAGCCACCAGAAGTAAAACTGCTCCGCCGCAAAGAGGGTTTGGATCGGGGTACCAGGGGTAAGAAATTCTGTGACCGGGAGAACATTAAAGCTAAAGATCATAACGAGAATGGTGGCGCCGATGGCGAGCATGATCTTCTTACCAAAGCTTTCAAACTTCCCTTCGCGGTATTCGTCCGGCATGATGCGCTTGAATAAAAGTGTACTCAAGAAAGTAACAATACCGAAGAAGATCAATTTTACCGCAGCGACCACAGATGTCTGCCCGATGTTATTTAAAAGAATGTCGTAGTACGGAAACTGCAAGGTAATCAGTAAAGCAAAATAGAGTCCACAAATAATGTTAATAAGTGCCTGCCTGCCTTTAAGTAAGGCCAGGAACATAAAGATACCAAACACTATCAGTAAGTAGGCTGATTCAGATAGAAAAGCGAGAATAACAGAACTGTCCATGGGAATGCTTAAGGGCGGGCACTTGTGCCCGCCCTTATATTATATTCCCTCTTCTCTTAATTCTTCAATCAATTTCTGGGCTTTACGGGATAACTTTTTCGGAATCTCAATATTGACTTTGACCATAAAGTCACCTCGACCTCTCTCAGTTGGTACCCCTTTCTCTTTTACTCGGAGTAACTCACCATGAGTAATACCGGCTGGAACCTTGATCTGAATTGGTCCATCAAGAGTTTCTACTGTGTAGTCATTACCAAGCATGGCATCAGTAAGTTTGACCGGCAGCGTAGTAAATAAAGTAGTGCCGTCACGCTTGATAGTCTGATGTCCTTCCACTTGGATCTTTATATATAGATCACCTGGCTGTCCGTTTGGCATTGCTTCTCCCCTGCCTGTCATGCGGATGACTTCCCCGTTTTCAATTCCGGCAGGAACTTTGATCTCGATTTCTTCTTGCGCTCTTAGAATACCCGCTCCGGCACAGTGACCACACTTCTCTTTTGGAATCTGACCCTTACCATTGCAGATATTACATTCCCGCACGGTGGTAAAGCTACCCATGATGCTCTGGCGTGTCTCGCGCACTTTTCCATTACCGCCACACGTAGAACAAGTGGTGCTGCCACTTTCAGGTTTACCGCCAGTACCTTTACAATTACTGCAAAGTGAGTTTTTGGTAATTAATACTTTTCTCGTGACACCAAAGACAGCCTCCTTAAAGTTAAGATTGATTTCAATGGAGATGTCGCGACCACGTGCAGCCTTTTGAGCTCGATTCCCGCCAAAGCCAAAGTTTTCAAAGATATCACTAATATCAAATTCGAAACCTTGTCCGCCAAAGCCCGCTTGCCCCGCAAAATCTGACCAATTAAAGCCACCAAAACCTCCTTGACCTTGTGCGCCCCCGTTAAAGGCATGTCCATAACTATCGTATTCGGCCTTGCGCTTATCATCTCCTAACACCGCATAAGCCTCGGTAATTTCCTTGTATTTCTCTTCATTGCCAGTTTTTTTATCGGGATGGTATTGAGCAGCTAACTTTCGAAAAGCCTTTTTTACCTCATCTTTTGAAGCTCCTTTTTGTAGTCCTAAGATTTGATAGTAGTCTTTCATATAATGGCCAACCTAAGGCTAATAGAATGCGATTATGGCATAAATAGCCACTAACCGCAAAAAACTATTTTCCGTCCTCTGACTTGTCGTCTTTGACATCAGCTTCGCGAACTGGGCCGTCTGTTTTAGTCTCTCCAGCTGCTGCTGATGTTTCAGCTGCTTTTTGGATGATCTCTCCAATCTTTTGTAGGGCTGCTGAAAGCTCTTCTGTCTTACTATCAATAGCAGCTTTGTCATCCTTCTCTCTCACTTCTTTTAGAGCGGACATTTTACCTTCAATTTCGGTTTTGGTTTCCGCTGGCACTTTGTCACCGTGATCCTTAAGTGACTTCTCAGCAGTGTAAAGTAGCTGCTCAGCCATGTTGCGAGATTCGATCAAAGCCTTCTTTTTTTCATCCTCAGACGCATGTTCTTCTGCTTCTTTCTTCATGCGTTCAATATCACTATCTGACAGACCAGAGTTTGCCTCGATTCGAATTGATTGTTCTTTACCAGTCGCTTTATCTTTAGCAGTAACATTAAGCACACCGTTACTATCGACGTCAAAGGTCACCTCTACCTGAGGGACACCGCGTGGTGCTGGTGGAATACCATCAAGCACAAACTTTCCGAGAGACTTATTATCAGTAGCCATTGGACGCTCACCTTGGACGATGTGAATTTCGGTTGACGTTTGATTGTCAGCAGCGGTAGAAAACACTTGTTGTTTCTTAGTTGGAATGTGAGTGTTCTTTTCAATCAACTTGGTATTAACTCCACCCATAGTCTCAATACCGAGCGAAAGTGGAATCACGTCTACCAGAGTAATATCTTGAACATCTCCTTGGAAAATACCAGCTTGAATCGCCGCACCAAGAGCCACTACTTCGTCAGGATTGATTGTCTTGTTTGGTTCTTTACCAAAAAGATTCTTTACCGCTGCATAAATAGCGGGCATACGGGTCTGACCCCCGACCAAAATGATCTCGTCAATATCTGACTTAGCGAGGCCAGATGCTTCAAGTGCTCGCTTGGTAATTTCGATAGATTTGTCGATATACTCGTGAGCAATTTCTTCAAGCTTAGCGCGAGTCAATTTTAAGTCCATATGCAAAGGTCCGTCTGTACCTTGCGAAATAAATGGAATGTTAATATCAGTTTCTGAAGTTGAAGACAGCTCATGCTTAGCTTTTTCAGCCATTTCGTCTAGTCGTTGTAGTGCTAGTTTATCTTTACTAAGATCCACACCACTAGTCTTCTTAAACTCCTCAATCAAAAACCGGACAATGCCTTGATCAATATCACGACCACCCATGTGAGCATCGCCATCAGTTGATTGTACTTCGACAACATCATCCCCTACTTCAAGGACTGTCACATCGAAGGTACCGCCACCGAAGTCATAGACCACGATCTTTTCATCTTTCTTCTTGTTGAAACCATACGCTAACGCTGCGGCTGTTGGTTCGTTGATGATACGTCGCACTTCAAGACCAGCGATCTTGCCTGCATCCTGAGTCGCTTTTCGTTGAGCATCGTTAAAGTAAGCTGGTACAGTAATGACCGCTTCGGTGATTTTTTCACCAAGTTTAGCTTCAGCATCAGCCTTGAGCTTAGAGAGGATCATCGCTGATGCTTCCTCGGGTCGATAATCCTTACCATCCATGGTAACTAAAACTCCGCCGTCCGGACCTTTTTTGATTTCGTATGGGACAATAGCTTTATCTTTCTGTACCACTTCTTCATCATATGTGTGGCCCATAAAGCGCTTAATACCATAAATGGTATTGGTGGGATTCGTCACTGCCTGACGCTTCGCAATCTGTCCCACTAAGCGCTCGTTAGTTTTAGAAATCGCCACGATTGATGGTGTGGTTCGATTGCCTTCAGCGTTTTCAATAATTGTCGGTTCCCCAGCTTCAATAATAGCCATTGCTGAGTTAGTAGTTCCAAGATCAATTCCAAGAATTTTTGCCATAATAGTGATTTCTTTAGTTAGATTTAAATGCTAATTTTGTTCGTAAACTCCTATTACTACTCGAGCGGGACGAATCAATTCGGTATTGCCATCACTCCGTTTCAAAGCAAAACCATTTTGCACCACAGCAATTATTCGATCATGTTGGTCTTTGTCGGTTGTCGGTGCAATCGATAATGCTTCATGCTCTCTTGGATCAAAAGCTTCGCCTAAGGGTTTAAGGGTAACGACTTGATGTTGAGCCAAAATATTATTCAGCTGAGCATTAATCCCTTCGATACCACGACGCCAATTTTCATCAGCCTTCTCCCATACTTCCTTATTACTCATCGCCACGGAAAAACTGTCACATAGTGGAATCAATGATTCGATATGTTCAATCGTAATTCGTTCTCTGTCGCGCTTTCGGTCTTCTTCCAGTCGCCGGCGAGCATTCAGGAAGTCCGCTTTTGTTCGCCCCATTTCATCTAATAAATTCTTCTTTTCGGCTTCACAAGCCTTTAATTTGTCTCGTAATGTATTGTTAAATGTTCCTTGTTTTTCCTCTAATTCTCCCAGCTCAGGTTCGTGTATTTCTATATTCTCATCATTGGTGATTTCGACGTCATCCTGAGGGTTTTCATTATTACTTTTTTTCACCATGACTGCATTATAAATCTGAAAAGCTCCGCTGTCAAAAAAACCCACGACACTTGGTACACGTACTAAGTGGCGTGGGTTTTTGTAGTCTTACGATTACCGCTTCATCCAACCAGAGTCCTGTCTAACTAAAAGTGTCGGAGCTAGTTCTGGTTCTTGCATCACCTCTTCAATCACCTTTTCTGCTCTAATGCCTTGAGAGGCTTTTACTAAAACTACATCTCCTGGTTCCAAGAATACCTGTAACTCTTTACCAGCTTTAGCCACATCTTCATATTGCATAATCATTTTCTCACTCATGCCACTACTCAAGGCAGCTTCAGCAATTTTCCTGGCCCGAACTCCTAAAGTAATGAGGACGTCGGCTGTAACGGCTACCAGTTCCCCTACTCGCTCATGTTCACGAGATGAGAAACGTCCCAGTTCCAGCATGTCACCCAATACGGCAATTTTTCGTTTGGCATACTTTATTTCTTTTAGCGTTGCTAGAGCTTGCTCTACAGCAATTGGTGAAGAGTTATAGGTATCATCAATCAGGACAGTGCCTTTGAGTCCACTGATTATTCGGAGTCGTCCTGGAGGTGGCAGTAAATCTTTTAAAGCAACCACGGAGTCGGTTAGCGAAATACCGCACTCAGCTGCTACCGCAATCGCACCAGTAGCTGTATAAACTACCGGCTCACCGACAGCGCCAGTGATTCGGACCTCAGCTTTATCATTAATATTTTCTACCGTAAAACTGATACCCACTGGCACATCATCTTTATAAACAATTTTGTCGGCACTGGCGTTAAATTGGGAGCTTAAATAGCGACTATAACCTATTGCTTGTTGGCGCACCTGACTAATTTCACGCAGAATAATTTGATCATCATGATTATAAATGACAACGCCACTTGGTTTTAAAGCTTCGGCCAGATGCATTTTTTCTCGCACTACTTCCTCAGGTGTCTTAAAAAATTCCACATGTACCGGTACGTCAGGAAAGCGAGTCAATACCACAATGTCTGGCTTAATCCAGCTAGCGAGTTTTTTCATGTCGCCTGGACGATCCACACCTGTTTCTAAAACCAAATAGGTCGGATAGTGTCGAGTAAAGATAGCAATAAAAAATCCATCAGTAATATTTTTGAGCCACAGAAATGGATTACTCCAAGCATTGGGTAAGCCTAGGACGGTTAATGGCACACCGATGTCTGAGTTAAAACTTTTTTCGCTCTTCCGTGTTGGGTAATGTTTTTTGAGAATGCTATAAATTGCATCCTTCATGGATGTCTTTCCGACACTGCCGGTAATAGCAATAATTTTAGGTTTGTGTCGCGCCAAAAGTACTTTAGCTTCAAGAGTTAAAATAGTGACAATAAATTTTTTGAAGATGTTTTTCATTCTGCTAGAAATTAATTTCTGGGTAAAGTAGTTATTCAAACTGACTCCATGGGTTACTTCTTAAGTATACGATATTTTTTATTTAACTTTTAACTACCGATCGGGCGGGACAGCGTAATAATTAATTAAAAATCGAGTGATATTCATAAAGGGTTCAGTTAAGGTTTCTGAGGCGTACTTTACACCTTTTGGCTCAACAGTATACATGAAGACGATAAACTTCGGATCAAAAGCGGGAAAATAACCAAAAAACGAGTGCAGATAACGATCTTCATAATAACCTCTACCGCCTGGTATAGCTATTTGAGCAGTCCCAGTTTTAGCGCCTATAGTGTGATTAGGCAAGGCAAATTTTCCACCAGCCAAAGCATCATCCACTACGGCCGTGAGCATACGTGAGACTTCCTCGCTCGACTCGTTTGAGATAACCTGAGCTCCTTTAGGGTAAACTACCTCACGACTAGTACCATCTTGATATTCAATTTTTTTGACTAAATGTGGTGTTACCAAATAGCCACCGTTACCTAAGGCAGCAAGCGCACGCGTAGCGGCTATTGGGGTAAAAGCAATCCCTTGGCCAAAAGAGGCAGTAGCATACTCTACCTCTCTTGGTGAACGAAGATTATCCACCAGACCATAGGCTTCGTTGGGGAGATCAATGCCAGTTTCACTACCTAATTTAAAATTTAAAAAATAATCACGAAACTTCTCTTTACCCATTAACTGCATGATATATGATACACCTGTGTTTAGTGATTGATTTAGCACTGTCTGCATGTCAACCGTACCTCTTCCTCGGCCGTCGTAATTTTTTATTGTAAAGCCATTAAGAGTGATAGATCCAGCATCATAGTAAGTAGAGCGCCGATTGATTACTCTACTATCGATTCCGGCTGCAATAGTAAGGGCCTTAATAGTCGAACCAAATTCGTACACATTTTCTACCATCGGGTTTTGAAAATGCTCCACAGTACTTGTTCCTCGGTCATTTAAATCAAATCCCGGCACAGCATTCATCGCATAAATCTCACCATTTTGCGGATTCATAATGATGGCTCCAGTCAGTTTTGAACTATACTTTTGATTGGTTTCCATAAGAACAGTGTCGAGCATTCGAGCAACTGTCGGCTCCATTGTAGTGATAATGTCACCTTGAAGAGCTTTATCTTTTCGATAAACCAAATCACCTAAATTACTAAAAATCTCTGCAAAAAAGTTTACCGATCGCACCTCCCTCTCTTTATGCAAAACCTGATCATAGTAGCGCTCAAGACCATACTTTCCATACAACTCATTATCAGACTGTTCAGTATATCCGACAAAACCAATACTTCTCGCCGACATACTACCGCCTGGGTAATAGCGCCACTGGTTACGATATAGCTGAACGCCAGATAACTTTAAAGCTTTAACCACCTCAGCGTCATCAGCCTTTAAAGTTGACATCACCTCTACATAAGTTCGATCAGTCAAAGTAGCTCTTTCTAAACATTTCTCAATGGTGATACTAAGATAAGGCAAAACCGCCTCGCACACACGCGCGGCGTTATTGATTAGAGTAGGGTTAAAAGCGAGAACAAAGCCAGAGCGAATTGAAGCCGCAGAAACTTTTTCTCCATCTTTTGTGGTAAAGAAGATTGAACCCCGAGAATAAAGATCTTGCTTTGTATGAATATATTGACGCTCGGCCAAATCACTATAGTGTTCATGGGCTAAGACTTGGACCTGATACAAGCGACCGATTAAAATTAAAACTAATATAAAAATGCAACCGGTAATGATGCGAATCCGCAATATCATTTGCCGTCTCATACCACACTAGAAGCCAGCGGTTTGTAGCACCAGACTTTTTTCAGCTTTACTAATAAATATTTTATCTTGATTATTTTTGTAACCCTCCATAGTAGCTACTCTGGCACTAATTTGGTGTTTAGCTTCAATGTATTCTGCCTCTAGGTTAGCTATTTCAGATCGTAAATGACTAATCTCTTGAGTGGCTTCTTTGCGCATTACTACATGCACTACTGACAAACTAAGAAAGTACATATAGCCCAGTATAGACATTATGAAGAAACCGACGCAAAGCGAGGTGAGGAAGTGGTTATTTTTTGCTAAGGCTTTCGTTTTCATAATTAATAATTAAAGTTTTTTTATTAGTCGTAATTTCGCACTTCTGGCTCGGGGATTTTCTTTTAATTCTTCTGCGGACGCTGTGATTGGTTTTTTAGTGAGTAATTGATATTGTCCATTTACTACTGCTTCTTTGAAACGTAATTTGACGATACGGTCTTCCAAACTGTGAAAGGTAATAATGGCTAGAATTCCGTCGCTTGCTAGAGTAGTTAGAGAAGCGGAAATAAATTGCTCTAACTTTTGTAACTCATCATTGACAGCGATACGTAGGGCCTGGAAAGTCTTGGTAGCCGGATGTATCTTTCCCTTCCTAGCAAATGGTGGAGCCACTTGTAGTACTATCTCAGCCAGTTGACCGGAAGTCATGATGGGAGTTCGCTCCCTTGCTGTGACGATAGCCTTGGCAATTCGCCTTGAATTCCTTTCCTCGCCATAACCATAAATGATGTCAGCAATATTTTCTTCATCCCAAGAATTTACAATGTCATGGGCAGTAAAGAGGTATTGCTCTGGTGAACCATAGGTCATTAATAGTGGCTCATCAGCGTTGAAGGAAAAACCTTTGTTGCTATCGGTGAACTGATCGGTCCGCCAACCTAAGTCGGCCAGAATGCGATCAACTCTATTTATATGTAAAGAACTTAATGCAGCGGTCAGATTGGCGAAATTATCGTGGACCAAATGTATTTCTGGTCCTCCCTTTCGCTCTAGATTTTCTTTGCCGTTTATAAGAGCAGTAGCATCAGCATCAATGCCGATGTATTTCCCCTTTGATCCTAGTTTGGCGCAAATTAGTTTTGCGTGTCCACCAGCACCATAAGTTGCATCAACGACCACGTCCTTCTCTTTTAGCTCTAGGCCTTTGATTGCCTCTGTCTGTAAAACTGTGATGTGCTTCATGTAGATGAGTTATAGGACGCCAATTTCTCCAAGCTTTTCTGCGAGTGCATCAGCTTGTGATTCGATTTTGCGTTTATACTCTGTCCATTTGTTCTCATCCCAAATTTCGATGCGATTGTGAATGCCTGCAAGTACCACTCCGGTACCTAAGGTTGCAAAATCTTTCAAAAAGTCTGGCACGAGAATACGTCCAACTGAATCTACCTCCACTTCCACAGCTCCTGATAAGAAGAATCGATTGAAACTTCTCGTATCCGCCTGACCGAGTGGGAGTTGACCAATTTTTTCAGTGATCTTCTCCCACTCCCGGAGCGGATATACAAAGAGACAGTTGTCGAGTCCACGGGTGACTACAAGTTTTCTCCCTAATTCCTTGCGCCATCTAGACGGCAAGGACAGCCGTTTTTTAGGATCCAACGTATGTTTGTATTCACCAATTAACATATTCGACTAGTCTATATGACTTTCGTCTTACATTCCACTATCTCCCACCACTCCCACATTCTATACCACTTCAACCCACCTGCAAGCCACTTATACACACACTGTAAAAATAGCAGAGATGATGAAAGAAAGAATTAGATATATAAAATCCAAAAACCGGCACCTTCGGTGCCAGTTTTATTGATTTTAGTTTTTACTAGAGTAAATTATTTTTTACTCTTTTGGTTTCATCAATGGGAAAAATTGAGTTTCGCGAATTGGACGGTTTTCGAGAATAGCAAACAGACGCTCGCCAAAACCAAAACCACACGCCGGAGGCATGCCATGCTCAAGCATTTCCACAAACTCATAATCAGGCATCATTGCTTCTGCGTCTCCCCTGTCAATTAATCCTTGTTGCTCTTCGAAGCGCGCCCGTTGCTCTAGCGGATCATTGAGCTCTGAGTATCCATTACCCACCTCGGTACCTGCAATAATCGGCTGGAAGCGCTGTGTGGCTTCAGGATGACCGACTACCGCTTTCGCGAGTGGCGAAACTAGCTTAGGGTGATTAATTAGGAAAGCGGGACCAGAAATATTTTTGCGGCAATATTTCCACAAAGAGTCGGTTAACCGTTCTTTATTCTCTCCTTCATATTTCACTCCTAAATTATTAAGGGCATCTTTGATATCAGTTTCGGTCGCTACCGCTAAATCTACTCCGGTTTGACGCTTGATTTCTTCAGCATAGTCAATTCTAGTCCAGACGTCTCCTAAATTAAAAGTATGTTCACCTCGAGTAAAAGTAGTAGTTCCATAAACTTCACTAGCAATTGTCCGGTAAAGATTCTCGACTAGTCTCATACCATCTTCATAGTCAGCAAAAGCTTGATAGAACTCCATGTTGGTAAATTCCTGGAGATGGTTGGGGCTACTTCCCTCATTGCGATACGCCCGACCAATTTCAAATATCTTTTCAAAGCCCGCGGCTAAAAGCCGCTTCTGCCATAATTCACCAATTGAAATCCGTAAGTAAACTTCGATATCAAAATCGTTATGATGGGTCGAGAACGGTCGCGCTTCAGCTCCACCAGTAGTGATTTCGAGAGTAGGCGTCTCCACTTCCATAAAGCCTTGTTCTTTGAGGAAATTACGGGTAACATCCCAGAACTTTTCTTTACGCCTAAACATTTCCCGCTCCTCGTCGCGACCCAAGAGATCTAAGTAGCGCTTTCGCAGTCTCTCCTCTTCGTTTTGCAGACCATGATACTTATCAGGTAGTGGCAATAAACTCTTAGTCACCATATGCCAACCATCCACCAAAAGAGAATTTTCACCTCTCTGGGTTACAAAGACTGTACCGGTGACTTCAATAAAATCTCCAGCATCAACGGTATCTTTAAATAGGTTAAAAGTTTTTTCTTCTAGATTGTCTCCTTTAAACACTGCCTGGAGTCTACCGGTAGCATCTTGAATGACTACAAACATGATGGCTCCTTGTCCTCTTACCACCATCACTCGTCCAGCAATAGTAATAACAGACTTATCGTTTTCTAAAGCAATAAAATCTTTAAGGACAACACCAATCTCATGAGTGCGATTCACTGTCGCTACATAAGGATTAATTCCCGCCGCTTTCAATAGCTCTAATTTTTTGATACGCTCCGCGCGCACTTCATCTAGTCCTGACATAATTTGTTTATGATAGCGTGTAAAGTAAAGAAAAGCAAAAGACCCGTTATAGACAATAATTAAAGTTTAACCGTTACTTATTGTCTATAAAGTAAATCTCTTTCTAAGATTTTTTACTTCAATGTTCTCACACTAACTTTACCTGCCTTAGTTTAGCGCCACTGTCCAGGAAAAGCAGGAATGTTAGGGGTAAAGTTACAACTTGTGCGTGGTTGTCCGGAGTTCACGCAGGCAGCAATCCTGTTTCTTAAATCTTGCATGGCATTATAGGCACTAGTGTTCCAAGCACTCAGCACTGAGTGTATTTCTCGATAAGTGTCTTCCATACCTTTCATGACCATGATTGGTGCTTGTGAAGCACCTCCTGTGCTGGTTTTGTAGCCGAAGAAGCCGATGTCACTTTGGTATATAACCACGTCGAGTACCTGCCACTTAAATCCACTAGAGATATTTAGATAGTAGGTCTGATTTGGTTCCAACTGACAGCCGGTTTGTCTATAACCAAAGTCTAATCGCGGTTGACCAAGTCCTTCACTAAAGCACCCACCTACTTGCACAAAACCATTGCTAAAGACAGCTCTACCATTGGTCAACTCTGGTGAAGTGAAGTCTCCAGGACACTTAGATACACTCACATATAATATACCACCGTCCTCATTCTGTTGTGGATTCTCTCCTGTTGTAAACATTTTATGAAACGGCATATTGTAATCACTTGTAGTGAAGCGATAAGCTTGAGCTTCGCCGGCTTGGAATGAAATTCTGTCTACTTGAGCTCTTGGATTCGTTCGCATTGGCCCTGCCAAATCCTGTGACAAACGATTCAGTCCAGCTTGATTCACACCAGGCATCG
>DAOLBU010000005.1:0-44274 GCA_035324355.1 Minisyncoccota bacterium
ATGTCATTCACGAGTTAAAATGACACCCCTAACTAAGTTAAAATGACACCCCCACTTCAAACACCATAGCCTCTAAGCTATGGTGTTTGGCTATGAAATACGAAGACCTAACTGAACCCGAAAAATACAAATACACCACCATCCAGTCATGTATCCAAGGAGATCTAACTAATGAGGAAGCTGCTGAACTCCTTAATATTAAAAAGCGACAAGTCCAGCGGATGAAACGAGAAGTCGAAGCAAATGGCATACAAGGAATCCGTCACGGTTTGAAAGACAAAGTATCCAATAATCGACTACCAACAAAAACAGAGAAGCAGATAGTGAACTTTCTGAACCAAAAGAAACATCGTGACTTTGGGCCAACTTTTGCCGGAGAGCAATTAGCAGAAATTAAAAACATTGCTCTCGGAGCGGACACCATACGTGCCATCATGATCCGCAACAACCTCTGGAAGCCGAAGCCAGAACGAACTAAAGCGGTCTATCGTCACTGTCGGGAGCCAATGGCTAAATATGGAGAACTCATCCAATTTGATGGGTCCTATCATGATTGGAACGAAGATGGTCAAGAAGAGTGTCTGCTCTTAGCCATCGATGACGCCACTAGCAGTATTCCGCATGCCGCCTTCGCTGATAATGAAGGAGTGAACGCTGTCTTCCGTTTCTTTTGGGACTATGTGGAGCAATTTGGCCGTCCAGTGGCTTTATACCTAGATAAGTTCAGTACATACAAGGTCAACCACAAGAATGCTGAAGATAACCACGAACTCATGACTCAGTTTGAGCGAGCGATGAAGGAACTAGATATCAAGATCATCAATGCGCACTCACCACAAGCGAAAGGTCGGGTCGAGCGGTCATTTGGTACACATCAAGACCGTCTAGTGAAAGGGTTACGTCTTTCAGCAATGACTACCCGCACAGACATGAATCACTTTCTTCAAGAAACTTATCTACCTAAACACAACGAGCAGTTTGCTCGTCCACCAAAAGTGAGAGGAGACGCTCATAGACCACTAACTAAAGAACAAAGAGATCGACTCCCTGCCATTTTCGCCAAACACTATAATCGCCTGGTGCGTAACGACTTCACTGTCCAGTGGCAGAATCAGTGGTTTCAGCTTAGTGAAATACAAAAGATTACCGTCTTTCGGAAGGATACTATCCTCATTGAAGAGCGTCTTGATGGGACAATTCATTTACGCAAGAAGGAGATATATCTTGACTTCACTAAGTTAACAGCGAGACCAAAAGCCAATCGAAGGACCAAACAGACAGCACTAACACGAGAACCGCACAGACCAGCTAAAGATCACCCATGGCGACGACAGAAGTTTGGAAAAACGAAATTTTCCTCAACGGATTAGACAATAGATTAATAACAATACAAGATGTCATTTTAACTTCGTTGTGACACGTAGCGAGCCATCTTTGTCGCGTCATTGAATTTCACCTTGCGCATCCACAAGGCGAGGCGGAGTGACATTTGCGCCGCAATGGCAACGACCAAGCCGGCGATGATAAAGGACCAGCCCACCTCGGAATCAGTCCAGCCACCAGTAACAGCTTGCGCTGCCTTGGCTGGACCACTCCACAGAGCATCCCAGCTGACGGCCATTATGGCGACGAGGCGTCTCGCGTCGTTTTCTTCGAAGCCGAACAGCTTACCGATACTCTCGGAAATGCCGAACTTGGGTTCGTAGCCGATCCACTCTCCCGCCACTTCGTAAAGGAAGAGCAGAACGAACAGTGCGCCGACGATGCCGAGAATCGGATTCAAAGCGGGATAGGCTTGTGACAAACCCCAGAAGCCGTAATAGCCAATGGCTGGAAAGCCAATGTGGGTCGCCATGATCGGCAGTGTCCAGTTCCGGAAGGACAAATCATCGTCCCGGAACTTTGAGACGGTTGCGAGCATGACATCAATCGCGATGCCGACACCCATCAGGGTGCTGGGAATGGCAACATCAAGCCCCAGAAGGGCGCTACCAACCATTGTTACAGCCACGAGCATGAGCGTGATCATCGAGATCTCCTATGTTAAGGTACTGCGCTGAGGAACGATGTAACTTAAAAATAATGACATATCATACATCTAAAGTCAAGCATCACACGTGTAAGTGCACTAGTGTCCAATAAAAATCCCCCAGACATAGAAAAGGCCCCGTGAATAAGCCATAATAGAAGCGTTAACCAATTATTAGGCTTAAATTCGTCCACGGGGCACTTTTCGTATGGCTTATGCTAGCACAGTTTTTAATCAATTACTTAATTTTGTACCAAGACAACACTTCAATGCTTTTGTGAGACAGCATGAAGCTGATCGTTATGTTAAGAAGCTCACCACTTGGAATCAATTCATGGCCCTCTTGTATGCTCAAGCCACGGGGAAAGAATCACTACGTGATATTGAAACCGGACTAGTAATGCAAAGTGAGAAGTGGGCGCACTTAGGTATACACTCAGTGGCTCGTTCAAGTCTCTCCTATGCCAATAACCACCGTGACTATCGTATCTATGAGCAACTGTTCTATGAAATACTGAGTCAGTGTCAGGGTGTGGCGGTACGTAAATCATTTTCTTTTGCTAATCCACTCTATTTACTGGACGCCACCACTATCCAACTCTGTTTATCTGTCTTTAACTGGGCTACCTATACTAAAACTAAAGGTGCCTTGAAGTTGCATACCCTGCTTGATAATACGACCATGATGCCAGAAGTGATTGTCTCCTCCACCGGAAAGACTGGAGACGTGACCGCGGGGAAGTTAATGGAGCTACCACTAACTCTAAAACAGGGCTCTATTGTTGTGTTTGATCGAGCTTATATAGATTATACGTGGTGGGATGAGTTAGACGAAAGAGGTATCTATTTCGTCAGTCGAGTTATAACCAATACCGCTATCCTGGTTATGGGACAGCATGATCTACCACAAGGTAGTGTCTTGGCTGACGATCGAGTACTCATCGGTGAAAACAATGGCTACGCCAAAGTCCTGAGGCGGGTTCGTATCCTCGATGATAAAACCAAAACAGTGTATGAGTACGTGACCAATAATTTTAAACTGGCCGGTATCCAGATAGCCGAGATATACAAACAAAGATGGCAGATTGAACTATTCTTTAAGTGGATTAAACAGAACCTAAAGATTAAAACCTTTCTTGGTACTTCCGAGAACGCCGTCCTCTCTCAGATTTGGATAGCCATGATCTACTATCTACTATTAGCGTACATAAAGTTTCAAACCAAGTTCCCTAAGTCACTCTTGGAGCTGACTCGGATGGTACGAGAAGTACTCTTTGTGCGCCGAAGTCTTATTGACCTGCTTTCATTGGACAGCAAGACGGTACATAAGTTTGAAAGACCACCTGATATACAACTTAAGATGTTTTGAGATTTTTATTGGACACTAGTGCGTGTAAGTGCCAAAGCCTTTGGGAACTTACGGTAAAATATTGTTATGAAAAACGAAAAAGCTAAAGCCTACAAAATGACCGAGAAGGTATTTCTCTATCCAGGGGAAACTGCCAATTGGCATTTCTTGCCGATTACCAAAGGTGTCGGGCAAGAACTAAAAGCTAAGTACGGAAAACTGGCTAAAGGTTTTGGTTCCCTGCCGGTTACAGTCATGATTGGGGAGACGGTTTGGGATACTTCAATCTTTCCAGATAAATATTCTGGTAGCTACATCTTGCCGGTCAAAGCAAAAGTGCGAAAAAATGAAGACATCGAAGCAGGAGATAAGGTGGCTTTTTCGATTACTCTACGAACGCTTTAGGAATTTGGCAATAACAAGTGAGACGACAAAGATCAGTATTGAGAGGAAAATAAAATTAGGATTGATGGCGTCAGCGGTAATTCCGTTTTCAATAAACTCATCTAAACTCAAAGAGGCGCCGATGGCGACAAAAGTAGCTATGCCTAAAAGTGTCCCGATAATTGTGGCTAGTAGGTAGGGAACAAATGGTAGGCGCAACAAACCGGCGCCATAATTGACGACATCAAATGGGAAGAAGGTGAGGCGCATAGTTAAGACGGTGAGGAAAGTATTTTTCTGACTGAGTTCAGAGAATCGCCCAAGAAAGCTGTTCCCACCAGCTTCTTTTTTGTTACTGAAAAAACGGCCGATGAAATACGCTAAGGCGGCCGAAAGGTTGGCGCCAATAATGGTATAGAGAATACCCCAAAGTCCAAAGAAGATACCGGACAGAATAGTGAGAGCTGTACCTGGGAAGAAAGTGATCGGTCGAATGGTGTAGGCGATGATGTACAGTAGCGGCGCAAAGCTAGAGCTGGTTATTAAATTAA
Source organism: Minisyncoccota bacterium (assembly GCA_035324355.1). Taxonomy (GTDB): domain Bacteria; phylum Patescibacteriota; class Minisyncoccia; order Phycocordibacterales; family UBA918; genus OLB19. The sequence goes on from DAOLBU010000005.1 coordinate 4,313, forward strand.
AAAGTTTGAGGGTTAGTTCACTCGCCGTTAAACCAAAAGTTTGTTGGTAAGAGTATAGTGCTAAGAGACCCCAGAGCCAGAACAATGCTACTAATATTTTTGGCAGCATTTTCTTACCAGCAAACAAAAGATCAGTTTTTAGACTAGCGATTTGCTCCGCTAAGTAATAGTCACCAGCTTTCTTGAGTATTAATGAATAAGTAGGATAGGCAAAAATAGTCGAGCGTAATTTGTATAGTGAGATTCCATGTTGCAGAGCGACAGTGATGGTGCCGATGAGTTCACCTGCCCGAGGTGCAATTAAGTTTGCGCCCAGAATGGTTCCAGATAAGCGTTTGGCGACAATTATTAAAAGACCGTCAGTACTATCGTCAGTCTTAGCTCGGTCATTGCCACTTAATGGTACTTCAATTCGCATCACTTTTTCTATTCCGTACTGTTTAAGAGCTCTTGCCCAACTAAGACCAACTTGGGCTATCTCAGGATTAGTATAAGTGACTTTGGGAATCAATTTGCTTTTGACTCTCAGGAGACCTTTACTCACAATGTGCCCAACTACTTGTCGACCAATATCGTCAGCCACGTGGGTGAACTTCATGGCGGCGGCTACATCTCCTAGTGCATAAATTCTTGGGTTCGTGGTCTTCCAGTTAGAATCAATCGTTATTCCCTTAGCATTAAACTCAATCCCTGCTTCAGCTAAGCCAGTTGGTAAGTTGGGAACACGACCGATAGCGATTAAGACTTTATCAAAAGTAATATTTTCGTATGACACTTGTTCTCCTGCAGCACTTTTTATTTCTATCTCAGCCACTGAGCCGTTGATTTGTTTGACATTGGCATTGGTAATGACCTTGATTCCTAATTTAGAAAATGTTGTAGAGATAATCGGAGTAACAGCTTCATCTTCTAGTCGGGCAAAGCGTGGTCCGTTATCAATAATCGTTACCTTACTACCTAAGAGAGCGAGTGCTTGTCCCATCTCCATGCCGATAGGACCACCACCAATAATAAGGGTTGCAGTCGGTATTTCTTCTAAGGCAAAAAGATTTTGGTTAGTGAGGATTGATGCTTCGTTTAATCCTGGAACGATTAGTGGCCTTGGGCTGGAACCGGTGGCAATGATCGCTTTTTTGAAGTGAATAGTTTCTCCGGACACTGACACCGTGTTTTTGCTCGTAAAAACCGCTTCACCAATAACCACATCTATGCCTAAGGCAGCAAAATGTTCGGGTGTTTCTTCACTCAAGACTTGAGTAATTTTGTCTCGAACATAAGCAAAGGCTTGGCGACGATAGGTTTCGGCTTGATAGCTGTTTCCCGCAATTATTTTAGCTTGATGATATCCCCTGGCGTGGTGGAGTAGGGCTTTGCTCGGAATACAGCCCGTATTGGTACATTCGCCTCCCATGTGTTCTCGTTCTATCAGGAGTACTTTTTTGCCAACTTTACTTAAACCAACCGCACTGGTTAGTCCACCTGACCCGGCCCCAATCACGATCACGTCATAGGTTTTTTGTAACATTAAGTTAATAATAGCAAAAGCTAGATGTTAAGTATACTTAACATCTAGCTTTTGGACATTTTGAAATATTGGCTGTCCTGACGGTTGCTGAATGTGGGTAAATACCGTATAGTATCCGCGTTAAGCCTAGCTAGGCTTTTTCTTTTTCTCCAAGCTTATTTTTAATAATAAGTCGTCGGTATGAAAGGGAGTATCACATTATTAATACATATATAAGTATAATTTAGTAAAATTATGGCCCGAAAATTTGCAGTAGATCGAATGCGTAACTTTGGTATCGTGGCGCACGTCGATGCTGGTAAGACTACTACCTCAGAACGTGTTCTTTTCTATACCGGAATGACTCACAAGCTTGGGGAAGTTCATGATGGTGCGACAGTTACTGACTGGATGGAACAAGAGCGAGAGCGAGGTATTACTATTACCGCTGCTGCTATTTCTTGTAATTGGTCAAAGACTGAAGTAGTGGATCGTAAAGATGAGTCACAGATGTACACCTTCAACGTGATTGATACTCCGGGTCACATCGACTTTACCGCTGAAGTAAAGCGCTCTATGCGCGTGCTCGATGGTGCGGTAGTGGTTTTTGACTCTGTAGCTGGAGTAGAACCACAATCAGAAACCAACTGGGGCTATGCTGACGAAGCTGGCGTACCTCGTATTTGTTTCATCAATAAGATGGATCGTCTCGGGGCTTCTTTTGAGAAGTCATATAAAAGTATTCAAGACCGACTTTCAAAGAAGGCTGTCCGTATTCAACTACCTTGGGGCGCAGAAGACCAACTTAAAGGAGTGGTTGATTTGGTAAAAATGAAGGCCTTCGTCTTTGAAGGTGAAATGGGTACTCAGGTACGTGAGGTAGAGATTCCAGAAGAACTTAAGGCTGACGCCGAAAAGTATCGGGCTGAACTCGTCGAACGAGTAGTAGAGCATGATGATGTTTTGATGGAGGCTTTTCTAGCAGGTCAAGAACCAACTAATGAAGCTCTGAAGACGACGCTTCGCAAGGCTGTTTTGGCTAACCAAATCTTCCCAGTGATGACTGGTTCTGCGTTGAAGAATATTGGTGTTCAACTAGTACTCGATGCGGTGGTTGATTATCTGCCTGCCCCAACAGACCTACCTCCAATTAAGGGTATTAATCCAAAAGATGAAAGTGAAATCACTCGACTACCAGAAGATAGTCAACCTTTCTGTGCTTTGGCTTTTAAGCTTCAGACTGACCCATTTGTGGGACAACTTACTTTCTTCCGCGTTTATTCTGGTGTAGTGAAGTCTGGTAGTTACATCTACAACTCATCGACTGGTGAAAAGGAACGACTTGGACGTATTGTGCGATTGCAAGCTGATAAGCGAACTGAAATTGAAGAGGTTTACGCTGGCGAGATTGCGGCTGGAGTAGGACTTAAGGAAGTTAAGACCTCTCATACTCTTTGTGATGAAGCTAATCCAATTATTCTTGAACAAATTAAATTCCCAGAACCGGTGGTGGCGCTGCGAGTTGAGCCAAAAACTAAGGGAGACCAAGAAAGAATGGGTGTGGCTCTTAAGAAACTATCTGACGAAGATCCAACTTTCAAGGTTTCCACAGATGAAGAAACTCTTGAAACCATTATTGCGGGAATGGGTGAACTACACCTAGAAATTCTAATTGACCGTATGAAGCGAGAGTTCAACGTTGAGGCGAATGTAGGAGCACCACAGGTAGCATATCGCGAAACTATTCAACGAGAAGCTGAAGCTGAATACAAATACGTGAAGCAATCAGGAGGACGAGGACAGTACGGACACGTTAAGCTTAAGATTCGTCCAATGCAAGCCGTTGATCCTGAGGCTAAGCTGGCTAAGAACGTTACTCGTGAAGACCACTTTGAGTTCGTAAACAGCATCAAAGGAGGAGCGATCCCAGGTGAATACATTCCAGCGGTAATGAAGGGTTGTAAGGAAGCGATGGCACGAGGGTTCGTGGCTGGCTTTAAGATGGAAGACGTCTCGGTTGAACTATATGACGGAAGTTTCCACGATGTGGACTCTTCAGAAATTGCTTTCAAACTTGCGGCTATTTACGCTTTCAAAGAAGCAGCTGCTAAAGCTGGAGCGGTCCTACTTGAACCGATCATGAAGGTGGAAGTCCGAACCCCTGAACAATTCATGGGAGACGTAAACGGAAACATCTCAAGTAAGCGAGGACAAGTAGAAGGAATGGATGATATCGGCGACAAGAAGGTAATTACTGCTAAAGTGCCGCTATCAGAAATGTTTGGTTACACCAACATGCTCCGCTCTATGACTCAAGGACGAGCTTCAATGATGATGGAATTCCACCACTACGATGTTGTACCACCAAACGTGGCTAATGAGATTAAGAAGGTCCGCGGTGTGAAGGATATAGTTGAAGAGGCTTAAAGAACATAAATAAATCGTAAAAGGCCCAAAAGACCTCAGTCTTTTGGGCCTTTTACTTGCAAAAATGAGTGACTCTGGTACTATTGCCGGACCGCACACAGCTTAGTCTGTGAGTGGAGCGAACATAGTATTGCTCTTTCACACGCCCTCCGTGTTCATTCTAAGCGCGATTGTTCTCGCGCCGCCTAGAATGTACGCTCGGGCACGGCTTTTATTAGCAGCTGTGTGCGGTTTTATAACAATAAATTAATCTTTCATTACTATGGCAGATGCATTTGATCGTTCAAAGCCGCACATTAACGTAGGTACTATTGGTCACGTTGACCACGGTAAGACTACTTTAACTGCTGCTATCCTTACTACTCTCAATGCTCGAGGCAATGGCTACAAAGCTAACGTCAAGGCGGTTGAAGATATCGATAAGGCACCAGAAGAAAAAGCTCGAGGAATCACTATTTCGCTCTCACACTCTGAATACGAAACTCCAAGTCGACACTACGCACACATCGATGCGCCAGGTCACGCGGACTACATTAAGAACATGATTACAGGTGCCGCTCAAATGGATGGTGCTGTTCTCGTGGTTGCTGCAACTGACGGAGCGATGCCACAAACACGTGAGCACGTTCTTCTTGCTAAGCAAGTAGGAGTACCAAAGATTATTGTTTTCCTAAACAAGTGCGACATGGTCGACGATGAGGAAATGATCATGCTCGTTGAAGAAGAACTACGTGAACTTTTGACTAAGAACGGTTTTGACGGTGCTAATGCTCCAGTCATTAAGGGTTCAGGTCTTAAGGCACTAGAAGGAGATGCTGCTTACCAAGACAAGATTATTGAATTGGCTGATGCGATGGATTCATTCTTCCCGACACCAGTTCGTGATCTAGACAAGCCATTCTTGATGCCAATTGAAGACATCTTCTCAATTGAAGGTCGCGGTACAGTAGTAACTGGACGTGTAGAACGAGGAGCAGTTAAGGTTGGTGAAGAAGTTGAGATTGTAGGTATCAAGGATACTGCGGTTACTACAGTAACTGGAGTAGAAATGTTCAACAAGCAACTTGACGCCGCTCAAGCTGGAGACAACGCTGGTATTCTACTTCGCGGTACTAAGAAAGAAGATGTACACCGAGGACAAGTTCTAGCTAAGAAGGGTTCAGTGACTCCGCATACAGAATTTGAAGCAGAAGTATACGTTCTCTCTAAGGATGAAGGAGGTCGTCACACACCATTCTTCACTGGTTACAAGCCACAGTTCTACATCCGAACCACTGACGTTACGGGAGACGTATCTCTAGCCGAAGGCGTAGAGATGGTTATGCCGGGCGATACAGCTAAGTTTAAAGTGAAGCTAGTAGCTCCTGTAGCTCTAGAAGATCAACAAAACTTTGCGATTCGTGAAGGTGGAAAGACTGTTGGTGCTGGTGTGGTAACTAAGATCATCGCCTAACCTCTTATTCGCATTCTACACAGGTAAATTACCTATTTATGGCTACTGATACTACAAAAAAAGAAACTAAAGCAAAAAAAGTAAAAGCACCAAAAGAAACTAAAAGCGTTTCTGGTGAAATAAACAAGCTTCGTATTCGGGTCCGTGCTTACGAGCACAAGATTCTTGATGCGAGTATTAAGCAAATTATTGACACAGCACTTCGCTTTGATGCTAAAGTTGTGGGACCAATCCCGCTACCAACTGAGATTAAGAAATACACCGTCAATCGCTCAACTTTCGTCTTTAAAGATGCGCGAGAACAATTCGAAATGCGAATGCATAAGCGAGTAGTTGATATTCTTAACCCAGGACCAAAGGTAGTTGAGGCTCTGACCAATCTTTCACTTCCTTCGGGAGTCAATATTGATGTCAAGATGATGTAGTATTCATCTGCCATTAAAGAAAAACCAGCACGCTTGCGTGCTGGTTTTTCTTTAATACATACTTGACCATAATACATAATACGTATAGTATTATGTATTATGTATACTGATAACAAAAAGAAAATAACCCTGATGCTTGATACAGCTGTCTATGACGGTCTTAAAGAAAAAGTGGGTGCCCGAAAGATCGGTAAGTATTTAAGTGAGCTCGCTCGCCCACTTGTTGTAAAGAGTACTCTTGCAGACGGTTATAAAGCTCTTTCACTCGACACAAAACAGGAGTCAGATGCTCGTGAGTGGATTGAAGGAGGACTTGAAGATTTTGGTAAAAAAGAAGTATGGCGACTTTAAAACCTAAAAGAGGTGAGGTGTGGTGGGTTAATTTTGATCCGAGTGTTGGTTCTGAAGTTAAAAAAAGAAGACCGGCAATAGTGGTCAGTAACGACATCTCAAACATGTATCTGTCTCGGATGCAGGTAATACCTCTCTCATCAAATATCAGTAAGATTTATCCAAGCGAATGTGAGTTGATTGTAAAAAAGCAGCCTTGCAAGGCAATGGCTGACCAAATTAAGACTGTGAGCATAGAACGCTGTTTTGAGAGAATCGGCGTTATTACCAGACGTGAAATGGATGCTGTCGAAAAAGTCATAAAAATCCAGCTTGATTTACACTAGGGCAGATTTATTTTTTTGCCCGGGAAGTACCTAAGTATTTAAGGAAAGGAAAAGTCCCGCACCAAAGGCACGGGACTGGATTCGCTCGCCACATCATTGCTGATGTTAGCGAACTAAGGTTATAGACATTCAGAAGAACCAGCGGAACCAACGAAATTTTGTTCTTGTGATGAGACCTGATTCCGGGTCGACGTCATATACCCGACGACTGTCGTAAATTCTGGTACCATGTCTATTTGATTTTGTTTTGGAAAAGTACGACAGACATTTACCCGTTTCAGGGTCTTTGTAGATCACCGGCTCCAGGGTTGTGAGGTTGAGATGAAAATGACCGCTTGCGGTGCGAACGGCAGCAACATTGTTTACGAATTTGTGAAAATTCAGTAGCTCTGTCGCTGTGGCCCCGTCCGGTTCAGTGATGCCGACAACAGAGTTGTCAGACTTGCGGCAAATGTGCCCCTTGTTGTTGTACATCCCCTGAACATAAACTTTGTCACCAAGATCACAACTGCTCCAGATTCGATAAGCACTCACGTCGATCTGATTCTCCGTCAGGCCAGCCTGGATATCGAAATAAGCGATTGGACCCCTTGTTTTTTGGAGATATGATATGTGTAATAGTAGTACATACCCCCAACGTACTTTCGGACTTCGATCCGGTCACCAAGGTCCTCGTCGCATCGATTCATGCCATGGAAGACAAGAATTCGATAGCCCATGTAGCTGGTGTAGATGATCGGGCTGCCGTCGTTGTCGATGTGCACATGCGAATCTTCATTGGCACCTATTGCATGGACTTTGTAGTCCGGGTATACCTTTGCCGGGACATCAGCCAACACCAGGTCATTTCCTTCTGCGTTGATAATCATTTCTGTTACTCCCTGCTTTAGCTCCCTCTGGAGGGTCTGCTTTTAAATACTCACTTAGATAACGCTTAAAGATATCTGTTTTTGTCGCCATATTCATATGAACGACACGGTAACCTATTTATTAATGACTCGAGAGGGTTTGGGTAACGTTTATTATTAGTGACAACGCTCAGGTTGCAATTTATCCTTATTTTGCTATAGTGCTACCTAGTTTCTAAAGACCTACGTACAGGCAGCAGTAATGCTCCTAGACCAATGGGCACAAACCGCGCTTCTGTGTGTGGACCTTGTGTCTGCGCAAATTAAACAGGGCGCGGTTTGTTGTGGCGGTCTTTTGAATTTATTAGATAAGTTAGATTTTATTAAATTAATTATTTGAAACAAAGCCGGCATGACTCAAGTTTTCGACGAAAACGGAGTGTGCAAGGCAGCTACTATACTTAAAGTAGCACCAGCCAAAGTTTCCCAGGTAAAAAATGTGGAAAAAGACGGCTATGTAGCTATACAGATTGCCTCTGGCGTACAAAAAGATCACCGAGTATCAAAAGCTCAAAAGGGTCATTTTGGTACTGGAGTTAGATTTGTAAAAGAGTTTAGACCAAAAGTTGGTGGAGAGTCTGCACTTAGTGATCTGACTAAGGATTCAACTTTTGATGCTGGAATTTTTGCCCCTGGAGATATGATTGCTGTTTCAGCTATTTCCAAAGGTAAAGGTTTCCAGGGCGTTGTTAAGCGTCATGGATTTGCTGGCGGAAGACGCAGTCACGGTCAAAAGCACTCTGAGCGTGAACCAGGTTCTATTGGAGCCACTGGTTTTATGCGCGTCATTAAGGGTACAAGAATGGGAGGACGAATGGGTAGTGATACAATCACCATCAAAAATCTAGAAGTACTACAAGTCAATCCAGCTGAAAACGTATTACTTGTATCCGGAGCTATACCAGGTCGAAAAGGAACATTAGTAGAGGTGCGTGGCATCTAAGTAAGCATTATTATATGGACGCAAAAATATATTCACACGAAGGAAAAGAAGTGGGAAAAATTTCATTGCCTGAGGCCGTCTTCGGTCTTAAGTGGAATGCTGACTTAGTGCACGAAGTAGTAGTGGGGATGCAGGCTAATGCCCGCGAAGCCACTGCTCACACTAAGGGACGAGGTGAAGTTAGAGGAGGAGGTAAGAAGCCATGGCGTCAGAAGGGAACTGGTCGAGCTAGACACGGATCTACTCGTTCACCAATCTGGGTTGGTGGCGGTATCTCACATGGACCACGAAACACCACTGACCACTCAGTAAAGATTAACAAGAAGGTGCGAGCGAAAGCTTTAGCTACCGTCTTGTCTAAGAAATTTACTGATGCTGAGGTATTATTTGTTGATTCACTCTCACTAACTGAACCAAAAACCGCTCAAGGAAAAATGGTCTTGAAATCTTTGGCTTCAGGTACCGGACAAGCTGGTCTTTCAACTAAAAGAAAGAATACTGCTATTCTCGTTCTGCCAAACCGCAATGATGCCGTGGAAAAAAGTTTCCGCAACTTTGGCAATATCGAAGTAATGCAAGCCAAAGATGTAAATCCAGTTGATCTACTCACTTATAAGTATGTGGTCATGACTGAACCAGATAGTACGCTAGAAATTTTGACTAAGCGTGTTGTTGGTACAGTTACTGCTACTAAGAAATAAATATTATGGCTTTCTTTAGTCGAAAGAAAAAAGCTGACACCGAAACTAAGGTTCCGGCAGTCGGCAAAGTAGCCTCTAAGGCACTTTCAACTGACCGTAATCTAGCTGCTGTCATCATCGGACCAAGAATCACAGAAAAGGCAGTTTCTTTAGGAGAAAAGAATGTTTATTCATTCAATGTCCGGAGAGACGCTACCAAATTCTTAGTTCGTGATGCTATTAAAGCGCTATATGGTCTGACGCCGGTGAAGGTAAACATCGTCAATAAAAAACCAGCCGTTCGTGTTTCCGGTTCTCGCAATCGAGCAGTAAAGGTAGCGGGACACAAGAAAGCGTATGTCTATCTTAAAAAGGGTGACACCATTAATCTCGTCTAAACTATGAAAAAGTATAAACCTACTTCAGCTGGTCGACGTGATGGGTCGGTCATCGAATATAAGAAGAAGCTGACATCAACCGCTAGTAATCCGCTAAAGAGTCTCACAAAAGGAAAGCGAAGTACTGGAGGTCGCAACAACATGGGACGGACCACTCGTCTTAATCGTGGCGGCGGCAACAAAAAGACTTATCGTCTGATTGATTTCCGTTATGACAAGAAGGATATCGCCGCTCGGGTTGAAACAATTGAGTACGATCCAAACCGAACAGGCTTTATTGCTCTATTGGTCTTTAAGGACGGTGAAAGACGTTATGTTCTTGCACCTCAGTCACTTTCTGCACATGATGAAGTAATGACTTCTGAGACAGCAAAAATCAAAGTTGGAAATCGTTTGCCACTACGCTCGATTCCAATTGGAACTTTTGTTTACAATGTAGAGTTGAAGCCAGGAGCGGGAGCAAAAATTGCTCGTTCTGCAGGTAACTTCGTCGAAGTGGTTGCTAATGACGGTGATTACACTCTCATTAAATTACCGTCTTCAGAAATCCGAAAAGTAATTTCTACTTGTTGGGCTTCAATTGGAGCAGTATCAAATGAAGAGTATCGTCTCGTTGATATTGGAAAGGCCGGACGGGCACGACATCGTGGACACCGACCAAAGACTCGAGGTTCAGCTAAGAACGCTGTAGACCACCCGCACGGAGGAGGAGAAGGTCGTTCACCACGTGGACATCGGCGTTCAAGGACTAAGCAGGGTCGTCCAACAGGAAAGGGTCAAAAGACTCGTTCACCAAAGAAGTACTCCAACGTCTTCATTGTCGAACGACGCAAGCCAGGCCGTCTTATGGGCGGGAAGAGATAAATCATAAAAAACCTCGGGCAAAAGCCCGAGGTTTTTTATGATTTAGTACTGTGCCTGCGCACAGTACGTACCTTTTGCCGAAGCGCAGCGATGTTTCTGGCTTTTCATTTAGCCAGAAACCGCGAGCAGGGGTCGACAGCACTTACTATAAATCGGAACGTAGTGAACGATTTTAGTTAGTGACTGGTGACGAAAGAGATAGCCTGCGCACAGTACGTATCTCTTCCCGAGCCGCAGGCATATTTTTTGCTCTTTCCTAGAGCAGAAAAAGCCGAGGGGTGTGAGAAAGTCTGGGAGACTTTTGCAAGACTCATTGTGAGTGTTTGCGAGCGAAGCGAAACAAACAATCCAATGAGTGGACAGAATCTGTAAGATTCAAGAACACTTAGTAGATTGGGAACGAAGTGAACCAATATACTTAGTGATTCGTGACGAAAGCGGGGCAGGTGCGTAGCGTTTTCCGAACGATGCGAGTTTACGAACGAATGAGGCGTGGTCAAGAGTACTTAGCAGAATCAGAGCGAAGCCTGAGAAGTGACCCAATGTCACTTTGCAAGACTCGAGTTATTTATGAGCGAAGCGTTATAAATAGCCAATGAGTGGACAGTTTCTGTAAGAAATAATTGTGCTTAGTAACTCGTGACGAAGAGATAACAAAAAAGCCCTGCTGCTTTTGCTGTCGCTTCCTGAACCAGAATGACGCAAGTCGCGGCAACAATTTATCTATCTTCAGAGATAGATAAATTGAGTATGTTGACATTGTACGTACATTGTCTATACTTGTTAGATATGAATACCACCTTACAAACACGTATTGATGCCAAGTTAAAAAAAGACGCTAGTAAAGCTCTAAAAGATATGGGTCTAGACCTGTCGACGGGTGTTAAGTTGTTTTTGACTCAAGTAGTACGGACCCAGTCTATTCCTTTTGAAATTTTTACTTTTGATAACTTACCAGAGAAAGAAAAATTAAAATTAGTCAAAGAAGCTAAACGTGCTCTTAAGTATGGCAAGAGCTATTCATCTTCAGCAGAAATGCATGCTGATATTATGCGGGATGCCTAGTATCTATGTATAAACTTCGTTCCACAAAAGTTTATCGCACTGCATTCAAGAAGGCTACAAGGCACAAAGATTTTAAGATCCATAAATACAATAAAGTTATTGATCTTCTTTTGGCGGGAGAACCACTTCCGCAAGCATATAAAGATCATGCTCTAACTGGAAATTTTAAAGGTTTCAGGGAGTGCCATATTCAAAATGATCTGTTGCTCATGTACCAAAAACACGAGGATATATTAGTATTACTTTTAATCAATATTGGTTCCCATTCAAAATTATTTAAATAAAAATATTTGTCACATTTGCACAAACAATACTTAAATATTAATATAAATTTTATGATTACTATTTCCGTAACTCTTGATACTAATCTTACTAATACTCTTGATGGGTTGGTTCTTGCTTATGGATCAAACCGCTCAGCTATAATGCGAAAAGCTCTTGAACGCCTCGCTGAAGAAGAAGCGGTCAATGCTATTTTGCGTGTGGCAGGAGAGCCAACACTCTCCGGTGATCTTGGTGAACTACTTACCTCAAGAAAATAGAGAAAGTATTTAAATCACGTATAAGCCATCATTCTTACGTAACTTCAAAGCTTTATCTATCGATATTCAAGATGAAGCTAAAAGCAAAATTGTACTTTTTCGAGACCCATCTAATCATCAGGTGCTAAAAATACATAAGCTCAAGGGAAAGTTGAAGGACTTTTATAGTTTTTCTGTCACTTATTCACATCGGATTATTTTTCAATATGAGTCTAAGAACATTGTAGTGTTTGTTGGGATTGGTACACACGATATCTATAAATAATTTGTTTTTACTAGTGGATAGGAAATTAATTATTTAAAATTGATCTAGCAATTTTAAATACCCGGTTTTCGAGCTCTGGTCTTAAAGGTGAAGCCTTGCAGCCTCTTGTGTTGCGAGAGAGAGTTAAAGATATGGGGGGCGATATCAGGGTTACAATGTACCGCTACTTTTTGGATACTCTGACCAGAAATAATTAATTCCATTCCAGCATTAGTGAAGACGCCAGTGACACGTCTTAGGCCGCTGCGGTTTTGGCTTTTGGTAATGATGCCGGGAGAGATCATGGTGACCCCAGGAATTTTTTCGAGCACATTTACTACGATAGTTGCGGTTTCCGTTAGCGTAGTGTGAGTTCCGCCACGTATTTTTGTCATACATTCATTTTAGCAAAATTTGCTTGGCTTTGCATGCAGGTATTGATCCACTTCCACCTTTCTTAAAATTACCGTATCATTGAGTTAATGGATGATGACTCTATTTATGTAAACCGTTGTCTGTCTGGAGAGACAGAGGCTTTTGGTGTTTTGTACGACAGATACCTAGATAAGATTTATCGTTTCGTTTATTACAAAACCTTTAATCAGGAAACAGCAGAAGATATTACTAGTAGCGTGTTTCATAAAGCTCTAGAAAAAATTAGTTCTTATAGCGAAAGCAAAGGTTCATTTTCTTCGTGGCTCTATCAGATAGCTCGCAACAGTGTCATTGACCATTACCGGACTCACAAAAATAATCTATCATTGGAAGATGTTTTTGAAGTAGGGGTAGATGAGAGAACGCCGGAAACTCTTGATGCGCTTAGTGCACTTAAGACCGTCCAGAAATATTTGGAAACTCTAGACGCCAGGCAAAGAGAAATACTTACTCTCCGAATCTGGGAAGATAAGCCATACAAAGAAATTGCTGAGATTCTTGGTGGTTCAGAAGATAGTATAAAAATGGCTTTCTCTAGAGGGATTCGTGAACTGCGAGAAAAGTGTGGTCCTGTATCACCTTTACTCCTAGCTATTGCTTGTAGTTTAGAGACGACGTTACGTTTTTATGATTTGTCGTAATACATAGTATATGCAGGATTCACTAGAATTAATATTGGCAGATATCTACGCGCTAGAACCGTCCTTGAAAGAGCGTGACCATGAAGTTCGTGCTCTAGTAGCAGCTTTACTGCATCATAAGCCAGTAGCAACAGTTGATAAAGATTTTGCTCAAGCGTTACGCACAAAACTACTAGTTAGTAAGGCTGCTCCTGCACCATCGTCTCCACTCATACCTTCACCATGGATGCGTTATCTAGTACCACTTGGTGCCATGGCAGTATTATTTTTGATGTTAGTGCCAAGCTACCTGGGGCAACCAACTAATGAATCAGAAAGGATAATGCCGAGTGGCTCGTACGACACTTTTATGGCTCCAGAGACCAAGCGAGTTGCGCCAGATATGCCCGAGGAAGCTTCGATGATGATGGTAGGAGATGCAGCTCAGTCTGAAATGGCGGATAATGATTTAGGTATTAGTCCGCAGGTTCCAGGAGTGATTGCTTTAGTGGATTATGTTTCTCTTTTAGAGCCAGGCTTTATAGTTATTAGGGAATTAGGGGTTCAGAATCCAGAAGTTGTCATTGGCGTCAGTTATTTATTATTAGGAGGAGTTACTGAGCAAGTAGAAATACCCCTTACTAAGACTATGAGAGCTGGAGCTACTTTTTCCGCGACTCTCTATCAAGATAATGGAGATGGGATTTTTGATTTAAACTCTGACACACCAATCTATGACCCTGAGGGTCAGGCTCCTCTAGTTCGAGAATTCATAATTACTTTTTAGGTTTGTTACTTTGTTACCTTTTTAGGCTTAAGTCGTAATCAAATATAAGGAAGACATAAAACTGGATAAATATTAACCGGTTTGAGAACTAATTGAGTATAGTTAATTAGTACTAGTCTACCGGCTTATTATTCTAAAAATATTTATATGGATTTTCTAAAAAATCTTTCAGCAATGCAAAAAAATGTTCTAAAATTTGGGGGTGCATTTTTATTAGGGGTAATTATGGTCGTTGGTTTCTCTGGTCAAACAGGTACTTCGCCATTTGTGCAAATGAAGAATGATGTCATGGAGCAAGGTTATAGTAGCGACGCAGGATATTACGGAGAGGTGATGTTAAGTGAGCGAAACATCAGTGGTGGTCTCATGCCACCAATGGATCCCACCTACACACCAGGAGCAGATACTGAAGACTACGAAGTGAAAAACTACTCAATTTCATTTGAGTCAAGAAACAAAGCGAAAGAATGTGTCGCGATTCGTGATTTGCTAAAGCGTGACGATGTTGTCTTTGAAAATACCAACGAATACGACAGTGGCTGTAGCTATAGTTTTAAAGTAAAGAAAGAGAGTGTTGAGGCAGTATTGTATTTATTGGATTCGCTAAATCCAAAGGAAGTGAATGAAAACGCATATACAATAAAGCGAGAAGTAACAGACTACACTAGTGAAATCGAAATTCTCGAGAAGAAATTAGCAGCGATTACTACCACCTTAACTGAATCTTTGGCTACTTATGATTCTTTGATTGCTCGGGCTACTGCTCAAGGTAATGTCTCTAGCTTAGCGCAACTAACTGACAGTAAATTAAACTTACTTGAACGTTTGACTATGTCACAAATCGAAATCAATGCTCAGCTTGAGCGGATCAATCGGTCCAAAGCTGAAGCTCTTGATAGGTTAGCGTACACTCAGTTTTATGTCAGTGTTTACGAAAATAAGTTTATTAACGGTAAGGAAATTGGAAATTCATGGACTGCCGCAGTACAAAAATTATTTAGGGACATGAATAACTTTGCTCAAGAGGTCAGTCTCGGCTTTGTGGCCCTACTGTTCATGATTGTGAAGTATGCCCTATATGGAGTCGTTATACTTTTTGTTGTCCGCTTTGGTTTTAACTTCGCTAAGAAAGTTTGGCAAGATGGAGCAAGTCGATAGGTGTTTGTAAGAAAAGTAGGAGTTGTGCGTCAAAGGGAATACCAGAACAAATTATGTACAATAAAGCCAAAAATTACGCTTTCAGCCAACCATATTTCCGTCGAGTACTTGGAGTCACTTTGATCCTGCTGGGTTTTTTGGCCTTGATTACACCACTGACGCCTGGGGCATTGATTATGTTGGTGGGTGGACTGGAACTGCTTGGTATCCGACTACTATTTATAGACCGTTTGATCAATCGGCTAAAAACTAAAAAGAAGGAATAAATGAAGGGGAGGAGAAAAACGGTGCGGCCTTCGGCCGCACCGTTTTCTGTACTTGCTCTATTTAGATCCAGAGTTTATAGGGTAGCGAGTAAAAACTGATCTACATATCATACATGATATGTAGATCATATCCTGTACGATATGACACTATAGATCTTTTAGCTGATATACATCGAAGGAGAATGCTTTGTGGGCTCACAATAATTGTGTAGTTGGCGAGCAGGTTTTGGCTAGATCAGCATCAAAGGTATATAAGGGCGTAGCTTTGTTTAGCTCAGCATATTTTGTCAGCAAACAGTCGACTATGGATAATTTTGGGTTAGCTAAGTAGAGAGGTAGGGTTAAATTAAAAACCTTGCGATTACAATCGATATTGCTATGAGCCATTATGGCATTGATATTATCAATCACGAGAGTACGAGGTTGATGGTATATTTTTTCGAGCACAAAAACCATTTCAACAATAGTAATATCTGAGACCTGAAAAACACCACCATTCATCAGCAGTGAATCAACAGCCGCCGTTTGTTTCGGCACATCTCCCAGAACGAGTCGCAGTAAAGTATTGGTATCTAAAGAACCATTTATTTTTTTAGCCATATTTATTAATTACATGAGCCTCAATCCCTGAACCGTTTGGGGTAACAGTTGGCTTTTTATCAATATATATAGCATTTTTTTGGCGCAGGGAAGTGAGATCAGTCCCCTTGGTGATAGTTATTACGCCATTGTCTTCGATGATGACAGATTCGCCAATTTTAAGGCCGTATTTACGTCGTAGTGCGGCCGGGATCGATATAGTCCCTTGGCTGGTTATTTTGGTTTGAAACATAGATAAATAGCTTATTAATTAATTAGTTATTTAATAAATATACACAAATTTATTAAATCTGCAACATATATTAATCCAAAAAAGAGAAGATAGCTTTAAAGCGGAGAGTTGACTTTTGAGGCTATCTTAGGTATTCTCCTCTAGTTCCAACCTCACGTGAGGACGATGTGTCACCTCACAAAAAGTGAAGCAAAGTAAAATTATCAAGGGTTGGGAATCTCTGTTAAGGACGGCCGTTACCTTTCTTTACAAGAGATTCTCATCAACGCACCACAAGTGCGTGTTTATTCGTAAGTAGTGGAATGAATGATTATTAAAAAGTTGTTCCAGGAATTTGCGCTAGGAAAAGCGCAAATTCGGAACTAAATTCTAAATAGTCGTTACACTCCTTTTATCATTTATGTCACGATCACTCTATAAAGGACCATACGTAGACGAAAAGTTACTGAAGAAGATCGCCGGAAAAAAACCCGGAGAGGGTGGTGTCATCAAGACCTGGTCACGCGACAGTGTGATTGCACCAGAAATGGTGGGATTCACTTTTGGTGTCCACAACGGTAAAGACCATATTTCGGTGAATATCGCCGAAGAAATGGTTGGTCATCGTCTTGGAGAATTTTCGCCAACTAAGAAGTTCTACCAGCACGGAGGTAAGATGCAGAAAGAACTAGAGCAGAAGAAGAAAGAAGCTGAAATTACTGCTGCTAAAGCTGCTAAGACCACTACTGCTACTAAGAAGTAGTTAACATCATATGAAAGCAATATTAAAAAACTATCGCCAATCACCTCGTAAGGTTCGCCTGATCGCTGATGTGGTGCGTGGTAAAAAAGTTAACGATGCTCTAGCGGCTTTAAAGTTTGTTGATAAGCGTGCTGCCGGACCATTTGCGAAAGTAATTGAGTCAGCTCTAGCTAACGCAGTCTCTGCCGGTAAAGATACTAGTCGTCTAGTGATTAAGAAAGTTGCGGTTGATAAAGGAACTGTCTTGAAGCGATCAATGCCACGTGCCCGCGGTTCAGCGTCACGTATTAATAAGCGCAACAGTCATATCGCTGTTGAACTAGGAGAAAAATAATATGACACACGTAGCTCATCCATATGTACAGCGTATCGGTGTCAACCGCGATTGGAAAAGTCGTTGGTTCACTACAGACGCTAAAAAAATGCGCGAATACATTCGCTCTGATGCAGCCATCAGAAAACTGCTAGAAAAAAAACTAAAGGGAATGTCAGTTGATACTGTTGAGATTGAACGTAGTCAAAAAAATCTCCGCATTATTATTAAGACCGCTCGTCCGGGATTGGTTATTGGACGAAGTGGTGAAGGAGCCGTAAAGCTCAAGAAGGATATTGATATGCTTTTGCGAACACAAAAGTTAATCGAGAAACCAGAAATTAAAATTGATATTGAAGAAATCCGCTCACCAGAATCAAGTGCCAGTATTGTTGGGCAAATGATTGCTGAGGGTCTTGAAAAGCGTCTTACTTTCAGACGAGTGATGAAGCAAACTATTGAAAAAGTTATGGCTAATCGCGACGTAGAAGGAGTCCGTATTATTCTTTCTGGTCGTCTTGGTGGAGCAGATATGGCACGAAAAGAAGAGTTGAAGAAAGGAAGAATTCCACTCCAAACTCTGCGAGCTGATATCGACTTTGCGCGAGTAACTGCTCGACTACCTTACGGTGCGATTGGAGTTAAGGTTTGGATTTACCGTGGACAAGTCTTTACAGACCGAAAAGCTAACCCAGCTGAAACAGCACCACGAAGTAATCAAGGAACCCGTAGTTCATAATTCAATTCTTTATGTTATTTCCTAAAAAAGTAAAACACCGCAAGTGGCAAACTGGCCGCAAGAGTGTTACGAAAAGAAGTAAACCCGATACAAGAGGAGTGACTGTTTCTTTTGGTTCATTTGGACTAAGAGCGAATACACAATCTCGAGTTAAATCAAATCAAATTGAAGCGGCTCGTCGAGTTATCTCACGAACGCTCGGAAAGACTGGAAAGATTTGGATTAGAATTTTCCCTGATAAGCCAATCACTAAGAAGGCAGCCGAACTACCGATGGGTAAAGGAAAGGGTGATCCAGACCACTTCGTCTTTGAAGTCAGGCCGGGACGAATCGTATTTGAAGTTGAAGGTGTGGCTGAAGAAGTGGCCAAAGAAGCTTTCCGTAAAGCGCTGACCAAGCTCCCATTAACAGGTAAACTCGTGCGTCGCGAAGACACACGGGCATAATTCTCACTTATGACAAAAATGTCAGAAATCAGAGACAAATCAGAAGCTGAATTAACTGAGCTCGTAAATACGTCTCGGGAAACCATTCGAGCTGAACGATTCAAAGATAAATTTAGTCGCAAGGCTAGCATTATCACTGGTGCTAAGCGAGAAATTGCTCGTGCGCTCACCGTGCTTAGAGCTCGTCGCCGTAACCCAGACGCCAAATAATGAGTATGACAACTGAAAATACAAAAGTATCAAGCCGTCGTACCCTTCGTGGAACTGTGGTCTCAACAAAAATGCAAGACACTATTACGGTAGCTGTCGAACGTTATGTTAAGCACCCAAAGTACAAGAAGTTCTTGCGCCGCACGAAGAAGTTCCTCGTTCATGATGCTGGTAATACAGCTAAAGAAGGACAAGTGGTCGACATTAGAGAAATCCGCCCGATGTCAAAGCGTAAACACTTTGAACTCGTAACAGACGCCAAATAGTATGATTCAACCACAAACAATAGTTAAAATAACTGATAACTCTGGTGCAAAGATCGGTCGAGTATTTAAAGTACTTGGTGGTTCAAAAAAGCGCTATGCAGAGCTTGGTGAAATGGTCGTGCTCTCGGTCCAAACCGCGGAACCAAGAAAGCAGGTAAAGAAAAAAGATGTGGTGTACGGAGTGGTGGTACGTCAGCGAAAACCGTTTAGACGAAAGGATGGATCTTATGTAAGTTTCGATGATAACGCTGTGGTTTTGGTAGACAAAGCTAAGAAAGAACCAAAAGCTAACCGTGTGTTTGGTCCAATTCCACGTGAGATCTCTGAAGCTGGTTATCAGAAAATAGTTTCTCTAGCACCAGAAGTGGTATAGGGTAATTCTAAATATTTTACTATGAAAATCAGAAAAGGAGATACGGTAAAAGTAATGACTGGTAAAGATAAGGGTAAGACTGGAACAGTGCTCACTGTCTTAGTTAAGACAGACCAGGTCGTTATTGAAGGGGTCCATATGGTTAAGAAGCATCAGAAAAATAAACAAAGTCGTTCACAAGGTCAGATTATTGAAAAAAGCATGCCGATCCACGTTTCAAACGTGTCACTGCTAGAAGGAGATAAAGCCGTACGAGCTGGCTATGTCTTTGAAGGTGAAGGCGACAAGCGTAAAAAAGTTCGCGTTGCCAGACCAAGTGGTAAAAAATTATAATCGTATGGAAACTACAAAAACTAGAATAAGTACTGCATATAAGACACTTAAGGGTGACTTTGGTTACACTAATGTGATGCAGTCTCCAAAAGTTGAGAAGGTAGTGATTTCGGTTGGAGTTGGCCGCGTTCAGGATAAGGCTAAGTTAGCTTTGATCCGAGACCGACTAGCTAAAATTACTGGACAAAAGGTTTCGCCGCGACCAGCTAAGCAATCAATCGCTTCTTTCAAACTTCGGGCTGGTGATATCGTGGGTTACCAAGTAACTTTACGTGGTGAGCGAATGATTCACTTCCTCGATAAGTTGATTCACCTAGCTCTGCCTCAGACTCGCGACTTCCGTGGGCTTAAGGTATCAGCGATTGATGAAATGGGTAACTACACTATTGGTATAAAAGAAAATACTATTTTCCCAGAGTGTGGTGAAGATGAACTTAAAGATGTCTTTTCACTAGCAATCACCATTGTGACGACGGCTAAGTCAAAGAAGGAAGCAGAAGCTTTCCTGCGACACATTTACGTCCCACTACAAAAATAAGCTTGGCTTATTTATAAAACCACGAAACCCCGGCGCCTTTGGCGCCGGGGTTTCGTTATCCGCTACAAGCGGAGGCTTTTGTGGAAAGGACAGCGATTGTAAGGTGTGTCGCGTGTTTGGAATCAAAAGAGAAGGTGGGTTTATAGATCCTAACTATAAAGTTTCCTGACTAAACGGAGCAAGTTAAATTAAACAATAGACTACATACGATACACATCCTTGCGGTGCTTTACTCGAAGTATCTTCAGTATCGACACTTGGCCCTTTTCATCCCAGGAAAAAATGGCACGATAATCACCAATCCTATATCGGTAATATCCAGATAAAATACCGGAAAGAGCCTTGGCTCTTT
This sequence comes from Minisyncoccota bacterium, assembly GCA_035324355.1. Lineage (GTDB taxonomy): Bacteria > Patescibacteriota > Minisyncoccia > Phycocordibacterales > UBA918 > OLB19. Next base: position 24,853 of record DAOLBU010000005.1, read on the forward strand.
GTAAAGGGTTTGGACTCTCCGTATTTTCTTTTATTTTTAAAACCACTCTCCGACCCTCTTTCTTATCTAGTTTCTTAATGTCCTTTCGGGCGTCTGGGGAATAAATAACTGAGACTAACTTATCCATGGTAAAAACTACGCCAGCTCCGCTAACAGTTCTTCCTGGCTATAATACTTTCCTGTACTTATATCTTTTTCAGCCTTTTTCACCTCTGCAAAGATAGTATCTAGTGTCTGGTCTTCAGCAAATGACTTTATCTCAAATAGTGGTTTGTTTCTATTTACAATAATAAACCGAATATCTTCATTCCTGGCTTGCTTGGCATAATCAGAAATGTTCTGACGAAATTCTTTGACACCGACAAATTTTGTATTCATAACTTAAGTGTATCTTAAGTGTACACTTTGTCAACAATAAATAAATTTTGATTGACTTTTAGTCATATTTTGGTACTCTTGCGGACAAGACGTCCTTGGTTAAATATCAAGCGTTTGAGGCCAATCTTCCTATTTTAGGAGACCAGCCGAATTTATAAGGGAGTGAGTCATGGATTCTCTGTGATACCACTCCACAGAATCTTTATTTTTTGACACTGTACTTTGTTGCATTGCGTAAAATGATCCTCACCGTATACTTATACGACTCAAATTATTTTACTGATGCGCCTCGTACAGTATTAAAAAAATAAAGATTCTTAACACATAATTAAGGTGGCAAGAATATCTGTACGGGTGCGCTCTGAGCGTACACCAAAGTATGCTTGTCGCGTCGTAAGACGCTGCAAGCTATGTGCTAGAAAGCGAGGCTATATGAGAGATTTTGATATCTGTCGTATCTGCTTCCGTGAATTAGCACATGAAGGACATATACCAGGAATAAAGAAATCATCATGGTAGGCGACACAATAGGCGATTTCATCATTCGATTGAAGAATGCGGGTGTGGTTGGCAAAAAAGAAGTTGCTGTACCTTACTCAAAGCTTCGACATGCAATCGCAGACAAGCTCGTGGCAGCAGGTTACATAGAGGCCGCTTCACAACAAGGTAAAAAAGTACAAAAGACATTAGCCGTGACTTTGAAGTATGAAAACGGTAAACACCGCATCAGTGGTGTAAAGCGAGTTTCAAAACCAGGTCGACGTCTATACACAAAGGTCGCAGATATTCACAGAGTTAAGTTCGGTAACGGGCATATGATCCTTTCTACACCGGCTGGTATCCTCACAAATGAGGAAGCACGCAGTCAAAATGTAGGCGGAGAGCAGCTCTTTATCATTTGGTAATATGAGTCGATTAGGAAAACAACCATCAACAATACCTGCCGGTGTCACTGTCACATGTGATAATGGTCTACTTACTGTAGCCGGCCCAAAAGGAACACTGACTCGAGAAATTAAACCAGACGTCACTATCTCTATTGCAGATGGTGTAGCGACTGTCACTCCAGGTAAAACTGTTGCGGCTAAAGCTTTGTGGGGCACTTACGCTGCTCACCTCCGTAACATGATTAAGGGTGTTACTGAAGGTTACACTAAGGTCTTGGAAATTGAAGGAGTGGGTTATAAAGCAGAAGTAAAAGGGACTAACCTTAGTCTTAATGTCGGTTTTTCACACCCAGTGTTATTACCAATTCCTTCTGGCGTTACTGCGACAGTAGAAAAGGGAGTAATCACCGTGAGTAGCTTCGACAAGGATTTGTTAGACAGGTTGCAGCTAATGTTCGGAAAGTTAAAGAACCAAAACCATACAAAGGTAAAGGTATTCGCTATCAAGGAGAGTATATTATTCGAAAACAAGGTAAGAAGGCTGCGTAGGCCCGTAATTCTAATTGAAATATGGAAAAAACACAGTACAAAAAAACAAAGCGTGTCTCTCGCCACAAGCGCATTCGCGCTAAGGTCTCTGGCAGCGCTAGTCGCCCACGCTTAGCTATCTTCCGCAGTAATCGTTTCGTTTACGCTCAGTTGATAGACGACGCTAGTGGTAAGACTTTAGCAGCTGTCGATACTAGATCAGAAAAAGGGACACTAACTGAGCGCTCAGTTGCTATTGGTAAAGCTGTTGCTGAGAAAGCGCAAGCAACTGGAGTGAAAGAAGTAGTCTTTGACCGAGGAGGATTCCGTTACCAGGGCGCTATTGCCGCCTTAGCTGATTCAGCTCGCGCTGCCGGCTTGGTATTCTAGAGTTTTTAATGGGGAAATTTCTTTATTGAAACTTCAGAAATTTTCCACCATTAGCAAAATTCTACAAAAAATTAATTTTACAAAATTTAACTAACTTATGTCAGAAACAAAGCAGGAAGCTACAACTGACCTCGTGTCAGACACAGAAGCGACTACAGTGTCGCCTTCTACCGATGCACCCGCTGTCCCTGAAGCTGAAACTAAAGGGGATGAAGCTGTCGGAGAACGAAGTCCTCGCGGACGTCGTGGTCAAGCAGGAACGGATCGTAGAAATCAACGCCGTCCACGTCGTGGTGGTCGTCCAGAACGAGTGCGCCCAGAGTTTGACCAGAAAATTATTAGTATAAGGCGCGTTACTCGCGTAGTTACCGGGGGTCGTCGCTTTGCTTTTTCAGTAGCGATGGTGATTGGGGACAGACGCGGTAAAGTAGGTGTAGGTATTGGTAAGGCTGGTGATACTCAGCAGGCAATTGAAAAAGCAGTTCGTGATGCTAAGAAGCACATGATTACTGTGACTATGAATAAGGAAGGTCACCTTCCACACGATGTTCATACTAAGTACGCCTCTTCTGAAGTTATGATTATCCCAGCCCCTGGTCGTGGACTAGTAGCCGGTTCATCAGTTCGTACTGTCTTGGAACATGCCGGAGTAAAAGATGTTACTGCTAAGATTTTCTCTCGCAGTAAAAACAAGCTTAATAATGCTCGCGCCGCTATCGAAGCGCTTAAACTTCTAAAGAAAAAATAGTATGCAGCTACATGAACTAAAACCGAGCTCAGCTCGTAAGTCAGAAAAGCGTATCGGTCGCGGAGGTAAGCGCGGTAAGATGTCAGGTCGTGGTCACAAGGGACAAACAGCTCGAACTGGTAACAGTACCCGTTCAGAAATGTTGGAATTCATCAAGAAATTCCCGAAACTACGTGGTCATGGTAAAAACCGATCTCGAACAGTAAATAATGAACGAGTTTTGGCCGTGCCAGTAAATCTGTCTCGTCTAGAGGGAGTCTTTGCTGCTGGAGAAACGATTACTCCAAAAACCTTAGTAGCTAAAGGAGTTATCTCAGCTGTGGGGCGAAAAGCACCTGTAGTAAAGATTTTGGCTACTGGTGATATTACTAAAAAATTTACTATTGAAGGCTGTCAGATCTCCAAAGCTGCTCAAGTTAAAATTGAGCAAGCTGGCGGAACAGTCACAAAATAGGTAGTATTGAGTCATTATGCAAAAATTCTTCCACAAACTGACTCTCGTCTTCACCGAACCAGCTATCCGTAATCGCGTCCTCTTTGTTTTGGGGGCTTTGGTTATTTTTAGAATGTTGGCTACTATTCCGATTCCCGGAGTAGATCAAACTGTTCTTGAGCAATTTTTTAGCAACAACCAATTCCTTGGTCTGTTAAACATTTTCTCCGGTGGCGGTTTGGCCAACCTTTCAATTGTGATGTTAGGCGTTGGTCCGTTCATTACGGCCTCAATCATCATGCAGTTGATGACAGTGATGTCACCAAAACTTAAGAGTCTACATACTGAAGAGGGTGAAGCTGGACGAGCTAAGTTTACTCAGTATAGTCGTATGTTGACCTTGCCGTTGGCAATTCTACAGGGCTTTGGCTTCCTTTCTCTACTCCAGAGTCAAGGTGTTATTACTGGTCTCACAACTTTTGAGTTTGCGGTCAACGTAATCTTGATTGTAGCGGGCTCAATGTTATTGATGTGGATTGGTGAATTAGTCACTGAGTATGGTATTGGAAACGGTGTATCAATTTTGATTTTTGCCGGTATTGTCGCCACTTTGCCTTCCACTGTCAGTCAATTGGTCTTCAGTTACGACCCTTCACAATTACCGCTTTACATCGGCTTTGGTTTTGTCGCATTAGCGATTATCTACGCAGTTATTATTATGACCGAAGCGGAAAGACCGGTACCGATTACTTACGCCAAGCAGAGTCGTGGTGGCGCTACTTACGGTGGCAGTTCTTCATACCTCCCACTCCGACTTAATCAGGCTGGAGTTATTCCAATCATCTTTGCTTTGTCTATTTTGCTCTTGCCACAGATGGTGCTGAATATTCTCATGGCTTTTGATCTTCCTTGGGTTCCTGGAGCTAATGAAGCGGTGACTGCACTTTTGGCTAACCAATTCCTGTACGGTTCGATTTATTTTGCCTTAGTCTTCCTCTTCACCTTCTTCTATACAGCAGTAACCTTTGACCCGGATGCTATCTCAAAGAACTTGCAACGTAACGGAGCGTTTATCCCAGGAATTAGGCCAGGCGCCCACACTTCAGAGTACCTCGGCAGTCTCATTACTCGCCTAACTCTAGTTGGTGCTAGTTTCCTTGGTCTGATCGCTGTTTTACCGATTGGTATGCAGGTAGCTACAGGTATTACTGCCTTAGCGATTGGTGGTACAGCAGTCTTGATTGTCGTCTCAGTGGTTCTAGACTTGATTCGTCGCCTTGACGCTCAGGTGTCACTACGTGAATACTAAAATTTAATTTTAGATTTCAGAACACAAAAGTCCCGCAACCTTCAGTTGCGGGACTTTTGCGTTTTGAGAAAAAGGCAAATAACTATATTTATCAACATTTTCTAAGGAAAACCGACACCAGAAAGTTTGACTTATTATTGAATTTATGTTTTTATACAGAAAGTGTTCTTATAAGATATAGTCACAGCCAATAGTCTTGCACTTGTGCAGTGTTATTATCTCTAAAAACCTCCGGCTTTAGCCGGAGAGTACGTTTGAAGGCAACGCCGTATCTATTCCGTCATTTACCAGTAAACTTTAGACACAAAGTGTTTCTAAAACACCCCGCAGGTAAATAGTAACGGTAAAAGTATTACCACTTAGTATTAAATAACCCCCAGCCGCCGGCTTAAGCCGGCAAATCGTTCATCCGTCTAGGATGAACCAAAGCCACCGGACCTAAGTCCGGTGGTCGTTTACTTAATACTGATTCTTAAAGGAGAAACCCAGAGGAATCTTACTTTCTTCACGTTTCCAGGTGGTGGTTTTGAGCCAGCGGCGGTAGGTATCAAAAACCGTTAAGGCTACTGTTTGAGGACTGTGTCTTGAAGTATCAATGACGAGATCAAAGTGGCTAGTGTTGTATGGATCAATACCATAGAGATTCTTAAAGCGTGATTGTTCAGTGTCCATACGGTCCTTTACTTGTTTGGCTACTAAGTCAAGCGAGCTCGAAAACTCACCACCTTTGGTACGCATATTATTGCTCATGGCATCCTTAAAGATGCGGACAGTCGCAACTTGAATATCTAAATCAAGATAGACCTTAAATGACTCGGGAATCCAATAAAAACCTAGTCTAGAGTCGATGACAATGTCGTGTTTATTTCGCAAATCCCGAAGCATTTGATCGATTTTTTCATCAAAGCTATGTTCTACCGCTGCACGCTTATTGTATTCAGCTAAAGTAATTCGCTCGCGAGCGAGGAGATTCCGCACAATATCACCAGAGGAATATCTAGTGTAGCTAAGTAACTCAGCTACCTTGTCAGCGGTTGAGGATTTACCACTACCAGGCTTTCCCGAAACAGTAATAATATGCTTTTTTCCCATGTTATTAGCATAACACAAGTTGTTGCACCACTAATGAAAACCTGTTAACCTCCTAGGGTCATGTTAGAAAATATTAAAGGTCACCTGATTATTGTGATGGCGCCAACTGGCAGTGGAAAGGGAACTTTAATTAAAGATGCCCTAGCTCATTTTCCGGCCTTAGAGACAACTATTTCTTGCACTACTCGTCCGCTGCGCCCTGGAGAAACTGAGGGTAAAGAGTATTATTTTTTAAGTCAAAACGAATTTGAGCAGAAGAAAGTCGCTGGCGACTTTCTGGAATGGGCTGTCTTTGGTCAGCAGCAGTATGGTACACTCAAAAGCGAAATACTCCCTCGGCTAGAGGCAGGTAAAATAGTAATTACTGAAATTGAACTGCAGGGAGTTGAGCAGTTACACAACCTTGTTCCCAGCGAACATATGACCACAGTTTATATTGAAGCCGGGGGGTGGGATCAGCTTAAGGCTAGAGCTTTGGATCGGGCTCCGATGACTGAAGAGGAACTTAGTCATCGATATCAAAGATATTTGATAGAAGTGATGGCTAAAGATAAAGCTGATGTTATCATTGATAATACCCACAATGACTTTACGCCGGCTAAGCTAGCCTTTCATCAACTGATCATTGATTTACAAAATCGGGTCTATAGTAATTAAACATATAATTTAGAGTTGGTATGCAACCATACACCGTAATTTTTATTGGTCCTCAAGGAAGTGGTAAAGGTACTCAAATTAGTAAATTAGACTCTGCTCTTAGTGCTAAAGATCCCTTACGACAAGTAGTCGACATTCAAACAGGACGGCGTTTTCGAGCTTTGGCGGCACAGTCAGAGGGTTACACTGAAGAGCATGTCAATGAGACACTTGATAGTGGTATCCTCCAACCTCTCTTTCTTTCGGTCCACTTATGGGGAGATGCGATGCGAACCCACGTTGATGAAGACTGCCATCTTTTAATTGATGGCTTCCCCCGTATTGTCGCTGAGGCTACGGTTTTGGAAAGTGCTCTTAATTTCTATCAGAGGCGCCAAGTAAGTATTATAAATTTAGTGACTCCAGAAGAAGTCGTCCGTGCACGTATGATGAGTCGTGCTAGAGGTGATGATACTCCGGCTTCAATTGAAGCTCGCCTCACTTGGTATCGTGAAGAAACCTTGCCGGTAATTCAATATTATAAACAACGTCCAGACACCGCCGTGTTTGATATTGACGGCACTGATACGATTGATGGCGTGCATGCTCAAATCATCTCAGCCCTTAAGCTATAGTTTATGATTGCAAAAAAAACACCAGCGGAAATTGCAGTGATGAAAGAAGGTGGTGCTATTTTGGCGAAAATTTTGAAGGAGTTGGCCAAGGTCGCAAAGCCTGGTAATACAACATTGGATATCGATGATCGAGCCATGGAGTTAGTTGAAGAGTTTGGTGTAGAGCCGGTCCTTCTTGGTTATCATCCTAGTTTTGCGGCTCACCCTTACCCAGCCTCTGTCTGTGTTTCGGTTAACAATTGTGTGCAGCATGGTATTCCTAGTGAGACAGTTGTTTTAGAAGAAGGCGACTTGGTGAATATTGATATGGTGATTGGTTATAAAGGTTTTGTGGTTGATAGTGGTTTAACAGTAGGTGTAGGTGAGATTGATGAGGAAGCCACAAAACTGCTCGCAGTTACGCAAGAAGCATTAGCTCATGGAATTAAGGCGGCTAAAGCAGGAAATCACATCGGTGACATTAGTGCCGCCATTCAAAACTTTGTCGAAAGTCGAGGGTTATCAGTGGTTGAGGTACTGTGTGGTCATGGGGTTGGCTATCAAGTCCATGAGGAGCCTACTATTCCGAACTTTGGTAAGGCTGGCACGGGGCCGTTGATTGAAGTTGGACATGTCTACGCTATCGAACCAATTGTTAATTTTGGTAAAAAGGACGTGTATTTTGATGATGATGGGGACGGTTACAGTGTTTATACTAAAGATCATTCTTGGTCTGCTCACTTTGAGCACACGGTAGCGATTACCGATAAAGGACCAGTAATTTTGACTAAATAAGGTAAATTATTTAGGTTGATTATTACCAGTGAAGAGGCTATACTGCCGGCACATTAAATTAGTTTTATATGAAAAAATATCCACATCAAGAAAGAACCTTTGTTATCCTAAAGCCTGATACTGTGCAGCGCAGTTTGATGGGAGAGGTGATTAGTCGCTTTGAGCAAACAGGACTTAAGTGCACTGCGATGAAGATGTTTGTCCCTGAAGAAGCAAAGTTAACTGCTCACTACAACAAGAACGACGAATGGTTTAAGTCAAAAGGTGAGAGAATTATCAGTGATCTTAAAGAACAAGGTCGTCCAATCGAGAAAGAGGCGATTGAATACGGTAAAGATATTATTCGAGCTATTGTGAAGTACATGACAGCAGCACCGGTGGTAGCTATGGTCTTTGAAGGTAATCAGTCAGTTGCTGTGGTTACTAAGCTTGTAGGAACTACTGAACCAAAAACTTCAGATGTTGGTACCATTCGTGGGGACTATACTGTAGATTCTTATTCTCACGCTTCATTTGAAAATCGGTCAGTACGAAATTTAATCCACTGTTCAGAATCTCCAGAAGAGGCCGAGCGCGAAATTGCGATTTGGTTTTCTGAATCAGAAGTGATGGATTACAGGACAGCCCAAGAGTACATTATGTACGATATCAACTTTGACGGAAAGACAGAATAGTTTTCCTTTTCAACAATTAAATCTTTTGTGCTAGAATAACAGAGGAACCACATTAACGTATGTTCCGATTAAACTTATGTTTTAGGGCTACCGGAACTCGCGAGGAGATATGAGAATCTGCAAAGAATTTCAGACCCAAATCGGATATGGCGCCCACCTGGACTTTTCCAGGAGCATACGTGGTGGTTCCCTTTGAAAAGACGTCTCTTATGAGGCGTTTTTTCATACCCATTTAATTTTAGATAATTTCTTTGTTAAAACTACAGTTTTCTTTCTCACCGTACTCAGGTACGGCTCGGTCAAAAAACTTTGTTTTGCCTCGAATTTTTCACAAAATCCTGACGAACATCTCAATTAAAAGTCTCGTTTTGCCTCGAATTTTCCTAAAAAACTTTCACCCAAACAATTTAGTCCTCTTCGAGGACTCGAACTTTTCACAAAATTAAATGGGTATAATGTATTAAATAAATTTATCTATCTCTGAAGATAGATAAATCTTTTCTGAAAACAGCGCCTGGTAAGGTAGAATAAGAACGTATGAATATTATGTACCCGACATCAATTTTTTTGTTACTGCTCTGGGTGATATTTTTAGTCAGCCATTATTTCAATGTTTATTATTCATCCTACGATGTTGTCTGGTGGTTAGACATTTTGATGCATACATGGGGTGGTTTTTTGGTCGTGGCTACTATGTACCAGGTAAAGAAGCTAAAGGTTTTTCCAGCTCTGCTATCACAGTGGTGGCTCCAACCTTTGATAGTTTTGTTTGCCGCTATGATCATCTGGGAATTATTTGAGCTTCAATTTGGACTAGTGACGAGATTTAATTACTTAGCCGATACACTTTACGATATTCTCTGTGGGTTAAGTGGTGGACTAATCAGCTTTCTAGTATTTGGTTCACGTACAATAAAGAAATAATCAATATGAAAACAATTCTAGGATTTTATGGTGGAGTTGGGTCAGTTACTGGAGCAAACTTTATGCTTGATACCGGCAATTTGGCCATTTTAGTAGATTGCGGATTGGTGCAAGGGGACCGCTTTGCGATGGCTAAAAATGCTGAACCATTTGTCTATAATCCCGCTAGTGTTGATGTGCTTTTGGTAACTCATGCTCATGCTGATCACATTGGGCGTATTCCAAAACTAGTCAAAGATGGATTTGCTGGAGTGATTTATGGCACCACAGCTACCAAGGAGCTTTCTCAGACTATGCTCTATGATGCCCTTAAGGTGATGGAGCATGAGGCGGAGCGTTATGGTCAGGCGCCATTATATGAAGCCAAAGATATTGCTACAGCTCTCAATCAATGGAAGACAGTCGAGTACGAAGAAAAGTTTTCACTGGGCGATGATATTACCGTCTGGTACACCGATGCCGGACATATTCTCGGTTCAGGGATGATACATCTAGTGCGTGGTGATAAAAAAATCGTCTTTACGGGTGATATCGGTAATGTCCCACAACCACTCTTGCGTGCGCCAGTAGTGCCTAAAGACTATGATTACTTAGTAATGGAGAGTGTGTATGGAGACCGTTTGCATGAAGAAGTGGCAGAACGCACCGCTTTATTGAGGCAGTATATTGAAGAGACACAAAAAAAACACGGGACCCTCATTATTCCGGCCTTTTCGCTCGAGCGGACTCAAGCTTTATTGTTTGAAATAAATAATTTGATTGAAAGTGGAAAGATTACCTCCTTACCTGTCTTTTTAGATTCACCTTTAGCCATCAACGTCACTAGTATTTATAGAGGCTTCACTCGGTATTTAAGACCCGAGGTTCAGCAGCAGATTGCTTCCGGTGATGATATTTTTGATTTTGACGGTTTAAAATTTACTAGCACTACCTCAGAGTCACAGGCTATTAAAGGAGAAAAACGCGCCAAAATTATTATCGCCGGTTCCGGGATGAGTCATGGAGGACGAATTAGAAGACATGAGCGAGAGTACCTAGATAATCCGACGACAACTCTTTTACTGGTAGGGTATCAGTCAGTCGGTAGTGTCGGTCGCCTGCTTCAGGACGGAGCTAAATCAATTAAGATTGATGGGGAGAAGATTAAAGTCCGAGCCAAAGTAGCGAGGATTCAAGGTTACTCAGGGCACGCCGACCGAGATCAATTGCTCGAGCTAGTAGCTAATGGTTCAAACAAAGCCAAGCAGATCTTTGTGACGATGGGGGAGGAGCGGTCGTCTTTATTTTTGACTCAAAGATTACGTGATTACCTCGGATTAAATGCTATTGCTCCAGAACAAAACCAAGAAGTAGAAATTGACTTCTAGTATAAATAGTAACTGTGAATTTGTAATAGTGTTTCTTTAAACTTACGCGGAATTTAAGACTTACACAATCAAGTAGCTCGGACTATTGTAGGGGAAATTGACCAGGATTATTTTGAGAAAAAAGTGTTGTCCGTAGAAATTTAATTGCCTTCTAAAAAAGACCGGCGCCTTTAGGCGCCAGTCTTTTTTAGATTCTCCTCAGGAACGTTATTTAACGCTCTCAACTAATCTTGCGAAAGCTTCTGGTCGGTCTTTAGCTAGGGTAGCTAGGACTTTACGGTCGAGTTCGATATTTTTAGTTTTGAGAGTGTTAATGAAACGACTGTACTTAAGACCGAAGGCCATCAGGGCAGCATTGATTCTTACTGTCCAAAGACGGCGGAAGTCATTCTTCTTATCTTTGCGGTGAGCAAAAGCATAGAGTTGTGCGTGGTAGATCGCTTCTCGCGCTACTCGCTTCTTCTTTGATCGTTGTAGGCGATAACCCTTTACTTCGTCGAGAATGTTTCGACGTCGCTTCTGAGCCATCAAACCTCCTTTTACACGTGCCATATGTTATTGGTTATTGATTTTGCTAATAAAACTCTATGCTCCAGTGCTCGGAAGGAAGCGACGAGTGATTCGCTTACTTAAAGTAATAACTTGAGTTCGCTTACGACGAAGACGTTGTTGTCCTGTCTGTCGGGCATTAAAGTGGTTTTGGCCAGGCTTACGAGCAACTAGCTTACCGTTTTTAGTGACCTTAATACGCTTGGTGAATGATTTGTTTGTCTTCATATATAATTGCCTAGGCTACCGCCGAAGTGCCGCAACTATAGCGTATACGGGCCTCGCTGTCAAAAGTTTTAGAGTGCTTAGATCATCCCACCACTAAGAAGTTCGTCCAAATCCTTTTTCTTGTTCTTTTTACTAGAATCTACCTTTTCTTTAGGCTCTTCTTTTTCCACTACTTGGTGCTTAGGGTTCACTTTTGCGGTGTAAGTACCTTTACTGCCCGGAATGCGCTCTAGAGTGATAGTGTAGCCTTTTGGACTCTTTTTTATATTGTCAGCTACCTTATATTCTGTCGGGATAATCTTTAAAAAGCGATTGAGGCGTTCTTTGAGAAAGCCTTCTTCCATGTACTTGTAACGGCCCCATAAAAAGAGGTCGATTTTGACGCGGTGGCCTTCCTCGAGCCATTCAGCGGTGCGGCTCGCTTTAAGTTGTTGGTCGTGTTCGCCAGTACCGATTTTGACCTGGACACTCTTAGTCTCAGTAACGTGGGATTTGGCTTTAACCTCTCGCGCCTTACGGCCCGTTTGGTAACGAAACTTACCAAAATCCATAATTTTGGCTACAGGAGGCTTGGCTTTGGGAGAAATCTCAATTAGGTCTAAACCGTGCCCTTCAGCCACTTTAATAGCTTCAGCTAGACTGAGGACGCCCAGGTTTTCACCTTCAGGACCGACAACACGTAGTTCGGCAGCTCGGATAGCGGCATTGATTCGTGTCTTAATATTACTTTGGTTGGAATAGTTTTTTATCAAAAAAGGTGGTCTTAAAAAATAAAGGTTGTAATGAGTGATGCCGCTCCATCAAAAGTATTGATTTCCAATGTTGGCAACGATTGGTAACCAAAATTTAACATATCCATAGCTTTACGCAACTAGGTAATGTCGGATTTAGTCTCTATTTTGGGTAGGCCCGGAACAAAGTAGTTGGTTCGTTTCATATATGAAGCATATTCTGTTCCATATTTTTCAAGGAAAATCTTTTCCAACATCGGTCCAGTAATTTTGGTTACAATATAGGTAATAAGAAGGGGGCTAATTAGACCAAGAAAGCCATAAGGCAGAGGCAATACCATTACTGCCATACCCCACCAGATTAAGGTTTCTCCAAAATAATTTGGTCGGCGACTAAACCGAAATAAGCCAGTGGTTAATATATTAGCTAAATTGGTTCCGGCACGCTTTTTAGCTAAAAAACGGTCCACTTGATAGTCAGCCGTTGTTTCCAAAATAAAACCTAATGCAAATATACTTAAGCCTAATATTAAGAAGGTGATGTTTATTGTCTTTGGGAAGGAGAAACTAATAATAAGTGGTAGTGATACCAGGAGAATAATCAATCCCTGAAGTAAGTTTATTTGCAGGTAGCTCCGCAGATAAAAATATTTTTTCCCTTTTATCATCCAGTCACGACGCCAATTAGCGTAACGAATATCCTCGCCACGTCCTTTATTCTTGAGCCAGATACGTAAACCAAGACGACCCGCCCAAAGGGCAGTCAGTACTAAAATAATTGTAGCGATGAGCGTAAAGCTTTCTTTAAGGTACGCAAATATTAGTCCAGAGACTAAAAACAGCGGCCCATAGGCAATATCCATTATGCTATTGTCATTTTTTATTTGGGCGACAATAAAGATTATTGTGACCAAGACTAAAATAATCGATCCAAAGGCCATGGTGTTGAAAAGCAGTGTTTCCATAATTGTTGATTTATTCTACCATCTGTTACAATACTAAGTAGTATGCCAAGACTAACTAACGAAGAAAATGTCACCCCTGAAGTTGTCCCGCGAAAAAGGGTGGCTAGGCGAACAGTGACGAGAAAAAGTGTCAGTGCTGCTGCCTCGCGTGGTGCTGCGAGTTCTGTTAGACGAGCACCTACGTCACTACCTGTTGCCCGTAGTAGTGCTAGACCAACAAAACGTTACGCTATTCTAGCGGCCGTGATGGTAGTTGTGGTAGTCGGCGCTGCTCTTATTGGTACGTCTGATTCTGGAGTTGTTGATGTTCAAGCTCGAATTGCCGAAAAAGAACAAAATACAGGACGAGCCAACATTGATGTCAGTAATGAAAATGATGGAACGGATGTGGTTCCGGTACAAAATACTCCGCCAGTTGTCCCTGTATCAATGTTAAAAGGTAGGAGTGTGGGTACAGCTCCGGCTACCCAGACATCTCCGGTAGTTGAAGAAATAGGTACGGAAGGGGAAACAAGTTCAACCACACCAGAAGAACAAGGGGGTGAGACTGAGGTTGAAGAAACAGGTACGGAAGGGGAACCTGCAGCAGAACCAGCTGCCCCAGAAACGGTAGAGAGTGATAGTACGATAACTACGGAATAAGGAAAAAGAAAAAAGTGGCTCTAGCCACTTTTTTCTTTTTCACACGACTGACAACGGCAACCACTTTCTTTAATTAAGTCGTCAAAGTACATCTTGCCATAATGATAAGTTAACTCTTCACCCGGCTTGATATTCTTTTTGGCGTAAATAAAAATGTGTTCTTCCGCTTCGTCCAATTCGGGATAACAGTTTGGCTTACACGAGTGATTGAGGTAGCGTGCCAGATTATCTCGTCCCTTACCGTCAATCGTCCAGTTGTCATTTAGTTCAAAAAGATATTTTCCTCCACGTCTATTAGCTTCAGCTTCAGTAATTTTTTCACCAACATACTCAATTACCAAATCGCCTTTTTTGAATGCTACTAAAGTATAGAGTCCTAGACCGCTCTTACTTTTTTTCACAATTAAATTATTTTTCATTTGGACTAGTATAGCAAAAGAAAATATTTTGATAGTTTCTAAACTACAGTCACACTCAAGCAATACTAAATTATTAGTTTCTTGATATGATGTAGACATGAAAAAAGTTCTTGATAAGTTCATTCGAGCTACAGATTATTTAAGTGCCGCACAAATTTATTTACGGGACAATTTTTTGCTCACCGAACCGCTTCGTCCTGAGCATATTAAGCCTCGTCTACTGGGGCATTGGGGAACTTGTCCGGGAATAAATTTTACTTACGCTCATCTTAATCGGGCTATCATTGAACATAATCTAGAAGTCCTTTTTGTCCTTGGTCCCGGACATGGTTTCCCGGCTATTCAATCCAATCTCTTTTTAGAAGGAACTCTCTCCAAGTATTACCCCGAAATAAAAAGAGACCAGACAGGTTTGGCTCATATGGCCAAAGCCTTTAGTTGGCCTTATGGTTTTCCTAGTCACAGTAACCCTGAGGCTCCGGGAGTCATTTTAGAAGGAGGAGAGCTGGGCTACGCCTTAGCTACATCTTATGGATCAGTTCTCGATAACCCTAACCTTATAACTGCTTGTTTAATCGGCGATGGTGAAGCGGAAACGGGGCCAACGGCAACTGCTTGGCATATAAGTAAGCTAATAGATCCAGGTAAGAATGGAGCCGTCTTACCAATTTTGCACGTAAATGGCTACAAAATCTCCGGACCAACTTTTTTTGGACGAATGAACAATCAGGAACTGACCTCTTTATTTTATGGATATGGTTATGAACCAATTTTTGTCGACGCTTACTTAGAGGAGGACGTACACGAACAAATGATTAAGGCGGTTGATCAGTCGGTTAATAATATTCGCTTTACCCAGCATTGTGCTAGGGAAGGTTCGCTTAAGGAAAACCCCCGTTGGCCAATGATAATTTTGCGTACACCTAAAGGTTGGCATAGTATCCCGCAAATTAGAGATAAAAAGATTGAAGATAATCATTTCTCACATCAAGTGATTGCTGAAGGAGCTGTAAAGGATCCGGAAGAATTTGCTCTTTTAGAGAAATGGCTACGTTCTTATCGTTTTGACGAGTTATTTGATGGTGAAAAATTTGATGCTGATATTGAAAGTTTAATTCCGCACGCCGACAGAAGAATGGGCGACAATGGACACGCCCACGGTGCACCATATCAACCTTTAAAATTACCAGAGTTGTCGGCCTACAGTGCGAGCAATACTTGCGACTTAGATAGTCCTATTTGTGGGGAAGTGAGCAGCATGGAACAAATCGGCGCATATCTTCGAGATACGATGCGAGCCAATGAAAATGAAAGAAACCTTCGTCTCTTTTCACCAGATGAAACTTACTCCAATAAGCTGCAAGCAGTTTTTGAATACACTAAAAGAACATTTGTTTGGCCACACAAAGAATGGGATCGTGATTTAGCATGGGATGGTCGAGTGATGGAAATGCTTTCGGAACATAGTCTTCAAGGTTTGATTCAGGGTTATGTGCTTACCGGACGGCATGGCGTCTTCGTCTCTTACGAAGCTTTTGTTCAAATTGTGGCTAGTATGGCAGATCAATATGCGAAGTTTCTCAAAATTGCGCGCGAGGTTTCTTGGCGTGGTTTGATTCCTTCACTTAATTACATCCTCACATCGACTGGCTGGAGACAAGAACATAATGGCTTCTCTCATCAAAATCCGGGGTTCATTGATGGTGTCTTACAACGACAAGGTTGCTTCACTAATGTCTACTTCCCAGCTGATGCAAATATTGCCTTAGCTACTTTCAATAAAATGTTAGGCTCAACTAGAGAAATTAACGTTTTGGTTTGTGAAAAGCGCCCGTTGCCAATATGGCGAACGATAGAAGAAGCCAAGAGGGATGTTGAAGAGGGTGTTTCTATTTGGGACTTTGCTAGTGATACGAATCCAGATGTCGTCTTTGCCTCCGCTGGGGATTATCCTACCCAAGAAGTTTTGGCGGCCATCAGTATTATTCGCCATGAGTTACCAAAACTTCGAGTTAGGTTTGTGAACATTACCTCACTCTCAGCTTTAGGAATTGGTAATTCCAATTGTCGCGTGCTGCCACATAGTTTTGATGAATACTTTACTGCTGATAAACCAATTATCATTAATTTTCATGGCTACCCGCAGACCATGAAGCAAGTCTTGTTTGATTATGGTTGTGCGGCTTCTCGAGTTCATGTGCATGGTTATTCTGAAATGGGATCGACCACTACCGCTTTTGATATGATGGTACGTAATCGCGTTGATCGCTACCATCTAACGATTGAGGCGGTAGCCTTAGCTATGTCTGCCAAAGTCGTTCCACTCAAGCAGGCGCAAAAGCTCATTGATTCCCTACAAAAAAGACTACAAGAACATCGTGACTATATTATTCAGTACGGGGAAGATCCAGAAGAAATTACCAATTGGGTATGGCATTCACGCTAATCATTAATCCGGGAAGTTCGTCAAAGAAACTTGCTTTATATAAAGACAAGCAACTTGTCTTAGAAGCACATTTTGAACGAATGGCTGAAGGTTTTGAATTGTGTTTGGGTATAAATGGGGTACAACAAAAGTGTGAACCGTTACCTAAAGAAGGTTTTGGAAATAGCCTCATTAATTTTCTAGCTCTGGCCATCGAAAAAGGAGTGCTGGTGGATAAAAAGGAGATAAAAAAAGTAGTACTTCGCGTAGTGGCTCCAGGGACCTATTTCCAGACACATCGCCTAATTGATGAAAAATACCTTTCAAAGTTAAAAGACGCGGCCCCTCTTGCTCCACTTCATTTACCTCAGATTATTCAAGAAGTTGAAGCGGTTAAATTAGCTCTGCCCGAGAGTCTATTGATTGCCGCTTCTGATAGTGCTTTCCACGCTACTATTCCGGATTATATTCGTCGTTTTTCTTTACCGACCAAAGACTCTGTTGACTTTGATATCTATCGTTTTGGTTATCATGGTTTATCTGTTTCATCAGTGATACGTAAACTAAATTTGGTTTCTCCAAAAGAAAATAACCGAATAATTGTTTGTCATATCGGTAGGGGAGTTAGTGTTACCGCCGTTAGTCAGGGAAAGAGCGTTGATACGACCATGGGCTATGCTCCGGGCAGTGGTTTGATTATGGGAAGTCGAGCGGGAGATGTGACGACCGCCGCGCTTTTGGCTTTAATGACGCAACGCCACATGAAGCCGTTAGATGCGGTGCTTTATCTGCAAACGAGCGGAGGCTTAGTTGCTTTAGCCGGAGAGTCAGATTTGCGGGTTTTACTTGAGCGGCGTAGTGCAGGTGATAAAGTGGCGACTGATGCTTTGGCTAGTTTTGTGTACCAAATTCAAAAGGCCATTGGTAGTTATGTAGCGTCTTTAGGGGGACTTGATGCTCTGATCTTTACCGGTACCGCTGGAGTGCGAAGCTCGGAGTTACGACGTCTCATTCTCGAGTCCTTGGCTGGGCTAGGTCTCAAAGTCGATCAAACTAAAAATGATCTTTGTCTTAGTCGGGATGGAGAAATTAGCACCTCTGATTCTCCTGCGTCCATTTTTGTCAGCAAGACTGCTGAGGCTGAAGAAATGCTTCATCTTAGTAATAGCTTTGACTAGGGTATAAGTAGATTACTGTGGGGCTTTTTCTAAAGTTACCGAAATAGTTTTTTCTTGACCGTTTTTCATCACTAGCAATTCTATGGTTTGGCCAATATTTTTGTTACGCAGAATGGTTGCCAAATCCTTGTCTCGAAGTTCTTTTCCGTCAATTTTTAAAATAATATCATTTTCCTCTAAACCGGACTTGTCTGCTGGTGACCCCGGGATAACTGCCAATTCCTCAATTGCCTCTCCGCGTGTGATTACTGCACCATAGTCGACCACTAAATCATTTAATTCTTTCATTTTGGGAGTGATCATAGCGTAACGCACCCCAAGATAAGGTCGACGAATTTCCCCGTACTCCTGCAAGGAATCTACAATTGATTCAACTGCAGCTGCGGGAATAGCAAAGCTGATATTATCAGCTCCATAAGTAGTGGCGACACTAACACCAATTACTTCACCTTTGTTATTGAGCATTGGTCCACCAGAGTTGCCCGGATTGATAGCTGCATCTGTTTGAATCACCTGACTTAGGCGTTCTGAAACACCACCGCTGTCACTAGCGGTGATAGATCTTGATAATCCTGAAATGATTCCGGTGGAAACTGAATTTCGAAATTCTGCCAAAGCGTTACCAATAACTACCACTGTCTCACCGAGACGGAGATTGGTTGAGTCGCCAAACGTTAAGGTGGGTAATTCTTCATCCCCCAAATCTTCAATTTGCAGTACAGCAATATCAAGGACAGTGTCGCGGGCTAAGACAGAGGCATTGTATGACTGGCCGTCTAGCAGAATTACTGAGTATCGAGCCTCTTTGTCACGGACTACATGGCGGTTCGTAACTATTAGACCATCACTACTAACAATGAAACCAGAGCCCCCACCCACTTCTCTTTCTTCAACTCCTTTTTCCCGCACTTTAGGAACGGAAAAAAATCCGTCAAAGAAACTAAAAGGATTAAACTCCTCATAATATTGTTCATAAATAGGGATGTCCTTGGTCACCACTACCGAGACAACCGCTGGGTTGGCTTTGGCAATTATATCGGGTATAGCCAGGCTGTATTCTTCCAACTGTTCATTTACTTCAGTACTGGTTAGCTTACTCAGTTTTGGCGTCAGCTGTGTCATTAATTCATCTTGGAAAAAGTATACTACTGCACCAATTATACTGATGGTTACTAAACAACTACTTATTATTGTTAAAACAAAAAATGTTGATTTAGACATACACAATTATTTTACCGAAAAGTATAAAATAAAATCAAGTCCACGACGGCCAAAATAAAAATTATTAATCCATTAGTAGAATTAGGTCTCTAATGGAAGTGTCATAGATATGAATGATACTTGTTTTTGCGGTATAATAAGACCTTAGTTATTAAAGTAAAAAGAAATTCTTAATTTATGGCCAAAGTAATCATAGTTGTAGGAATCATTTTGTTGCTTGTAGCAGGGTGGCGTGTTGTTGCCCCTAGTAATGAGGAAACAAAAGACTCAATGATGGAGAATACTCCTG
>DAOLBU010000006.1:0-14550 GCA_035324355.1 Minisyncoccota bacterium
GAGCTTTCAACTGGGCTATGAGGTCAGCGAGTTGTTTTTGGAGGTTTTTGATTATTTGATTTTGGGTATCTCCAAAAATATTTGGGTATAGTTCACGCAATTCTTGGGCTCTCTCTATATTTCCTTGCTCCTCAAGATTAGTAACCTGTCTAACAACTGAAGTTCCGCCACTTCGACTACTCGATGATGGTGCTGATGACGGAGGAGTAACCACACCTGGCACCACATGAGACAAACCTTGAAAACGGAAAAATGGGTACCCATCATTTTCAGCTGCATTAATACCCCAAATGGTAGTGAAGTCCCAGCCAGCGTCCGTAAAAGTGCCGAGAGTCTTCATATCGTCTGTAGGCAAACCTACTCCAGCATCTGAGGTATCTTGATTACTAGTTTGATTATCCCAAAATGACGCCAGATAGGTACTACTATCAGAATATCCCGCTAAACCACCTGTAGTCGCATCTCCATCTACTAAACCTCGAGCATAAACATTAAGGAATTCTGAATTTGAAGTATAACCGACAAACCCTCCGACATTTTCATTACCACTTACGTCGCCAGAAGCATAAGCATTATTGACTATCATTCCACCACCGCCAGCATAACCGACAAATCCTCCGACATTTTCATTACCACTTACGTCGCCAGAAGCAAATGCCTCATTCATCGTAGATCCAGGTCCTTCACAATCATCGTATCCAGTAAAACCTCCTAGATTACTACCGCCCGTCACATTACCTGTAGCATACGAACGACTGATCTCTGAAGAACAACCACTTTGCCCCGAAAAACCGCCTAAAGTATGCTCGCCGTTAACTTCACCTTCAGCGTAACTATTGCTAATGATGGATGAATTGATTATTCCGGCAAAACCTCCTCCAGTGTAATTGATTATGTTCACTCCTCCAGTAGCATAACTGTTACTCACCTCTGATGTCTGAATGTTTCCAGCAAAACCACCCGAATTACTAGTCGCATTTACAGCACCTCCAGCAAAACTATACGACACTTCCGTATCTGTCATTTCACCAATAAGCCCTCCAACATGATCGCGTCCAAAGACAGCTCCAGTAGAAGTAGCGTATGAAATGACCGCACTATCTTGCGATCGACCAATCAGACCACCCAACCTAAAACCTTCTCCACTCTTTGCCAAATCATCAGTCCAAACAACAGCTCCAGTAGCCGCCACATGACTCACTGAACCGCCAACTAAACGGCCCACAATACCGCCAATATAATTACCGCCATCAATACGTGCAGTTGAAGTTGCATTTTCGATGTTACTATTTACAGCATAACCAACGATTCCACCAATTTCATTACCACTACCCTTTACCGCTCCGCCAACAACCACATATGAAATTTCAGCTGAATCAGCGTAGCCCACTATACCGCCTCCATATTCTCCCCAACGAGCCCAAATACATAACTTGGGATCACAATCAGTATCAACTGCTACATCAGTATTAATTTGAATATTAGTTATTGTACCTGTGTCAACATAACCTACCAATCCTCCAACATACCGATATCCTTTGACATATGCATTGATAAACCTGATATTTTGCAAAGTTGCACTATTAATATAACCAAAAAGTCCAATATATTCTTCATCATCAGGATCTTCACCAATAGCATCATCAGCTCGTTCAATATAGAGATCACGAATCTCAAAATTTTGTCCGTCAAGTGAACCGGTAAAAAGAGCTGTCGAGGTACCAACTGGCTCAAAACCTCTACCTGCGTTCCAAGTAGCTGAATCCGCACACTCAATATGGGTATTAAGAATATAATGAGCATCAAGCTCATCCCGCATACTTTGTAGTTGGGTACAGTTTATTATTTGATAAGGATCGCCCTCACTACCATCACCTCCAGCAAAAGCCTGGGCCACACTACTGGTGTAAAAAAGACTAATTAAACTGAGTAGAGTAAAAACCAATAATTTTATAAATCCTATTTTAACTGAGTAATTAATGTTCATGTGTCGTATTTAAAATAATAAGTAATTGTCTTTAATCTATTTATGCTAGCATTTGAAACATTAAAAAGAGAGATATTTTATCCCCTTTTTTTTATCCCCACAAATATCCTTGATTAATGAGTATTTTTTAAATTTTGAGATAATCAAAAATTTCACCTAGAGCTGCATTTAATAAAAGTTACTTCCCTTGGTCGTAACGCTCTAAGTAATCAGTTAATTGGTGATTTACTCGAACAAAAGTGGCCCGCTTAGAAAACTCCCGAAGTTTTCTAGCGCCAATATATGTACCGGTACTTCTAAGCGCTCCAAATAAGTCTTGTAAAAATGGGTTAATGTCCCCTTTGTATGGCATTAGTACTTCCCGACCTTCACTAGCTCGATGACTATCCTTTTTTCCATAAAATGTTTGAAGAGCCTTGTTTGAAGAAGATCCAAAATATTCTTTATACTTTTTTCCGTCTTTCTCCACTAACTCACCCCCACTTTGGTCATAACCAGAAAACATTGAGCCAAACATATTAAAATCCGCTCCGGCACAAAACGCCTTAGCCACACACGAAGGATACTGCTGACCTCCGTCGGCAATCACAAGTCCATAACCCTGATCATTAGCAATTCCATGAGCCGCATCAGCACACTCAATGACGGCGGAAAGTTGCGGATAGCCCACACCCGTCATTCTTCTAGTTGTACACACAGACCCTGGTCCAATACCAACCTTTACAATATCCGCTCCGCTCAAGATGATTTCTTCAGAAATCTCATTAGTTACCACATTACCAGCGACGATTATATGTTCCGGACACAGTTTTCGCAATTGACTAATTTTCTTCAGGAAATTCTCTAAATAACCATTTGGAATATCCAAGCAAACAAAAGAAAAGTTTTTTAGTAAATCAGCGTCGAGCATTTTTTGTAGCTTGGCAAAATCTTCATCTCGCGTCCCAAGGGTATACATGACGTAATCTGGAGCCGAGAAGGTTTTGAAAAACTCAATATAGTCATCAACCTCATAATACTTATGAAAAGTGGTAATGATTTGATACGGCGCCAAAGTTTTTGCCATATCAAAAGTCCCACAGGTAGCCATGTTGGCAGTCATGATTGGCACCCCACTCCAAACCTTTGGTGAGTGATAAAATTTAAATGTTCTAACTAAATCTACTTCCTTACGAGACGTAAGGGTGCTCCGCTTTGGACGTAGTAAAACATCCCGATAATCCAACTTAACCTCAGCTTCAATACGCATACTAATATTGTACTTCTCTCTCAATATTCCACAATAGACAACTTAAGAAAACGTGCTGTTTTGTATAAAGCAGCACGTTTTCTTAAGACCGTATCTTCCAACCACGCTTGAAAAGTTGGGTAACCAAAAACATCAGACCAGTAAGAAGACCTAAAATCATAATGAGACCAATAGTAGTATTAGCTTCATTTACTCCCACCATACTTCCCCGTATACCATCGGCAAAATAGAAGAAAGGATTAAGCCTCGTTAATGACGCCGCAAACTCTGGCAAGAAAGAGATGGAGTAAAAAATGCCTCCCAGATAGGTTAAGGGGGTAATAACAAAAGTATTCATCACTTGTAATTGCTCAAAACTTTCGGCCCACAAAGCCACTATGATTCCCAAGATGGCAAAAATCGCTGCAATGGCTGACACATAAAAAATGAAACTAAAAGAAGAAAATACTGAGGTGGCACCAAAGAAAAGGCCTACGGTTAAGATGAGGAAAGATACCATCAGTGCTCGCATGACTGCACCCCCCACTAACCCCAGTAACATCTCCATGTATGAAAATGGAGCAATTAATATTTCTTCAATACCCCGCGTAAAACGCATGAAGTATAAAGCTGAAGAGGCACTTGAAAACGAAGCGTTAATAACAGACAACATCAAAATCCCGGGAAAAACAAAAGCAATATATGGCACACCTGACACTTCGCTTATTTGTGAACCAATAACTGTACCAAAAATAAAGATATAAAGAGTGGCAGATACTACAGGTGCCACTAATGTCTGAATCATTACCCGCATGGTTCGCTTCACCTCGCGGCGCAGCATTGTATAAAGACCAATCAAGTTTAGTTTCATATTATTTTCCATTACTAGCCCGGGTAATTTTTAAATAAACTTCTTCGAGTGTATTCCCTTGCTTCATAAACTCTTCTTTTGTCCCCTCGGCAATAATCTGCCCATGATTAATAATGGCTATCTCCTTACATAAATACTGAATTTCCTCAAGATAATGTGAGGTCAAAATAATTGTCTTCCCTTGCTCATTTAGCTCCTTTAAATAGCCCCAAAGATCACGCCTTTGTTCTACATCGACTCCAGCCGTCGGCTCGTCGAGAATTAGTAAGTCTGGAGTATGGACCAAAGCTCGCCCTAACATCGCTCGTCTTTTTAAACCACCTGATAATTTCTGAAATTTAACGTCTCGATGTTCTGCTAAATCAAAACGCTTAATCAACTCCTCAATCCGAGCGTCACGAACTTCTTTTTTAATTCCATAGTAACCACCCATGTAATCCATTAGTTCAATCGGAGTCGAAAAAATATCAACATTAAACTCCTGTGGTGACAGACCAACTTTGGTGCGAGCTAATTTGTACTGCGACACCACATCAGTACCATCAATAAGAATTTGGCCTGATGTGGGTTGGCTAATTCCCGTAATACACTGAATGATAGTACTCTTTCCCGCCCCATTAGGTCCGAGTAAACCAAAAAAACTACCCCTCTTAATCGTGAGTGAAACATCATTTACAGCCGTCTTGGCTTTGCTGCCTGAGCCATAGACTTTGACTAAATTTTTAATTTCCAGCATGGGTAAATTTGACATGCGCCTAATATACCATGAATTGAGATTTCAAAAATCCAAAGTACGGGCCTACGGCCCGTACATTTGTTTTTACAACCCGCCAATTAGTTTAGGATTTCTTTTTGGAAAACCACTTCGCAGCCTTTGGTCTCCGGTGCGGACACCCAGGCCAGCAACAAGGACGTTTTTTACCTTTGAGTAACTCTTCTTTTAAACGCACTATGTGCTCCTTTCTAGTTTCCGCTTTTTTAACAATCGTGACATAACAAATCCATTCATTCCGTGCCAAGGGTGTGAGACTATCCCAAAAGGCTTGCACTTTGGGTGCTTTTTCTAGGGCAACTTTGATGTCTTTTGGAAGTTTATGTAGTGGGCCTGTAGGCATAGATTAATTATGGTTTACCATTGAGACTGCGATCATCCACCGTACCCCAAATTTATCTGCAAAGGAACCAAAGTAGTCGCCCCAAAACATATCTTGCATTGGCATTTCCACCACTCCCCCTTCCGAAAGCGTATTGAATAAACGATCGCCCTCCTCCTTGGTGTCAGGTTGTAGGTTGATGTATACATTATTACCAAAACTAACTGGTGGCATTCCTAATGACGCGGGAACATCACTACCCATCAACTGAAAGCCATTAAAAATTGGCAGACACACATGCATCACTAGGTTTTTTTCAGCCTCAGGCAGAGCTGGCTGACCTTCCGCTACAGGCGCATCCCCCATACGACTAATTCCTCCAACAAATTCACCACCAAAAACCGACTGATAGAAATTGAAAGCTTCTTCGGTATTGTTGGAAAAATTAAGATAGACACTTACTTGAGCCATAGAATTTATTTAGACTGGTATACAACTTATTTTAGCATTGAAGGGTACTACTAGTCGAAGACAGAGACCTGTTTTTTGTCAATCATTGCTTTTGGTCACGAATCACTAAGTATAATCTCGCACTTCGTACAGATTCTACTAAGTACTCTCGACCCCGCCTCGTGGTTTTCTTTTCTTGGGAAAAAGAAAACATCGCTGCGGCTCACAAACGCTAAAATCCTAGCCTATGCTAGGATTTCTTAACGCATTTGTGCCCAGGAGAGGAATCTTTCTCGTTACACGAGCAGTATCCCAATTGGCTAGATTTTCGTAAACTTAAATCTAGCTCAATCGGGCTTCAAGTCCTCACGCAGACAAAGTAATTTGTCTGCTTCCTGGGCACCAGGAAAATCAAAAATCCGCTAACGCGGATTTTTGATTTTCCTGGTGCCCAGGAGAGGACTTGAACCTCCATGTCTTGCGACACACGCACCTCAAGCGTGCCAGTCTACCAATTTCTGCACCTGGGCATTTATAAACTTTCACCCACTATACGCAATGTTGATTCTATTTTCAAGCGCTTGCGTTTTAAACAAATTATATCTTTAGAAAAATACATTTTTTTAAGAATTATTAAAGATTCTCTCTTTGCATATCTAAGGTCAAAAATGCGGTTTTCTGGACGAATGCAGATATGTCCACTAACGCCGACTAAAGTCTGAAGTTTAGATTGCAACCATATTAAATGTCTTTTACTAGCTGATACAAATGATAAATAAAACATAAAACTTGATGGCCAGCGTTTATCTTTATATGAATAAAAACAGCCGTCGCCATCATGGTGCCCGCGTAAAAAATCAAAAAAATACTTGTTGGGTACATTAACCTTACCTATCGTTTTGGTTTTTGCCGGGGTTAGTCCAGATTCAAGAAAAAATTTATACAAAGTTACGTCACTGAACTGCAGTCGAGGAGTAGGCTCCTTTGTGTAACCTGATAACTTATAAGATATTTTTGTGTTTAAGTTTAGGCACTTCTTGAAATTATTTAATTGCTCAACATCTTTAGATGTTAAATCAATATGCCTACCGTCCTTATACAAACAACCATCAGTAACCATTAACCCAACAGCGTAAGCAGTTTCTTGTGACCAGATAATCTCTTTATTTCTTTTTGGTCTTACTCCTCTTATTCCCATTACTATATATTTTATCATTGGCTCATTACTTAGCGTCTACCAATTGTGTAAAACATCAATTAGTCGGCTGGCTCAGAATTAAACCCTTATTCATATCACATAACCTAACCAACACTTTCTAGGGTATACGAAAAAAACAGCACGATGTTAGGGACAAGAATTGAAGTATCTTGTCTTTGAAAGCAAATAGATAATATGGAAGTAATCTTCAAGCAAAGTAAACGACCACCGGACTTAGGTCCGGTGGCTTTGGTTCATCCTAGACGGATGAACGATTTGCCGGCTTAAGCCGGCGGCTGGGGGTTATTTAATACTAAGTGGTAATACTTTTACCGTTACTATTTACCTGCGGGGTGTTTTAGAAACACTTTGTGTCTAAAGTTTACTGGTAAATGACGGAATAGATACGGCGTTGCCTTCAAACGTACTCTCCGGCTAAAGCCGGAGGTTTTTAGAGATAACAAAAAGAGCCGCACAAGTGCGGCTCTTTTTGTTTCTAAATTCAATTAGTCTTTCTTTTCTTCTGCAGGAGTTTCAGGAGAAGGCTCAGCAACTTCAACTACTTCTGGTTCTGGAGTAGCGGCTACTTCAGCAGCCTCTGCAGCTGCGGCGGCTGCCGCTTCTTCTGCTTGGCGAGCGGCCTCTTTAGCTTCAGCTGCTTTTGCTTCGGCTTCTGCTGCTTTGGCGTCAGCAGCTGCTTTAATCGCTACTTCAGTCTCAGACTCAGTAGAAAAATCAACTACCGCCATTCGTCGCATTTGGCGCTTGATCTCGCGAGCCACTTTCTCACGGATGTAGTAAAGCTTTGCTCGTCTAACCTTAGCCCGCTTTACAATTTCCATCTTATCTATCAGCGGAGAGTATAGTGGGTAGATCTTCTCTACTCCAACACCACTAGCTACTTTACGAACAGTAAAAGTTGCTCCTGGTTCATCGCCGTGCTTACGAGCCAATACTACGCCTTCAAAAATCTGGATACGTGTCTTTCCTTTATCGACAATCTTTTGGTGCACGCGAACAGTATCACCTGGTCTGATACCAAGCTCTTTTCGCTCACTCATATTAATTGGTGAAATCTTCACCCCTGTAACTGCTGTTTTCATATTTATATATAACGATAGGGCCGTTTAAGCGTGCCATAATCTACCACAAGCGCCCTTAATCTGCAATACGTTCGGCCGCTTGCTCAAACTCCAGCGGTAATGGAGCAATAAAACGCTCAGTTTGGCCGTGCGGAAGGATAATTTCCAGTACATGGGCATGAAGCGCTAATCGCTTTAAATCAAGATTATTTGACGTTACCATCTTTTTTTCGGCATAGAGTGGATCACAAACAATCGGGCGATCAATTGCCTGAAGGTGTACCCGCAGCTGATGAGTCCTCCCTGTCTGAGGCAATAGTTTAAGGTAGGAATATGGCTCTCCTTTATATTCACCAAAACCAATTCGCTCTAAATGAGTAACAGCATCACGCAATACTCCCTTAGCACCTTTTTCCGCTGACCGCTTTTTAAAATCTTTACTGTTGCGTCCTATCGGTCGGTTGATAGTTCCCCACTTGTCATGAATCTGGCCATAGACAAATGCCCGATATTCTTTTTTCGCTTGCCGGTCATGAAATTGGCTTTTGAGAAAAGCGTGCGCTTCATTATTTCGAGCCAAAATCATTACCCCTGAAGTTTCCCGGTCTAGCCGGTGCACAATCCCCGAACGCTCTAGCGGGGTTCCGTCAGGCTTTAAAGCTTCTTCCCCTACTCCCTTAGCCTCTGGATAATTTTCCAAAAACCACTCAACCAAAGTCCCTTCAACTCCTGAATGCCAATCTTCATGCACCAACATACCGTATGGCTTGTTGACCACTACTACATCATTATTTGAAAAAATTATTTCTGGGACAAATGTCATTTTATTTACCAATTCTTCGATCCTTTTTTAGATAAGTACTGACAATACCCTCAAATTCAGCTTTTGTAAAAGCGGGCCAATAGGCAGAAGTGAAGAACAGCTCACTATAGACTGATTGCCATGGCAAAAAATTAGATAATCGATAGTCGCCACCAGTGCGGATAATCAAATCTGGATCTGGCATACCAGCGCTCCACAGTAATTCCGCAAAGCTTTTTTCATCTACTTCCTGGCCCCGCTTTACCGCTTCGTTCACTGCCGCCACAATTTCCGCTCGCCCACCGTAAGATAAAGCAATCCAAACAGTTAGTTTTGGATTAGCTTTTTGACTGATAGCTTCTAAGTGATTTACTGCTTCTAAAAGTTCTGACGAAAAATCCGTGCGTCGGCCAATTATTTTAAAGGTAATATTCTCCTTGCTCGCCTGCTTAGAAAATGAGGTCACTGCTTCAGTAAACAAATTCATCAAATGCTCAACTTCAGTTTTATCTCGCTTCCAATTTTCAGTTGAAAAAGTATAAAAAACAGCGTGAGGAATATTTTGTTCCTCTATCCACTTTATTACCTCGAATAATTTCTCCTTTCCAGCTAAGTGTCCTTCAGAACTGCTTTGCCCTTGTTCTTTGGCAAAGCGTCGATTTCCATCCATAATAAATCCAACACACTTAGGTAAATTATCGATTATCTTTGTCATATATTACTGCAACACTGAAAAGTCGTCGTAAGTTACTCTGGCGGTTCCCCACTCAACTGAAACAGAATTTACTTCTGATAGTACCGAGCCTTCATGCAAATACTCCACAAAACTTTTCAGCGTATCTGGTTCAGCTTGACCCACGACCAACACACTACCGTCATGGTTATTTTGTACATAACCAACAATACCTAATTCCCCCGCTACGGATTGAACATAGTCGCGAAACTGCACTCCCTGTACCTTACCAATTACCGTTCCTTGTATCTCTATCATTTGACTATTATACCGTAATCCCGAAGCATTGAAATAATTTGAAAACCAGGTAAGATATGACCACTGCTAAAGGCAGGCCAACAACGCGCGATTAGCTCAGTTGGTAGAGCAGCTCATTTACACTGAGAAGGTCGGGAGTTCAAGTCTCTCATCGCGCACGAGTACAAAAATTAGCCCACATTTTGTGTGGCTATTTTTGTTCGTGCGCAATGAGGAAGCAAACCATTTTGCTTCCGTAGAGACTTGAACAGCGGAGCTATG
This sequence comes from Minisyncoccota bacterium, assembly GCA_035324355.1. Lineage (GTDB taxonomy): Bacteria > Patescibacteriota > Minisyncoccia > Phycocordibacterales > UBA918 > OLB19. The sequence goes on from DAOLBU010000006.1 coordinate 9,965, forward strand.
TTTTCTGCTTATTTCCTAGAGCAGAAAACAAGCGAGCTGCGTCCAGCGTTCTTATGAGCGTAGTGAATTAGAAAAAGCGGGACAAGTCTCTCATCACGCATCCTTTTGTCTTTTGTTGTTAAAAATGAAAAACCCACGGGCTCACGCCCGGGGTATCTAACGTCACTATCGTGACTTCAGTCAAACAACGTAGTTGTTTGACCAGTATCAGTTTCACCTTGTTGGGGAATAAATGGCGTGGTATATTTGCGTCAAATTCCAAGGAGGTCTAGGATGAAAGTTCTTCTTAAGTTCCTTAACGAAAATTTGGAGCCGTTGCTTGAATCCAAAATCTTTAATCAGATTTCTTGGATGGCAGCAATATTGGCCCCCGCACCTCTCGCAATGCAGTTACACAGAGCAGCAACAGCAGAATCAGTTGCGGGAATTTCTCTGGAAGCGTATACAATGTTATGTATCTTACACTTGATCATGACACTAAATGGCGGTATCAAAACAATGAATCCAAAAGTGTTTGTGACGTTTTTACTCACATCACTTACATCGTTTTGTATCGTCACTACAACACTCTACCGAGGAGGTTCATACATCATTTTTTAGCCCATGGATTAGCTCGTGTCCGTGGGCTTTTCCTTTCCCAGAAAATGAAACTCGAGCCGCGTCCAGCGTTCTTATGAACGTAGTGAATTAGAAAAAGCGGGGAAGATCTCTAATCTGTCACATACAATTTTAACATCATCTTAATAACCACTTGGCACACTGACTCCCCAATTGATTTTTGACGGCATCTACATACTTCCTTGATTCTTCTGCTGTTAAGACTTTCTTCCACGAACCATTTACGCCTTTATTGATAAAGGTTTTAGCACCCCCCACCCAATATCTACCTCCTAGTGGTGCAACTCTTTCTGCGTGTTTCTTCATATATTCGAAACTTGAATGTTTCAAAACATTTCTCATAAGATTCTTATCTATGGTAATTTGTAGGAAGTCTGCAATATTTTTAATTTCCTGCTCCAAGTCTTCTTTTAAATCAGCAAAATGTACTAATTTTACATTTGGTAAATCTCGAACATTCCACCAAGATCTAACATTTTCCCAATACGGCCAAAAAGGTTGCCCGTCATTTTCGAGCCAATGCCTATAATAATCAGAAACCTGTTCGGAGGGTTTAGTAAATTTGGGACCCAGGTTATTTGGTTGACTATTCAAAAAATCATACCAATCTTGATTCGCATTCTTGTGATGGTTATAAAGACTAAACAAAACATCCCGTCCATCTCTTGCTATATACAAGTATTTGGCTTGCTTAGATAATGGCATTGAATGTACTGGTAAATGTGTTTTTATAAAGCGTCGATGTTGCTGTTTCTCTAAATTATGAATTTTTACATCAGCAGGAACATCTCTATATTCAAGCCATGGACAGACATTCTGAATTGGCACGTCTGGACGACCCTTAAAAAGTAACTGTCCGACAATTTGCTGTAGCCAAGTAGTGCCTGATTTTGCATAACTAGCAATAATAATATCGTTGCTACGAAATACAAAATCATTCCAAATGCGAGAATCCATATGGCGAGATAAAAAATCATACTGCTTTTCTGGATAACTAATCATTTATTTATTTTACCTTACATGACTCAAAACCAGTAATTTTTGATAAAGTACCTAAAAGGTCAAAGAATTAAGATTAAAACTATTGCCCCCAAGAATATAGAATATTCAATCCCAGAAATCCAATTAAGCTTTAGGTAATATCTTTCTACCCAATCTTCAATACCATATTTTTTAATGTAAGAACTTAATTCTGCCTGTGACCAAGAAACCAGCAGCCTAAGTTTTGTCTCATCGTGAGATTCGGTTTCATAAAACCCCTTTTCTTTCAAAATTTTCTTAAGTAGATTAGCTCTTCTCCCCAAAAGTTTATACCTCCGTCTTGTCAAAGGCCACAACAGTGGAATACCCCACCCTGTCCCATACAGATCATTAATAAAGTGAAGCATGGTCGCAATCAAAAACAACCAACCCCAGAAAGGATAAAAATTTATTAAAATTATTCCAACTAAGATGAAGATGATTGGAAAATGTAATCCCTCTCGATGATCATAGACATGTTTTACTGAGGACGCGACTTTGCCTCGTCTAAATAATTCTGGTAAGGCATCTAAATCTGGTGACATAGCCAAAGCTATACCAACAATAAAATGCCAAGAAGGGTCAACTCCGACTATTAAGCCTGCTGCAATTGTGGCAAAAATGCCATTTGCTACATCTGCCAAAATTGCCAAAATGTTTTTCATATATTTATTATACCCTTACTACCTAAGTAGTGTACAAAATGCTAATGTTGTTCTTACAACATACTTTTATAGTCCTAACCCGTGATTTTTTGGTATAATTTAACATATGCATAAACTTGGTAACTTAGATATTTCTTTTAAAGAATACCGAGATGGAGTTTATTATTATGATATTGAGTTAAAGTTTGGTAATAAAATCACCTCGATTGTCTTACCTCGATATCATACTTTTCTAGGTTGGATTGAAGTATTTGGGTTACCGCCCCAGAATGAATGGGTTATTCTTGATAATTTGAACGATTTTGAAAAAACCGGTGTAATCAAAGTTGATGATAAAGAAATACTAGAAAGTATAAAATATACCTCTGGCAAAAACAGCCACACGATTAAAACCACTCGTGAACTAGACGGTAAAAAAGAAATGACTGTCTGGAAGCAAGATTATGAAAACGCGCCGATGAAGATCTTGAGCTGAGGCTATTTTTGAACACGATAATGGAAAATACGGAGTTATTTGTAAGACAGAGGTTTTAGAAAATGATACTACTCTTTCTGAGGGTGAAAAACAATTTGTATCTACTGTCTCAAACAAACACGGAGATTCATTTGTTTTAATTAGAAAAACCTTTCAAGCTTCTGGAGCACCTCCACCTCTTTTTTACACCATATTACCAATGCCAGACTTGGTTAATCTCACCGAAGCTGTAGGTTCAATTATTGAGATTGGATATCTAAGGAATAGCAGCAAGCATAAGGTCGACCGGGTTCATGGTGACTGGTACAAACGATTTGATTTTGGAAACAAGCACCTCTATATTAATGAGACCAATTACACATCCCAAGCCATTAAAACTGAAAACGGAAAAAAGCAAATTAAAAGTACTTATCGCAAAGAATTATTTAGTGAATAAACCAGTACAACTAAGTAGCAAGAAATCTCTGTTATTCCCTTACACTAAGTTTTCTGCTATCCTACTCACATCACACAGAAATGCCCCTGTAGTTAAATGGATATAACTGCGGACTTCTAAGCCGTTATTCGAGGTTCAATTCCTCGCGGGGGCACAACCAAGGTAGATGCGGAGGCCTAGTAAATTCCGCAAAACAAAAAGCAGAGACCCCTCTGCTTTTTGTTTTCGGTTATTCTTGAATTGTCAGCTTCTTGTCCTTCAGCAGTATCTTATTCTTGATGCAAGACAGTACCTCTCGTTTCTGCAACATCGTCCCGTGCCGTAGCATATGCTTGGCGAATGTCTTGATCGATATGTCCTTTTGCTTTTTCGACTGATTCAGGTCCACTCCGAGCACTCCTGTCTGGAAGAGTGCGTATCTCGCTACTTCTTCCTCAAGTTTCTTCTTGAGTTCTGATTTGTCCATGCTCATCTTGTCGATGATGGGCATCACTTCATCTATAAGTATGGATTCCTTCACTGATTCATTCGGGCAGTCTCGGTTTTTCACTTTCGTGCATCGGTAGTACACATGAGCGTTCGATCCGCCGTCTTTCAGCTCCTTGATCTTTTCTTCTGCCGTTATGCCCGACTCGCAGTACGCGCAGTGGAGCATCCTCGTGAAGGCGAACTCTCTGCCGTATGCTTTTTTCTTCTCAACCTTAATTTTTTCTTGCACCGCCTCGAACAGCTCTCTTGAAATGATCGGCGTATGCTTGCCGGTATACCACTCACCACAGCCTTCGGGGTATTCGAAGACTCCATAGTAGAAGGTCATGCGGAGCATTCGGTATATGTTGCCGAGGGTTACGTGCTTGTCGTTCTTGTTCTTGAAATCTATCTCCTTGAGCCACTTGTATATCTTCCTGCCCGAGTAATTTTCGTTGGCTACCTTCTCGAACATTTCCTTTATGGTGGGTGCTCTCTTTGCATCCACGATCACTTGGCATTTCTCATCCTTGTTCTTGCTATTAAGATATCCGGTCGGTGCCATTGAAGGCCGTAGTCCCATCGACGCTCGCATCTTGAGTCCTCGCTTCACGTTTATCACCTTGTTGTCGTTCTCAAGCTTTGCCTGTGATCCTAAAATCATCAGCATAAACTTGTCGTTCGGCGTGTTTGTGAATTTCTGGCCATATGTGCGTATCTCGATGAGCTTCTTCTGGTCCATCAAGTCTACGACTCTGCCGAGGTCACCTGCGTTTCGGGCGATTCGGTCCGGTGCCCATGTCAGGATGCCGTTGTATTTTCCAAGATTGAGTTCCTCTACGATCTCGTTGAAGACTGGTCGTTGTCCGGCCTCTTTGGCCGAGTGGGATTCCTTCTTCTTGAC
>DAOLBU010000006.1:14564-40580 GCA_035324355.1 Minisyncoccota bacterium
AATCCGTCGGCCGCCGCCATCTTCTCCATTTCAACGATCTGGGAGTCGATGGAGAGCACCTGCTTGTCCTCCTGTTCCGTACTTTTTCTCGCATAAAGGCAGTACAAAAGCCTTGCGGGGCTTGCCGGTTTGGCCGTAGCCCCAGACGGCGCTGTTGTTGTATATGTCATACAGACACATTGATGACGCAACCCCTCCGAGGAGTCCAGGAGGGGTGGAGTTGGTAAGTTTATGATAAAAAAGGAGCTTGCAACGTATTACTACGTCACAAGCTCCGTGGTTACTTTCGCAATTGCTCAATCGACCGTTCCAAGTTCTTCCGGGCAGCACTTTCGTACTTGTCTCGAAAAAACTCTGTCGAGTAGATTGAAGGGCGATCCAAAAAGGACTGAAGAATTTCGGACCGACCTGCGCAGAAGTCAGGTTGTGGAACCCGCTCATACTCTTTGCGGATTCCTTCTTCATACACAACGAACTCCTTCTCTGGTTGTCCAAGGACCATGAGGTCAATGTCTACCAGAACCTGAGCGGCGCGATCAGTCGGAACAGCCGTGTGCTTGGTAGCCATGACCATATCATTGACCTGTTCACCTAACGAATCAGGTAAACCGATCTGTTTGACCGAGTCTTTGGCCAGCTTCGCACTCTGTTCTTCATTGTCCTTTGCCTTCGGGTCGTAGACTGCGTCGTGGAACCAGATCGCCAGGGCAAGAGCCGAATCGTTTTCGCCCACCAGCTCGAGTTCATCCAGCATGGCGACGATATGTGCAAGGTTGTGGTAACCCCGATGAGATTCACTATATCGTGTCAGGAGATCTTTCAGGACCGCTTCCGATCCTTTTGGATTTCCTAATTCCGACGTGAGCGTGACCCAATACTTCCGTGCCTTTCCAAGGACGAACTTCTCCTTGAGTTTGGTCACAACTGCTGCAGGGACCGAACGAGCCACTTGGCATTCCCACTCTGGATCGATTCCGACGTGACCTTTCACCATGCTCGAACTCACATGCATGAGGTTCGGCAGACAAGGGACCCAGACGGTTTCGATTTGTGGGCAGATCCTACGATTTTCTTCGGCCAACGTCTGCTCGTCTTCGAAGTCTTTGAAGTTTCGCAGACCTCTGACGATAACTTGAGCGCCGATTGATTCGGCTTGCTTGACGACGTAATGACCGATGCACACATCAACTGAAACGTTCGAAAGATGTGCTACGGCCGCCTTGGTCATATCCACTCGCTCATCGGGAGTGAATGTATATGACTTTCGTGAATCCACCGCCACGAGAACGATGAGTTCATCGTAGAGGGATGCCATCCGTTCGATGACGTTGATGTGCCCGTTGGTGATTGGATCGAGACTTGCTGCATATACTGCTTTTCGTGCTTTCATGACGGAACTCCTTTCTGTTGTTTGAGGTTGTGGTAGAGGTGATACACCCTACCTTTGAGTTGGTTTAAGCGGCAATCGGTGTGAATCACAAACTGCGCTCGCTGTTCTTTTTTCGACGATGGAAGCTGTTGATCAAGTCGAGCTTGAATCTGAACATCATTCATCTGTCGGTTCTCTCGCAGTCTGCGAAACTGCTCATCGACATTGCACGTCGCTACGATAATCGCAGCGAACTTGCTTTGGGTGTCAGTCTCGAAGATGATGGCCGATTCCACAATGCATATCTTTGTTTCGCCGACTTCAGTGACTTTCTGATCTACGATGGACCAGACAAGAGGGTGAAGCAGCGCCTCAAGCAATCTTTTCTTGTCAGGTTCCTCGAAGATGATTTTAGCAATGGCTTTGAAATTGGCTTTCCCGTTTGAGAATACATCGCTACCCAAGATATGATTGATTTCCTTCCGGTGAACTTCGCTTGAAATAACTTCCTTAGCGATTTGATCACAGTCCAGAATCAGCACATCCGGATACGTTGAGAGTAGGGCAGCTACAGTGCTTTTGCCGCAGCCAATATTGCCGGTAAGTCCAAATGGCTTCATATAGTATCCTTCCTTTTCAAGGTTCTGTTCTGTACACAACCTATCAATTTGACATAAATAGTCAATAGTGTATAATAACCACTATACAAATATGAATGAGCCAAGAAAACATCTTTTAGGTCTCGGGTTAAGTGATTCTGAAGTCACCGTGTATTTAGCCATGGTATCTGGAGCACGAACTGCTCGTGATCTTGTGAAAGTTACGCGTCTTAAAAGACCTACCGTCTACTATGCTCTCGGTTGTTTAGAAAAGAGAGGACTCACAAGCAAGACCGGATTGTCAGGCGACAAAAGCTTTACTCTTGAACCAGTAGAGAAACTTTCTATTATTGCTAAAGAAAAAGCTCTAGAAATTTCTAAACTTCAAAATCGGATTGAAGAAATGATCCCAGCCCTTAATGCTACTGCTTCACCAACTGATCAAAAACCGATGGTCGCTTTTTACGAGGGAGTAGATGCGGTGAAGAATGCCATCATGGAAATGTTGTATTGTAAGAGCAAGCGTATTAATTCTGTTGTTCCAAAGAAAAACTTCTTTTGGCAAATTGGACAGGATTTCGTCGAGTTATTTGTGGAGGAGCGAATCAAACGAAACATTAAGACCAAGAATCTCTGGGAGGCTCCGGTAAACAAGGGGCTTATAAAGCAGTACTACGAGGGATTATCTCAGGTTCGAATTGTCCCAGAAATTATGCACGGAAAATTCCAGACCACTATCTTTCTTTATGATGATAAGACGCTCTATGTCTCCTCAAAAAATAACAGCTACTGTGTCCTCATAACCTCTAAAGAACATACTGATACCATGCAGGCTTGGTTCGACGGTCTTTGGAGTATTTCGAAGGCTCATGATAAATAGTTATTTACGACTTTTCTCCCGTGTCACATTTGTAACATTTTCGCCAAAATACCTTTGTTTTAAGACATTTCATGTGTAAATGAGACACTCTCCATAAAACCCCATTTAGTGTCTCATTTGTCCCATTTACCTTTTTGAAATTGGCACACTCGTTGCGGTATTGTGCCATGTTCCAAAATTGAGAGAGTATACTTATTTTACTTAGTGTTTAATGCTAGAGAGTACTGAAAAACAGCATTTCGGTACACCCTGTATTTGTTGGCATTTTGAGACACGAATATTTTGTTGTTAAAAGTGTCTCATTCTGTCTCATTTTCTGAAAAATACCTTGTAATTAATCAACTTGAGATTTATATGTAAAATCAAAATGAGACACCAAATTCCAGAAATGTGACCCCTATGCGGAGGCATCGTTCGGAAGCTAGGAAATTCTCCAAAGAACCCTTATACTGCTTGGTATCACCCCGTCCGAGACCTATCGGGCGCACATCGGCAAAACAAAATACCAATCACTTTAAAGTGATTGGTATTTTGATTAGCTAGCAAACTGCTTTGCTGGCGACGGTTTTGTGAACCACAGTCATGTTTCAGCTTCTTAAAACGCTGAAACAGAAGAGGTGGGGTCTAGATCACTTACCCAGCCCTACTTTAAAATTAAAGTAGGGCTGGGTAAGTGATTCGTGACCAGAATAGTGAGACCTACTGAGGGGTATTAAAAACACCTAATAAATAACAGTGAGTCCATCTACAATAAAACCACCCCCTGCCGAAACAAGAAGGTGGTTCTTGCCCGACAAGCGGGTGGTCGTGAGTCATTCGATTCCATCGGGAACCTCAAGTTCCTTCTCGAGCGCGTCGATATCGAAACCGTCGGGAAGGCGGCCAATTTCGGCGAGGTAACGCAGGTTGGCCATGAGGAACCTGTCCCGAATCATGCGGTACATTTTCACATGACCTTCGCGCTCCTTGCCAAGCTTGGCATGTTCTGCGCGAACAAGTTCGAGCTCACCCTCCATGTAGGTGCGGAGCTCGGCATCGTCCATCATCTCCGCTGGCGTCTTCCGATATTCTCCTGGCTTCCTTGAACCATCGGAGCTACCGAGCGCTACGTGATGTTCGCGAGTTTTCGCGAGTGGTGCTTTAGGCACTTCGATCTCGGGATTGAGTAAAGCTTTAACTGGGAAAGATGCGTCGTTTGTAACTTTCATTGGTTTCCTCCAGAGAGCAAAATTGACAGAGAACTTATCGGTCACTGTGACCTCAAGCTAGATGCAACCATACAATAAAAATACTGATAATGCTAGGTGTAGCGGAAACTATTTCTATATACAGCTCTATATTAGACTTTCCAAAATATTCTTTTGGATGTCAGATTTGTGATATTTCGTAAAACAGACCCCTACCGAGAGGGCACGAGTACAAAAACAGAATACACATCGTGTGCTGTTTTTGTTCGTGAACCAGTAAACGACCACCGGACTTAGGTCCGGTGGCTTTGGTTCATCCTAGACGGATGAACGATTTGCCGGCTTAAGCCGGCGGCTGGGGGTTATTTAATACTAAGTGGTAATACTTTTACCGTTACTATTTACCTGCGGGGTGTTTTAGAAACACTTTGTGTCTAAAGTTTACTGGTAAATGACGGAATAGATACGGCGTTGCCTTCAAACGTACTCTCCGGCTAAAGCCGGAGGTTTTTAGAGATAAGAAAAAAGTGCTAATGCACTTTTCGTGGGAATCGAACCAGCGGAGCGCTGCTTTCTTTCTCGAAAAATGAAACCCTTACAAATTAATCTGATATTGCAACCGTTTGTTTATAATTAAATTTTCAAGTTCTGCCGAAGTTACAAGTTTATAGCCAAGAGAATCTGAATGTAAACTTACAAAGCAAAACCTGTATTGGTCGCCCAGTTGTGTTGCTAAGTCAAATTCATTTTGAGTTACGCCAAAGAAAAATCCTTTTGGGTTGTTTGGTAAATATTTCTGCGTTGTTTTAAGTTCAATGAGGGTAATTTTACTCAAATCATCAACGGTTATTTCCTGCTCGCAATTAGTACGACCAGACAACATGAAGAGATCAAAAGTTCGGCTATATTTCTTATCAAAGCCCATTGCTTCAACTATCTGTTTCCTTCCCTCCATTGTTGGTAGTAAAAATCTCCGATCAACTGACAGCAAGTAATCAATTGCCTCCTTTTCAGTCTTGTTATTAGAAAGAGTTATTTTGTATGAGTGTTTTGAGGCCATCCGTCCACTTAACCAGATATGCATCAATAGATCAAGATCTATTGATGCAGATCAGGGAACGAACATTTCACAACAAATTAAACGCTAAACGAAGTTTATGACAGAAACTCGAGACTAATGAATTCATCCTAAGTGTCGCCCTATTTATAAATGTAATAACTAAAATTGGTAAAACTAGTTAGGCACGTTGATGCATACGGTATAAACGCATAATAAGAAAAACTCGAGGTACAAAAAGATGTTACTCGAAAGTAATTTCCCCCTCACCATCGTCGGCCACTGCCGAAACCGGAGACTCCTCTTTGAGTGGAGCAGGTTCCGCTTCAACCACTTCGGGCACTGCTGGCTGCGGAGCGACAAATGGTGCTGCTGCTTTTAGACTCTCATAGGTTTGGGCCCGACGATTTATTTCAAACAAAGCCGCTTCTACCAAGCTGTCACGATAAACCACACTATCGCTTTCATTAGTCACTGCCTCAAGGTTAACTGAATTAAATTGTTGATAGACACTTAAACTCCAATAACCCCCGATAACAAGCAAAACTAACCCTAGCATCACTGACGAGAACCATTCCCGTTCAGGATGCATAATACTCCGATCAGTAAGTGAGGGTTTCTTCCCGCTTCTGATTCCTTTGACCATCTTTTTTACAAAGTTATTTTCGATCATAGCGAATTTATTGTAATACTAATGGCCGCTCTACCTTCCCAATTTCCGTCCGGCTGTTTCCGTAGCGTTAAACTATCTACCGAAGAGTGATATGGTACAACTTCTAATATTTCAGAAAAGCGAAGGACGGTGCTTTTTTGTCCGTTAAAAACAAAAACCATTTTAATCCTTTCTGCGCCATTAGCCGGATCAACTACTTTATCCAAGGCTTCCGTTTTAAGGGACAAACCTAAATTTCTCGCCAATAGTTCTATCTCATTTAAAAATGAAATGCTCTGACTTTCGTTGGCAAAAAAATTATTATTTAGAGCTAGCCTATCTTGCTCTGTTTCCTGAACCAAACGCTTGACCCGCACACTGGTCGATTCTTTAGTATTATTCTCAGTTAAAATAGAAATTTGCTGCTCTAATTCTGAGCCTCGGGCTCTAATCTCATTAAAAAATAACCCTAAAATACCCACGGTAACAGCCGCTGTAATAATTGAAGTGGTCAGAATTTTTTTAGTCTTAGTGCTCATATTATTATGGCTGAACTTCATTTAAAACGACCGCTAAGGTGAATTCGATATCGCTCTCTTTAGCAAGGTTAGAAATTGGAAGGATGACATCAGCAATACTTTCGTGTTGTATCAAATTATCGCGAAACGACGCCAAGTCATTTCTTGTCTTAGCCAAACCGTCGACTCTAACTGAACCTAAAGACTGCCCTGCTCGACTGAGGTCAATGGCATTAATAGTAATACCCGTTGTTTGAAGTGATTCAACTAATTTTATGATGGTTGAAAAATTTTTGACCTGTTTCTGCTCGAGAATTTTTTGCGCTAACTGATTAGCATCAGTTAAATTTTTAGCTGAGACGTCAAAGTCCGCGACCCGCTCTGCTGCCTGCTTAGCTGACTCTGCATAGACTTCGACTTGGGTAGACACTAAAACATAGACCGGTAAAAAGAGAAGAGTGATAACCACAGCCACCACACTGATAATAAATAAAAATACTGACAGGACACGCAGCCAATATTCTTTGATGACGGCATTTCTGACTGTTGTCGGAATGAGGTTTATCATATTAGACAGTGTTCTTTAGGGCCAAGCCGATAGCGGTAGCGTATCCGTAAGAATATCTTTTGCTAATAGGTGGAACGACTAAATTTGTTTTAAAAGCATTGGTCCAGACGTCAGCTCGCTCACAAGTTACCCCGAGCGATTCAGTCAGGTACTCGGGCAAGCCGTTAAGATTAACACTGCCACCACAGAGAATAATCTTCTTAATTCGGCGACTTTCTTTATTAGTATCTTTTAAGTGCCAATACTGCATTCGGGCAGCAATTTCATCTTTTATAACCGAAATAGTAGATAGTAGGGACTCATAGATACCGGTATTCTCAACGGTGCGAATTAGACCACTGGTATTTTTAATCTTAGTTAATTCTGATTCCGCTAAATCACCGACTGTCTTACGTAGTACCTGAGAAAGTTGTCCTCCACCAATATCAATAGTGGAAGTATAGAGCAAAGAACCACGAGTCAAAATACCCACGCCGGTCCGAGTTTTACCAAAATCAATTAGCATCACCGTCTCTTGGTATTCAGTGGCGACTACCGCTCGAGCCATAGCTTGCGCTTCTACCTCAAAAGAAAGGGGCGTCAGTCCCGCCGCACGACAGACCTCATAGTATTGCAAAATAGTTTCTCGCTGATACGCAGCCACTACTACTTTCACGGTTGAACTTTTTTCATCACTATCAACCATCTCGTAATCAAAAATTGCCTCTCTGGCAGCAATCGGAACATTTTCCTCCAAACGAAATTCCAGCAAACTTTGGATTTCTTTGGGGGGGATATTTTTCTTAACCTCTGTTTCAAAAATATAGGCTCTCTCTTCTGGTAAAGACACCCGAATGAATTCAGCGTTAGTCTTAGACTTAAATTCTTTCAACACATCGGTTAAAATTTTGACGTCTTTAATCTCACCTCGCTGCAAGACGTTGTCGGGAATATTAATGTCACCCCATAAATCTAGGGTACGAACTTTTTCGGGACGGAGAGAGGGACGAAATGAGACATATTTCATCGAAGTGTCTGAAATATCAACTCCAACACTAGGTAAGGAGATATAGGTTGGCGGCGGAAAAAAGCTTGAAAGAGCCTGGAACAATTGCATACAAATAGTATACGCTGTTTTTTAGAAAAAAATTGGCAAAACTCACATCTTATGCCAAATGTAGACAGCCACTATAATTACCGTAATGGCTGATGTGAGTCCGATGTTTTTTCGAGCCAAACCGAGCGTCTGATTTCCAAAACGATATGTTAGATAACCGACTATTCCATAACGTACTAGTCGCCCCAAAAAAGCGCCCAATAAAAAAAAGATGAGGTTTCCTTTTATCGTGCCAGCCACCAATGCTGTTAGGGTAAAGGGAATCGGCGTCAATGCACCCAATATAGCCAAAATAAAAGTATCGTTGCGGTAGTTTTCAATCATTTGATAAAACGAAGCAATGGTCTCAGGTGAAAGTAAATTCAGCACCAAATCAATCATAAAAGCGGCCGTAATATAGGCGACAAAACCACCAAAGACTGAAGTTACAGTAGTAACCAGCACTGCCATTACAGCTCTACTACGGTGAACCATAATATAAGCTACCATAAAAGGATCTGTGATAATCGGAATTAACAAAGCCGATTCAACAAAAGACAGTAGTCCTAAAAACCACAAACCAAAACGCGAATCAATTAACCCCGAAGCCTTTTTGGTCATAGCTTCTATGTTGTGATTGAAAACCGTAAGAAAAGGAATTTTCATTTCATTTATTTTATTTTCGTCCCACTTTTGACCTCAACGTGCGGATACAAAAGAGCGAAAGCTTCTTCGTCACTGGCAGCCATAATCATTCCCTGGCTTTCAAAACCGCGAATGGTTCGTGGTTCAAGATTAACTATAAATGGACACTGCTTTCCGACCAATACTTGTGGGTCAGCAAAGTAAGGACGGATCCCAGACACGATTTGTCGTGGTTCAGTCTCGCCCACATCAACCATTAGCTTAAGTAACTTGTCGGCATCTTCAACAATTTCCACACTCAAAATAGTGCCAATTTTTATTTCTAATTTTGCAAAATCATCGTACGAGATTTGTTCCATTTTACTTTTTCTTATTTTTTACCAAATAATTATCCAGAATAAGCGAAGCGGCAGCGGCGTCTGTTTGGTCATTTCTTCCCTGTAGCCTGAGGGCTGCTTGGGTTGTATATAGTTCTGGCTCTAGATGAATCGGTAAACCGGTTTCAAGAGTCAAATCGAGCATAAAGGCTTCTACTTTATCATGAATCTTATTTGGTGCTCCTGCTTTATCGAGAGAATGACCAATAACAATTTCAGTCACCTTTTTCTCAACAATGACCGTGCTGATATTTTTCAGCAAATTTTTATCATTAGGAAAAACCGTCAGCGGAAAAGCCATCTGCCCCGCCTCGTCACTCAAAGCAACGCCAACGCGCTTTTCTCCATAATCAATACCCATTAATCTAGACATGGGCTTAGCATATCATGTAAGGTCTAAAAATATAAAAGTGATTGGCTGTGGTTTGTGCCCTACTCTAAGTTGAACATAATAAAAAGAACTCCAAGCAGAACATGTCTGCCTGGAGTCCTTGCGGCCGATTTGTCGCTGGTTTCAGCGGGCGTAATCGATAAGGTGGACCAGAAAGGCGAGAAGTAGCAAACCCAGACCCAACGCCCCGACAACCGATGCAACGATAGTCGCACCGCTACCGTTGAAGAAGGTGTCGCTGGTGGTGCGGTACTGAATGGCTGTAGCATAGCCATATCCAAGCACCATGACCGCGAGCCAGACATACCAGTACGTTGCTATCGTTTGCATGGTTTTCTCCAGAGTCTATATCTATGAAATGTACTAGTCCCAGACCAGATGGCTGGGTGACAGAACTATACACCGTGTATTTCATATGTAAATACTTATTATCTCTCAACAAAATATTGCCTAACTAGAGCTACAAACGGCAACGACCCAAATGCTGTCGCATTTGGGTCGGCCGGTTTGTGCTCTCGCCAGGAAGTTCGGTCAGGAGTCGACTAATTTCATGGTCGCTTCACTTCCTGAAATTATGTCGCTCACGACCCTGTCTCGTTCGCCTACGGCATCACTCCGACTTTCTATTCCTAACTAAACGTGCGCAGGCACAGTTTCTGCTCGAGCACAAAAAGAAAAACCAGCCGAAGCTGGTCATTCCTTTTGTGCAGGAGAAGCTGGACTTTCAGAACTATTCCTCAGTAGATACGACCTGAAATTAGGGATCGAGCGACTTGAAGAACTTTTTGCTTAAAACTTACCTCCCCACTTTAATTTCAATTGCTCAATTCTCTGTAATAAAACAGGATGATTGATAAAATTTATTGAATATCTTAAAAATTCATCAAATAGAGCTATTCCTTGAGCTTGTTCATATTCCAAGGCTTTCTCAACTGCCTGATACTTATCCAACTGGCGACCAAATTCAGCTGCTGGATCAGCTGAATTTTCAAACCGCAACCATAACGCCATAATGACTTCTCCGTTTGGTAGGTCTTCACAAATTTTTGCTAATGCCTTCCTTTCATTTTCAAACTTTGCCTCTTTTAATGCCTTTCTGTCGTCTGGATCAAGTTCTAGAATGACCTCATCGCCGTGTATCGCTTCTGGCCAATCATGAACTTCTAACATATCTATTAGTCCATTTGTCTCGTCTTCAGTTAAAAACGGTGAGATTTCTTCAGCGAGCGCAAGTAGTGCTTCAGTATGTTCTTTTACTGACTCTGGGTTTTCTACCCCTCTATCTACCCAACCAGTTCTCTTTAAATCTTGTAACAACTGATAAACTTCTGGCGCGATTTTTTCCAGTTTGAGTAATGAGATTTTTTTATTTTGTGTCTCTGGTGATTCCATTAACTCATTATAGCAAAATTTCAAGCAATCATCTTACCTTCAGAAAAAGGTTATGGTTCGGAAACTCATGAAAGGTATATTTGAAAAATGTTGCAAAACAACGTCCGTTTTATTTGTGCTCTCACCAAGAATCGAACTTGGATCGCCAATTCCGCAAACTGGCATTCTATCCATTAAACTATGAGAGCAGCTTATTATTTTGGCTCTAGAAACGAGAGTCTCTAGAAACCTGTGGCAGCATCATACCTTAAAATCCAAATTTTTCCAGCAGAATCATGAAGAGGGGTTCTTCAATTAATTCTTCTGCTAATTTTTCACGTAGAATATCCTCCACATCATCAATATAGTCTTCAGGTAAAGGCAGGACTAGTATTGGCATCATTTTTTGTTTAGACAATACTAACAATTGTGGCCCGTCAGGATGATCCTCATCTATATGGTACGCCTGGAGAGTGGAATAGGGATAAAGTCGCTCATCAATCCTAATTCCCCGCACAGACACACCAAAAGGAATAATGCTAGGCTTTTTTGTAGCAGCTAGAGCCATAGCACCACCAGCCACCACCACCAAAAGTGAGAAGAGTATGTTATCAAATAAATAGGCTGCCACAGCAATAGAAATAACCAGGATAGCTAAAGCTAAATACCAATCCCCTCCTTTCTCATTATGAGTATGTTCCGGGGCTTCCCAGGAAATTGCTCGTGCTGGTTCCATTAGGAAAATTGTAGCACACCGAGAGTGTACTTTTTGGCTCTAATTTGCTAGTATCTGTTGCTAATGAGTTCCTATAGAACTCAAAGGAGAAAAAGTTAAATCAGAGTTCGAGGTACAATTAAATATATCTGGAGGGATGGTTATGAAATCTAAACAGTTTTAGATTTCATCTAATCCTCTCTTAAGAGGAAAAGTCGATGCGTTAGCAAGACTTTAGGGAGGGCAGCGAAGCCACACCGAAAATAGTTTGTGATGATGAGATTAAATTAGAACCCAGTTACAATTGAATATATCTGGAGGGATGGCTGAGTGGTTGAAGGCGGCAGTCTTGAAAACTGTTAAGGGTGAAAGCTCTTCGAGGGTTCGAATCCCTCTCCCTCCGCCGTCTAGAGCTAGCACGAGACACTATCGTTCTAGCTTAACAAAAGCACCTGAATGGGTGTTTTTGTGCCTTGGGCAAATTAATCTATTTTAGAGATGTTTTATTACAAGCATTTTGATACAATATGCAGATACTATGTTTTTGTTAAACAGCCTGAAAAAAAATATTCTACTGTCTCTTCTTATGGCGGTATTTTTAGGCACGCTTTTTCTGAGTCTATTTCACATGTCTGCAGACATAAACACTACGACTCATATGTCTGGTTGTCCGATGTTGATGGAAGGGGGCGTTGTCTGCCAGATGGATTTTAATGAACACCTTACAGTTTGGTCAGCATTATCCTTAGCTATACCTGTTCTCCTGCTCACTCTACTGTTATTGCTACCATATGCAAAAGCCTTTTCAGTGGCTTGTTCCGTTTTATTTGGGCAGTCAATCTCAGTATGGAAATTATCTACAGCAAGTTTCTATCAAAAAAAGTCTCCAACATACATTGTTAGGCCACTGCAAGAATTGTTTTCTAGCGGAATTTTACATCCTAAAATTTACCACCCTGTTCTAAGCTAACTAAGTCACGATTGCTGTCTAGGCTGCTATTCGTGATACACGTTAGCTTTTTTGTATTTAATCACTTAGTTAACGTATATGGAAGAAAATTATAACAAAAACCAACCTAATCAATACCTAATCCCTTTGGCAATTGTAATTGCCGGGGCCTTTGTAGCAGGGGCACTCTACTTTAGTAATAGTGGAGCTACCGCTAATGCTCCAGTGGCAATTACGGATACTAATCAGCCAGTTGCAGCTGTTCCCGAACCAACTGGTTCAACCGACGCTGTTCGGCCAGTGACCATCGAAGATCACATTAAAGGTAATCCTAACGCACCAATTAAAATTGTTGAATACTCGGACTTCGAATGTCCATTCTGTAAGCGATTTCATGACACCATGAATGAAGTTATGGATAAATATGGAGAGACTGGTGAAGTCGCATGGGTGTTTAGACAGTTTCCCTTAGAGCAATTGCACCCAGTGAAAGCTCAACGTGCCGCAGTTGCCACTGAGTGTGCCGCAGAGCAAGGAGGAAATGATGCTTTTTGGGCTATAGCCGACGGTTATTTTGCTGACCCTTCAACCGGGAATAATCGAACGAACCAAGACGTGTTAATTCCGGAATTAGCAGCTGCAGCTGGATTGGATGCAGATCGTTTCAACGAATGTCTGGAGAGTGGAAAGTATGATGAGCATATACAAGCTGATATAGCGAACGCAGTTGAAACTGGCGGTCGAGGGACCCCATGGAGCGTCATGATTGGTCCAGATGGCAAAACCTATCCAATCAATGGTGCCCAGCCACTGGCGGCAATTGAACAGTTAATTTCAATTGCTACGGATAATCAATAACTACCATGTACCGCAACGCACTTCAGTTAGTTTTTGTTCGTCCATTATACTGCTTGCTATTTCTAGCTGTAAGTTTTGTTGTCTTGTCGGTTGCAATTCTATTGCCACACATTGGACTGATAAAAACTCTATGGCAGTACGAATCTGTGACTGTAATTGAAATTGGACTACTGGTATTGAATCTCTATGGTTCACTCGGAACCAACTTCACTGTTCTCTCAGCCACATACACGGTACTCATTGCGGTCTTGTTTGGTTTGCAAATAACCCTACTTACGCACTACATCAGAAGTGTGCGAAGCAAAGCAACCAACCTAGCAAACGTCGGGGCTAGCGGTATTGGCGGACTCGTCAGTGGCTTTTTCGGCATTGGTTGTGCTGCCTGCGGAACTTTCTTATTGTCATCAATTCTTGTCTTGTTTGGAGCTGGAGGGGTACTGGCATGGTTGCCATTTGGCGGTGAGGAGTTCGGGTTACTTGGCGTCGGTTTATTGGTATATGCAAACCATCTCCTCATGAAGAAAATAAACGCACCACTAGTGTGTGCATCTTAATCAACATTTATCCTTAATTAAAATATCTAACATGAAACTAGCACTTATTATTATAGGCCTATCAATCCTCCTTCTCGTCGGTGGTTCATGGTGGTCTACTAGCTCGCAACAAAAAGCCTACGAACAAGAAATTGTCGGTATCACTTCAACTATCGTGACCGACCGTAGTCATGTGCAAACTGAGGTTGACTACAAGGACACTCCACCAGTTGGTGGAAACCACCATCCGGTCTGGCTGAGCTGTAATGGTGATATCTATGATGAACCAGTTGTAGATGAAAATGCAGTCCATTCACTTGAGCATGGTGCTGTCTGGATTACATACCAGCCCAACTTACCAGTTGCAGATATAGAAACACTGGAGAAAAAAGTCGCTGGCTATTCCTTTATTAGCCCCTATCCAGAACAAGAGTCTCCGATCATGCTGACCGCTTGGGGTGTACAACTTCCACTTGATTCAGCTGATGATGAACGGGTAGACCAGTTCCTAGCTAAGTTCCGACAAGGTCCACAAACACCTGAACCAGGAGCTACCTGTAACGCTATTCCTGGTGGCATGCAATAAATATGAGTTACAAAATCATCAAAAAACAACTTCTGGCTTTGATGCTAGGAGTTGTGGTAGGAGCCAGTATGTTTCTGTTTGGACTGAACACGAATCTATCGAATAGTCCTAACGAAGCAGAGATTGGATTTGCTCAAGACATGAGCGTCCATCACCAGCAAGCAATTGAAATGTCATTCCTCGTCAGAGAACGTACTGACAGACAAGACATTCGAGGGTTTGCTTTTGACATCATTAACACCCAAGCTAATCAGCGTGGCATGATGCTGGGTTGGTTAGACTTATGGGAAAAACCCCTTACTACTACAAAAAAACCGATGATGTGGATGGCCGATAGTATGTCTTCAATGAATCACAGTCAGATGAATGATTCGTTCACTTCAGGAGCATACATGCCTGGCATGGCTACCAAAGCTGAAGTGGATCAGTTAGTGACACTAGAGGACAAAGCGGCTGAAAAGTTGTTTCTAGAACTTATGATTCGTCACCATCAAGGCGGCGTCATGATGGCAGAAGGTGTTATTGAGCGTAGCGATAATGAAACCGTGACTCGCTTAGCTCAGACTATGGTCAATGGTCAGCAAGCCGAAATTGATTACATGAACGAATTGTTAGAAGAATATTAATTACCATACTATGGAAGAAGTACAAACAAACGAAGAGCCTATTAAACATATCGACGAAAAAGACCAACCTTGGCCGACGCAAGTACAGCAAAAACCACTGCTGATTTGCGGCGCAGTTGCCATTGTTATGGTTTTGGTGGTAGGAGTAACTTTGTATACACAAGGTTTCGTTACTGCCGCTAAAGTAAATGGTGAGTCGATCAGTCGATTAAGTGTCGTTGGTGAGTTGGAAGAACAGGCTGGTGCGGCAGTGCTCGATTCGATGATTTCAGATATTCTGATTGAACAAGCTGCAACTGAGGCAGGTGTGATAGTGACTGACGATGAGGTCGCAACAGAGATTGCGGCTATCGAATCACAGGTTACTGCTCAGGGAGGAACGCTGGAAGAAGTGTTAGCACAGCAAGGACTAGACAGAGAAAGTCTCACGGGACAAATTCGAACGCAAAAAATGCTCGAGTCACTTTTGTCTTCAGATATCGAAGTGACTGAAGCCGACATCGACGCATTTTTGGAAGCTAATGGGCCAGTACCCGAAGGTCAGGAAGAGGCGGCACGAGCGCAGGTTGCAGAACAGCTTAGAGGGCAAAAGTTTAGTACAGCAGCGCAAAGCTACGTTACTGGGTTGCGTACGCAGGCTAACATTAAGTATTTCGTAGATTATGAATAGTAGTATGAAATACATAATTTTTAGCTTCGTTTCTCTTATTCTCGTCGGTGGTGTATTTATAACACTGCACAACTCGGCAGAAACGACTGTCACCTACACTCGTGACACCCCTGAACGTACAACTGAGGTGAGCGTTCAAATAGATAAATCTTCAGAACAAACCCCTGTTCCTGTTGCCGTACCAACGACGGAAGTGACAGAGATTGAGATTCAACCTGGAGACACATTCTCGACCATCATGGAAGAAGTAGCGGTTAATGCCGAAGATCAAGATTCTATTCTGACTGCTGTTCAAGGTGTGTATGACTTCACCAAACTACAAGCTGGAAAACTCATCCATGTCGTATTTGCTCAAGATGCTCTTGCGTCAGTTGATTATGATCTGAATGATGACAAGAAGATTGTTATCGAAAACGTTGACGGTCAGTTTATAGCTAAAGAAGAAGCAGTTGAGTATGACGTTACTGAAGTAGTAAGGAGTGCAACAATTGAGTCTTCACTATTTTATGATGGTGCAAGTGCTGGGTTGTCGGACAAGACTTTGGTTGAATTAGCTGAAATTTTTCAGTGGGATATAGACTTCAATACTGACATTCAGATTGATGACTCGTTTGTTGTTTTGTATGAAGAACGAAAGACAAAAGATGGAGTAGAAGCTAGTGCAGGAAAAATCCTGGCGGCTCAGTTCACTAATCAAGGTGAAATGTATAAGGCGTATTACTTTGAAACATCGAGTAGCACAGGTGGCTACTACGCTGCAAATGGTGAGAGTGTTGAACGTCAGTTCCTAAGCTCACCAATTGGTGTGGGGTATGTGAGTTCTGGCTTTAGTTACAGTCGACTGAATCCAATTACTAAACGTGTAACTCCGCACCGAGCAATCGACTATGCCGCTCCACACGGTACTCCAATCGTTGCTATTGCAGACGGAGAGGTAACCTTGTCAGGCAGTAGGGGTCCACTTGGTATTGCGATTGATATAGAGCACGGACAGTATATGAGTCAGTATGCTCATATGTCTCGTATTGCCTCCGAAGTGAAGAAGAATCCAGAAGTGAAACAAGGACAAGTCATTGGCTATGTTGGTTCAACTGGTCAATCTACTGGTCCTCATTTGCACTACACTCTCTTCAAAGATGGTACTCCTATCAATCCATCTGATGTTGATGTATCAGTCAGTGAATCGTTGACTGACGTTGAGTTGGACGACTTTCAGACTATCGTCGAACAATATAGCGTTCAGTTGGATGTAGATTAAAACAATAATTAAATATGACTGAAAAACACAATAAAAAAGCATCTGTCTGTGATGATTGCGGATCGGGGGAAGATACAGCTCCAGCTACAGGTATACAAGCCGTCTTATCTCGTACTGGCGCACTTAAAACGCTCACTCCTATTTCGGGTATGCTTTTAGCTCTCGGTTTTTTAAGTTCGTTTTCATTACCGCAAGAGCAGTGGAGCACGCTGTTTTATGTGCTATCTATCGTGGCAGGGTCAGTCTTTGTCCTACGGAGCGCCGTCAATGGACTCATCAAACAAAGATTCTTAAATATTAGTTTCTTGGTAGTGATTGCCTCTATAGGGGCAATCTATATTGGTGAGTATGGCGAGGCGGCTGCAGTAGTTTTCCTCTTTTCATTAGCTGAATGGTTTGAGAGTTTTGGGGTTGAACGTTCACGTAAGGCAGTAGCAGCTCTCATTAAAAAATCTCCGAAGGTTGCTCAGTTAAAAACTGGCGAGACTGTGCCTGTTGAAGAAGTAGAGATTGGTATGGTTGTAGTAGTAAAGCCTGGTGAGTTGATACCGATGGACGGTGTGGTTGTAGCGGGCGGTTCTTCAGTTGATGAGGCGGCAATTACTGGCGAGTCAACACCGGCCGATAAGGTTGTTCAAAGTAACGTGTTTGCTGGCACACTGAATATACAAGGATATCTCGAAATACAGGTAGAAAAAATGAGCAGTGATTCTACGTTTGCTAGGATAATTACGCTCATAGAAGAAGCCCAAGCCTCACGTGCCCCGACGCAAACATTTATTGATAATTTTGCTCGCTACTACACACCGCTAGTTGTTGTAGTGTCGCTGCTTACGATCGTCATTCCGGTAGTGCTACTCGGACAACCATTTGATGAGTGGTTGTATCGAGCCATTACCCTCTTGGTGATTGCTTGTCCGTGTGCGCTTGTTATTGCTACGCCAGTCGCCATTGCGTCTGCTATTGGTGGTGCATCACGTCACGGTATTTTGATCAAAGGTGGAGTGTATCTTGAAAAATTGTCCAAAGTGAAAGCCGTCGCTTTTGATAAAACGCGTACATTGACGTACGGAAGACACACAGTAACAGAAGTCTTAGCGTTTGGTTCGCACACCAAAGATGAAGTAATTGCTGATGCGGCTGGTTTGGAAGCTTTTTCCTCCCATCCGTTAGCAGAAGTAATTACTCAGTATGCGAAAGACCGAAACATTACCCCTCACAATATGGAGTCGTTTGAAAACGTTGCTGGTAAAGGTGGAAAGGCACATTGTTTAGTTTGTAACGCAAAAAGTTATATCGGGAACACCAAGCTAATGAAAGAGCATGCGATAGAAGACAAGTCATTTTTAGTAGAAATTGAACGATTGGAGAAGTTAGGCCAAACAGTAGTAATGGTGGCTGAAGAATCAGAGCTTATCGGTGCCATCGCAATAGCTGATACTGTGCGTGAAGAATCTTCGTCTGTAGTTATGGAACTAAAGAAAGCTGGAGTAGAGAGTGCCATGCTTACCGGTGACAATACTCTCAATGCCACGTATGTGGCACAGTTAGTCGGCATAGATGATATTAGGTCTGAACTACTCCCTGAAGATAAAGTGAAAGCAGTGAAAGACTTGCAAGTAAAGTATGGTTCAGTAGCGATGGTTGGCGATGGAGTCAATGATGCTCCGTCTTTAGTGACCTCAAATGTTGGCTTTGCCATTGGGGCCGGTGGCACTGATGCTGCGATTGAATCCTCAGATATTACTCTTTTGTCAGGTGATCTAACTGCTATCCCACGTTCGATTCGATTGGCCAAGGCCACCATGAGTACGATTCGTTTTAATTTAGCCTTGGCTATAGGAGTAAAGATTCTATTTTTGATTCTAGTACCGTTTGGCTTAACAAATCTTGTCTTTGCTATTGCAGCAGATTCAGGAATGGCGATTGTGGTTATTCTTAATAGCTTACGGCTATTTAATAAACAGTAAGTATGAAAAGAGAAACATAATCATCTATGCTAGAAATTGTCTCCATTTTTTTAGCTACCAAATTGCACGTCATTATTGTTTTGACTGCACTAGTTTTCGTTGCACTCGCTTCAGATTATCAACGACTGCGAATTCTTGTATTAGCTACAATCTCATTACCTCTTACTTTTATCGCTAGCAGAAGTGCCTCTTTGTTAGTTGAGAACCCTCGACCATTTCTTGAACACGATTTTATTCCATTGGTGGCTCATGCGGCTGACAATGGATTCCCTTCAGATCACGCTTTGTTAGTATTTGCTATCGCTAGTATTGTGTTCACGTTTAACAAATCAGCTGGAATAGTTTTGTTTATTATGGCGGCTTTGGTTGGATTTGGAAGGGTGTTGGTTGGGGTACATCACATTGTTGATGTACTAGGTAGTTTCGTGATTGCAGCATCCATTGTTAGTTTATGCTATCTAACTTTACGCAGTTCTCTTACTGAAATATATAAAGACTAAGTTTTTTGTAGAGCGTTTTCTATTCGAAGAAGAAGCTTCCAAGTGCGGAACAAGTTCATTTGTGTAATGGAACTTTAAATGGTACAAATAGTTTATTGCAAGTTTCCTCCGTACTCTTTACCTCAAATACTCTCTCCGAGGTACTTAAAAATTTAATATAAAAATACAATATGATCGAATGGTTTTTAGCTTTGGGTCCTGTGACTCAAGCGCTCTTGGCAGGTTGTTTTACCTGGTTTATTACTGCACTCGGTGCTTCAGGAGTAATTTTCTTTAAAGAAATTAACAAAAAAGTTTTAAACGGAATGCTGGCTTTTGCTGCTGGAGTAATGATTGCGGCCAGTTTCTGGTCGTTACTTTCTCCAGCAATTGAATTATCAGAAGGCGGTGCTCTACCTAAATGGCTACCTCCATTAATAGGATTCTTACTCGGTGCTGGAACTTTGTGGCTAATGGATAAGGTTATACCTCACTTACATCTCGGTGCTCCGATGTCTGAAGTTGAAGGAGTGAAAACCTCTTGGCATCGAAGTGTGCTTCTAGTGTCATCAATTACGCTTCATAACATCCCTGAAGGATTAGCGATTGGTGTTGCATTCGGGGCAGCGGCAGCAGGTATTGAAGGAGCAACTGTTGCAGCCGCTATTGCCTTGGCTGTTGGTATTGGAATTCAGAATTTTCCAGAAGGAGCAGCCGTTTCAGTTCCATTGAGACGAGAAGGATTCACTCGTTTTAAAGCATTTCTATACGGTCAGTCATCGGGAATGGTTGAACCAGTTGCAGCGGTGCTGGGTGCTGCATTAGTTTTGATGTTTGCACCAGTTTTGCCGTATGCCTTATCTTTCGCAGCAGGAGCAATGATGTTTGTAGTTGTAGAAGAGCTGATTCCTGAATCACAACGTGGTGGTCCAGGTATGGCAGATTTTGCCACAGTCGGAGCGATGATTGGTTTTGCAGTTATGATGTCGTTAGATGTAGCTTTAGGTTAAAAATATAATATGTCAGGACATCATCATCACGGACACCACCATCATCATGGTGACAGAAAGGGCAATATTTTGTTTGCTGCTATCTTAAATTTTACTTTTGTCATTATTGAAGTAATCGGCGGTATTCTTACCAATAGTGTCGCCATTCTATCCGATGCTTTGCATGACTTCGGAGACAGTATAGCGCTCTTTTCTGCGTATTTCGCAGAAAAACAAGCTGAACGTTCACCTGATAAGAAGCGCACATTTGGTTATGCTCGCATATCTGTTTTCTCAGCCCTGTTCAGTGCAGTGATTTTAATTGTTGGTTCAATCTTCATTCTGAGTGAAGCAGTGCAGCGACTATTTAGCCCAGAGCCAGTGCATGCTACAGGAATGATTTTGTTAGCAGTATTTGGTGTTGGAGTAAATCTCGTTGCTTTTTTCAGATTGAGTAAAGGTCTGAGCGCTAACGAAAAAGTATTGTCGTGGCACTTACTTGAAGACGTAATTGGGTGGGCTGCTGTACTGGTCGGAGCGATTGCAATCTACTTTACTGACTTCTACATCATCGACCCATTACTGACTGTTGGGTACACATTGTTTATTCTTTGGGGAGTATGGGGCGGCCTCAAAAATGTCATGAACATTCTAATGCAGGGCACACCAGCGGAAGTTGATATTGAAAAAATAAAACAAGAAATATTAAATATTAGCGAGGTTCAGGCCGTGCACGATATTCATGTTTGGTCTCTTGATGGTGAACATAATGTCTTAACATGTCATGTAGTTCTTAAGAATTGTACTGTCGCTGAGACTAAGCAGGTAAAAGAGAATATCGAAGAACATATGAAAGCATTTCATATCAACCACACGACAATCGAGTGTGAAATTGAGGGAGAGTGTGTGGGTAAAGATTGCGTCGTGTAAGTAGAGTGAAAAAATCTTTTAATTACGCATCTTTATGAAAGATTTGTAATAAGAAGTTAAGTAAATGAGATGTTCAATTTAGTTTTACTTGCTTGTGCTGAAGTTTGATTTTACTCTCTAAACTCTCAAGCAGACTACGCTTCTCATTCACATCACCATCTTTCAAAATAAATTTAACGTAATTCTTCACATCCTTATTAGTCACTTTTAATTCTGTACTTTTACCAGACAAAGCTAATTGAAACTTTTTAAACCGAGTGACTTCATCCCGTAGTTTTTTAAGAACAATATTTTCTTTAAGCTCAATAGAATCAACCAAATCTTGTAGCTGACTGATAAGATCAACTTCGTTGATGTACCCACACTTGCAATTCTTATCCTTAGCTTTGGTACACCCATAGTAAATGTGAGTATTAAACTTTCCATTCTTAAGTTTCTTATACTTCTCATCAGCACTGATGCCTGAACCACATAAACCACAAGTCATCAGTTTAGTAAACGCAAACTCTTTATCATTTCTGGTTTTTAGCCCGTTGCCTTTAAGTTGCTTCTGTACCTCGTCATATAGTTCTTTAGTGACAATCGGCTCATGTTTTCCTTGATACCACTGACCGCTACCTTTGGGGTATTCAAAACTTCCATAATAGAAAGTGTTATCTAAGATTTTGTATATGTTTCCAAGACTCAGATGTTTCTTTCCCGCATGAGTCCTAAAGTTAAGCTCGAACTTCAGCCAGTGATAGAGTTTGCGACCAGACCATTGCTCATACGCTACTTTCTCGAACATCTGTTTAATGACTGGGGCACGGTCTTCATCTATCAAGCATTCATTCTTTCGGTCCAGTCTACGTTCTTTGATATATCCAGTGGCAGCGTTAGTAGGCCACAGACCCAGTTCACATCTAGCTCTCAGCCCACGCTTTACATTGATGCCTCTGTTGTCATTCTCTAGTTTTGCTTGAGAACACAGAATCATCAGCAAGAACTTCTCGTTAGGAGAGTTACTAAATGTCTGTCCATACGTACGAATTGAATGTAATTTTTGCTCATCCATCAAATCCACTACTGAGCCTAAGTCACCAGCATTACGACTTAACCTATCTGGTGCCCACGTTAATATTGCATTAAACTTTTCCTGTTTCACATCTCCTAACAATTCTTTAAATATCGGTCTATTCCCAGAATCCTTAGCAGACTTTGATTCTCGTCTGATATCAACTACTTCAAGATTCTCACGCTCCGCAATCTGTAACATTTCGTTAACTTGAGATTCAATCGACAATGCTTGTCGTTCGTCACTTTCGGTACTTTTTCTTGCATAAAGACAGTACTTTAATTTTTCCTCAGTTACTCCTTCTATCATTTATATATTAATGACAGAACCATCGGTGATGTATAGCTATGCAAGCTAGTTAAAACGTCACATGCTCGCTTAGCAAAACAACACTTTAGCGATACAATTGTTATTAATAGCAGTAATTTGCTATTATGTTCATCACAACAAAGGCCTAACCCCTCGCAAGAGGATATGGTCGTAAAACCCGCTAGAGATCAAAGGACTCCCAGTCAGAGTCACTCTAGCGGGTCATATCTGGAAACAGGTATGTGTCTGACCGAAAGGTTGGATAGCAATGGCTGGGAGCCTTTTGGTATCTCAGCACTTAATAATTAAAATCCCGCTAGATTTATGAATACAGAACAAACAAAGAAGTGTAGAGAATGTCAGTCAGACATTCCAAAGAAAGCTCGACGTTGTCCAAACTGTCGAGCTAAGCAAGGTATTGGTGCAGGAGGTGCATTAGTGGCTATTATCTTCGTTGGTATCGTAGCTTCAATAGTCATGTCACCATCTGAAAACAGTACTCCAAAGCAACCAGCAAATATGTCAGCAATTCAAGCTGGACTGGATGAGTACGCAGAAGGTCGCTGGTTAGATACTCAGTTGGCAAACAATGATGACGGGATTCTAATTCGCATCACAGTTGATACTGAAGTCGCTATCAATGATGTAGCCGCAACTTCATATTGCAACGTAATTGGAGATAATCTCAGACAAAACGCACCAGATCACGTACGTGACGCTGATGTGTTTATTTATCAATTTGGTGAGGTAGTTAAGGCTTGTACGTACTAACCAAATAGAATTCCTTTCTTCTTAGGCTTACGGTTCACCAGTACTTCAAGCACTACTAACGAGAATGCATCAGCTAAGTCATCATGTTTTTCAACACCGAAGTTGATGAGTTCTTGTTCTAGCTTTGATGACTCACCAAAGGGAAAGAAGATCTGCCCCACGCTTAGCGGCGTGGCTGTGAGACTTAAGCGTTCTCGTTTGTCTCCTTGTGGTCGAACTCCTTCAACATTTACACCATCTTCTTTGAGCTGTTGTACAACCGCTTCTTGATATGCGACATTCTCAATAAAGAATAGTGGATCAAGTAAGTACTCAGAACGAAGTTTGTATTCCAGTAGCTTTATCTCGGCACAGGTTTCAGGAAAACTAAGTCGTTTGCGGACTATCTCAGGCAAAATATACAGATACAATTTTTTGTCTTTCTCGCACACTAAGATCGGCACCATTGTTGTATAGTCAGCGTAGGTGCTTTTCGAGATGGCGAGATCTACACCCACAAAGATGCCCAGCTGGTGCATATCATCTGGAATATCGTGATAGTGACGTATCCATAGCGCATCTATGATCTGTCCTTCGTCTGGAATCATGCGAAGTAGGTATTCTCGTTCCCACGCTTTAGCACTCATGACTTCTTTCTTGAGTTCTGTTAGTGATTCAGGTGTAGCAAACTTTTCTGGCCACAAACAATCACCATACTTGTCTATGAGTGGAAATGCCTTAAACACGCCACTTACTTCGCCAAAGTCGATTTTCTCTTTTAGACGCATGATAAGTGAATCATCATGGACAAGGTTACCGACCAGAATAATCTTAGTTCCAAGGTCTCCCGAAGGAATAATCTCACTGGTAAACCAGTTGAATGTCTTGTCTCGACCTTCTTGCGTTTTGGTAGAGCTGATGTCTTCAATATCGTCACAGATAATAAGATCTGGTCGGTGACTCTTATGTCTCAGTCCACGCATACTTTGGTCGGCAGACAATACAGTGATACGAGCATCGTACTTGGAAAGAACAATTGATGAAGCGCGCCATTCATCTTGTGGCTCCTCAAATGGTCCAAGGTCTTGTTGAAGCAGTTCGTTACGCTCTAATTCTGCTTTGATGTTCTGTAGTAACTGTCTGGCTTGCGTCTGAGTACGTGAGATAAGTAATACGAACTTTTTTTGTTGTGAACCGAGTATCGACCAAATGGGGTACGACAAAGAAAAGATGGTAGATTTGGCAGAACCACGGAACGCTACTATTACTCCTAACTTCAAATCAGTTCGTTCAGTAATTTCAAGCATTTCTGAGTGAAACTTTGCACTCGGGTGTTTTAAGTACTCACTGAAATACACAGGCATAAAGTATCCGTGACTCCTGGCGGTCACTTCTCGTCTCACTAATGGATCAGAAACGATTCGCTCTAATAGTTCTGGAGGTAAATTATTCATGATTAGGTTTGATTAAGTTGGCATATTCCAATGCTTGTTTGATGGTGTCTTTCTGATCATCTGATAGTTCAGTATTTTTCTCACCCTGTCTTTTCAGTGGTTTGGTAGCGAATCGTTTATGATTACTCGTTAGCCATAACCGAATCGCTGAGAACTTTCTATCTTTGATCAGCTGCAGTAGCTGACTTTCGCTCATGTCATTCACGAACTCAATCCCAGCCGCTTCGGCTTCGTCGTATTCCTTAGCAAACTCCTTATCTTCTTTTAACCAACGATAAACCGTGTTGCGTGAAATCCCTGATTTCTCACATGCGACCTGCACGATTGGCACCTTGCGAAGTTCGTCTAAGAACCTCGGGGCATGACTATCCTTTTTCATAGAATCCTTTGATTACCTTCACTTTCTTCCCAGTGAGCTTTTCATATCGTCGCCGAACCACCTCACAAAAGATAGGATTTTGTTCAATGGTATATACTCGTCGGTTTAGTGACTCTGCGGCAATCAGAGTGCTTCCTGAGCCAGCAAACGAGTCGAGAATGATGTCGTTTGGTTTGGTACAACGTTTGATTGCTTTCTCATGCAGTGACGGTGGTTTTGATGTTGGATGTTCATATTGAGACGTACTCAAGCGCTTGGTTGCCCAAACATTTTGAACATCTTCAAGTAGTTGATTACCCGTGCCAAGCTCCTTATTCATCATTTCAGTTGCGTCCAAGACCAGCTTAGACAGGTACGGAGAATTGATTGTGCCGTATACACAAAACTCAAGCACTTTCGAGAAGGCAACAGTTGGTGTCGGGGAAGCTGAATTTTTTAACCAGATATTCAGCCTACGATTCTTTATACCGAGCTCGTTGTATAGAGTTTGGAAAATCCAAACCCATGCTTCATCTGCCCAGTAAAAGACGTGCGTATCTTTGTTTGATACTGCCAGACCAACTTCCAGTGTCTGCTTAATAAATGCTTTGTATTGCTCAGGCTTCTTGTTGTCATCGACTTTGCCACCGTATGAAGCTTTGTGGCCTACACCTTTGTCGTAGTCGAGTTTAATGTTGTACGGTGGGTCTGAATAGATCATGCTGGTACGTTCGTCACCAAAGAGTGCTTCCAAAGCGTTACCATCAGTACAATCTGCACAGAGAAGTTTATGCTTCCCAAGAAGTAGTAAATCACCTGATTTAATGTCAGTGGTCTTT